>JAXDJC010000208.1:0-23096 GCA_034663685.1 Thermoleophilaceae bacterium
GTGGCCTCGGGTCGCCCGCCTCCAGACGCCGGGGGCGGGGGTAGACTCGCCCGCTCGTGCAGGACGCCGCCTACACCCCGCCTGACGTGGTCGACGAGGACGGCCGGCCGCTGCCGGTTCCGGCTCGCCGGCGCGAGGTCGAGCGCCCGTCCGAGGCCGTGCTCATGGCCCCGATGGCGGCGGCCACGGGCGGGATCCTCGCCGGCCTCGCCACGATGATGCTCGTCCGCGTGCTGCGCCACCGGCCCAAGCGGGTCCGGGTCGGCGGGCGGCGGGGCGGCAAGGCCCTCGAGGTCACGGGCACGCGCTCGTTCCTCGTCGACGTGCACATGCTCAAGCGCTAGTGGCCACCGCCGGGCCGCGAGCCGACGAGCCGGCCGCCGTCCGAGCCCACCAGCCCACGGTTGCCCGGCCGCGCCCGGCCTCGCCGCGAATCGCGGTGGTCGAGCTCGACGTGATCCCGCCCGGCCCGTACCGGATGCCGCCCGCCGGCCGCGACGGCGTGCTGCGGCGCAGGGACGGCGCGCTGGTGAGGATCCTCCACCGCGGCGACGAGGCCGCCACCGTTGCGGCCTGGCCGCTGTCCAGCTCCGTCCGGCTCCGCGCCGAGGCGCCCACGCGCGAGTGCGCGCTGCACGCCGTCGAGCGGATGCGCTTCGCGCTCGGCCTCGACCACGACATCCGCCCGTTCATCCGCCGCTTTCGCTGGGACCCGCTGATCGGGCCGATCGTGCGCCGCCGCCCTTGGCTGCGGCCGCTGCGCCGCCCCGAGCCATTCGAGGCGCTGGCCTGGGCCATCACGGAGCAGCTGATCGAGTCGGAGCGCGCGTCGGCGATCCAGCGCTCGATGGTCCGGCGCTTCGGGCGGCGCAGCGAGTGCGGCACCTTCCGCGACGCTCCCTCGCCCGCCCGGCTCGCCGCCTGCGCGCAGCCCGAGCTCCAGTCATGCGACCTGTCCGCCGGCCGTGCTCAGGCGATGATCCGCGCCAGCCGCGAGGTGGCCGCCGGGCGCATCGACCTCACCCAGCACGAGCCGGCCTGGAAGCGGCTGCTCGCGATCCGGGAGATCGGCCCGTGGACGGTCGAGTGCCTGGCGCTGCACGGCCAGGGCCGCGACGACCAGATCCCCGCCGGCGACCTCGCCTACGTCAAGCTCGTGGGCAAGCTCGCGGGCCTCGGCCGCCGGGCGAGCGTCGAGGAGGTGCGCGAGTTCTTCGAGCCCTACGCCCCGTACGGGGCCCTCGCCGGGCTCTACATGCTCAACGCGGGATATCTGAAGGGGCCAGCCGCCGGTAGATCAGCCAGCCGAGCCCTATGAGGGCGATCCACGCGAGCCCGGAGCCCCAGATGGTCGGGTCGGTGATCGACACGTCGCGCGCCTGGCTGCCCGCGTAGATCGGAAGCGCGTACTGCGGCAGCAGGCCGGCCACGGTGGTCCACGTGAAGCGCCAGAGCGGCATCCGGGCGAGCCCCGCCGCATAGGAGACGAGGTTGATCGGCACGATCGGAATCGCCCGCGCCGCGATCAGGATCGGCACCGGCGCATCGATGGCCCATTTGCGCAGGCGCTCGAGCGCCTCGGGCTGGACGAAGCGGTTGGCGATCCGATCGCCGAACTGCCGCGCCAGGAAGTACGCCAGCAGGCACGACGCGGTCCAGGACGCCATCAGCAACGCCATCGCGGGCCAGAACCCGTACGCGTAGCCCGCGGCGATGTTGAGGATCTCGGAGGGGAAGGAGACGACCGCGTGGCCGAGCGCGATCCCCGCGACCGCGAGCACGCCGATCGCACCCCACGAGTCCACGTTCTGCCGGAACTCCTGCGGCTTCGGCAGGAGGCCCGTTCCCGCCAGCGTCAGCGTCACGACCACCGCGGCAAGCACGAGGGCGGCGGTCCTGCCAGACATCCGTCGCCCGTGGCCCACGAGCGCGATCCTATGCGCCCGTGGGTCTTCGGGGGCTAGGCGGCCAGCGGCTGCTCCGCGATCGCGTCGGCGGTCTCCGCCAGCTCCGCCACCACGCGGGCGAGCGCTGCACGTGTCTCGCCGTCGACCACCTCGCCGCCCACGACCTTCTCGTGGGCTCGTGCCACCGCCAGCTCGGCGTCGATCACCATCGCGCCCGAGAGGGTGAGTGCCCGCCGGATCTGCTCCTGCGCCCACTTCGCGCCGTAGTCCGTCTTGCTCGCGCCGATCACCGCGGCGGGCTTGGCCACCAGGGGCGACTCGCCGTGTGGGCGCGAGGCCCAGTCGAGCGCGTTCTTGAGCACGCCCGGCGCCGACCCGTTGTACTCGGGCGAGGCCACGATCAGCGCGTCCGCTTCGCGGATGCGCCTGTTCAGGTCCTGAACCGGCTCCGGGAGCACGGCCTCGCGGTCCTCGCTGAAGCCGGGGATGGAGTCGAGCCCCTCGTAGAGCTCGACCTCCACCCCGGCCGGGGCGAGGGTCCGCGCGGTCCGGACGAGGGCCGTGTTCAGCGAACCGCTGCGCAGGCTGCCCGATATCGCGAGGATCCTCATGGTCCTACGCCTCCTTGACCGCTTCGACCGCGAGGACGAGGCGGACCTTCTCGCCGGCCACGAACGCCCCGTTCGGCGTCTTCGCGTTGAACGGGAGGCCGTAGTCGAACCGGTTGATCTGGCCGCTGCCGGTCAGGCTGATGCGGTGCCCGCCGTACGGGTCCTCACCGGCGCCGTCGACCTCGACCTCGAGGGTGATCGGGCGGGTGACCCCGCGAAGGGTCAGGTCGCCGTCGAGCTCGTAGCGATCCTCGACCTGCCGCACGCCCGTGCTCGCGAACGCGATGCTCGGGTGGTTCTCGGCGTCGAAGAAGTCCTCCGCCAGGAGGTGTCCGGCCAGCTGCGGATCCTTCACGTCGATGCTGTCGACCTGGACCTCGCCCTGGACGCGCTCGAGCGTGC
Organism: Thermoleophilaceae bacterium; assembly: GCA_034663685.1. GTDB lineage: Bacteria > Actinomycetota > Thermoleophilia > Solirubrobacterales > Thermoleophilaceae > AC-37. The sequence continues at coordinate 2,921 of JAXDJC010000208.1, forward strand.
CGTCGCCCGTCTCGATGGTGCCCTCGTAGCCCGTGAAGCGGCCACGGAACGTGCTGATGCCGAAGTGCTTGACCTCGAAGCCGATCGAGGAGTGGACCGAATCCACGTTCCACGTACCGGCGGGAAGCGTCACTGTCGCCTCCGGCTGAATCGTTGTGGTGCTCATGTCCCTGCCTCCTTGTTGATTCCGCATTTGTTGACTGCGCAAGAACAAAGGTAGCGCGTTTTGTTGACATGTCAACCATTGCCTTTACAATGAGGTACCCGATGAGCAAGAACCCAACCCAGCTCAAGCTCGACGCCCTGCGCTCGCTGCTGCGCGCGCGCACCACGCTCGTGGAGCGGCTCGAGACGGCGCTGCGGGCGGACGACCTCCCGCCGCTGGCGTGGTACGACGTGCTCTGTGCGCTCGACGAGGCGCCTGGCGACGGGCTGCGCCCGCGCGACCTCGGCTTCGCAGTGGCCCTCACGCCCAGCGGGCTCACGCGCCTGCTCGACCGCATCTCGGCCGCGGGGATGGTCGACCGCAAGTCGTGCCCGAGCGACCGGCGCGGCTACGTGGTCCTGCTCACGAAGTCCGGCGCCGAGACGCTCGAGATGATGCGGCCGGTGTATCTGCACGAGCTCGGCCTGGCCTTCGCCAGCCTGCTCAGCGACGACGAGGCCAAGCAGCTGAGCGAAGTGCTCGACCGCGTGAGCGCGAGTGCCTGCACCGCCGCGGGCGAGCCGGTACCCGAGCCCGCCGCCGCCCGCGCCGCCTAGCGCGCCAGGCCGAAGCGGGACTCTCGGGCTAGGAGTACGCTGGGGTTCCCGCATGTTCGCGGGACTCGCGATGCGCAAGGCCCTGATCACATCCGGGCTGCTCCTTCTTCTGGTCGGACTGGCCCCACAGACCGCCGCGGCGGACGAGAAGGAGCTCACGCTCTACTCGCCGCCCATCCAGACGCTGCCCTACGTGCACGACACGCACACCGTGCAGCTGCGCGCGAACGGAGTCGAGGCTCCCGCCAAGCCCGGCTACGTGACCGGGATCAAGGAGGAGGTCCTCGTGGACAGCAAGGACCCGAACGCCAAGCCGCTGTCGAACGCGCAGATGATGATCCACCACCTCCTCTACTTCGCGTACGGGCGCGCGGGCGACTCGCAGGGCAGCTGCTGGGCTGGCGCGGGCTTCATCGCCGGCCGCGGCGAGGAGCACCCGGACGGGAACTTCGACTTCGTGCCGGCGGAGCAGCGGGCCAAGTACGGGATCGTGAACCAGCTGCAGAACGGCGACGCTCCCAACTGGACGCTGATCGCGATGGTGATGAACCACGTGAAGAAGCCCAAGACCGTGTACGTGCGCACCAAGCTCTACTACACGGAGGACTACCGCACCCCGGTCTATCCGACCGTCGTGGGCTGCCGCGGCAACGGGATGGCCTACGACATCCCCGGCGGCGGCCCGAAGGGCTCCAACCTCGTGGACACGTCCACCTGGACCGTGCCGTACAGCGGCCGCATCCTGATGGCCTCCTCGCACCAGCACGGCGGCGGCAAGCGCCACACGCTCGCGAGCGACACGTGCAACCGCGGGCTCTTCAACGCGCCGGTCTACTACGGCACGCCGGACCACATCTACAACACGATCCGGCCGATCCTCCACGAGCCCGGGCCGATCGCCACCGGCACGTTCGGCAGCCGGCAGGGAGTGCCGATCCACCAGGGCGAGGTGCTGCGGCGAAGAGCCGTGCACGACGACCACAGCCTGCACGTGGCGGCCATGGGCTTCTGGGTGCTCCAGATCGTGCGCGACGACACGGTGGGGGAGTGCGCGCCGATGCCCACCGACATCACCGAGCTGCGCCATCCCAAGCGCTACGACTCCACGCCCGCCTACGACCGCAAGGTGCCGCAGCTCGACAAGCCCACGGGCGCGTTCGCGCCCTTCACCGGCGGCCCGATCCCGGTGGCCGACGACTACTTCCGGCCGGCCAAGGTGGACGCCAAGGTGGGCGACACGCTCACGTGGGAGTTCAGGGGCTCCAAGCCGCACACGGTGACCGTGGCCAACGGGCCGCGCGGGTTCTCCTCGCTCTACTCGGGCCAGTACCGCGGCACCGAGCAGTTCACCTTCACGGTGCCCGGCACCTACCGCCTGACCTGCCTGGTCCACCCGACCACGATGGGCCAGACGGTCAGGGTCCGCTAGCTCCCGGAGCTAGAGCCCGCCGCCCGGAAGCAGGTCGTTGGTGAAGGCGCCGCCGGCGCCCTTCTGGATCAGGCCGGAGTCGCGCATGAACTTGCCGAACGCGCTCCACTCGGTCGGCTCCTGCCACCCGAACGGCCTGCCGGCCGGCGGGGCGTAGAGCGGGAGCGTGACCTTGAGCACCTCGCTCTGGAGCCTGGGATCGAGGTCGCGGTTGGCGGCGAGCAGCGCGTCGAGGCCCTTCTTCGGATTCGCGCGCAGGTCGCGCACGCCGCGGGCGATCGCCCCGAGGAAGCCGCGGATCGCGTCGCCCTTCTCCTTCACGGTCTTCGAGCTGGCCACGAACACGAGCTCGTCGTACGTCGGCACGCCGGCCTTGTCCACCCGGATGACCTGCGGGTTGCGCTTCTTCAGCCGCAGGTCGATCCCCTCGTAGTTCCAGAACGAGCCGAGCGTGGCGTCGACCTTCTTGGTGAGCAGCGCCGGGTTGAGGTCGAAGCCCACGTTGCGCTCCATCACGCCGGCCGGGTCCACGCCGGCCTTCTGGAGGATCGCCTGTAGGAACGCGGACTGGTAGTCGATTCCCGCGGTGCCCACCTTCTTGCCGCGCAGGTCCTTGGGGGTGCGGATCCCGGCGTCCGGCAGCGAGATGATCGACGTGAGCGGCTGCTGAACCAGTGCGCCGACCGCCACCACGTCCACGCCCTTGTCGCGCGCGCGGATCACCTCGGGCTCGTACGAGAGCGCCAGGTCGACCCGGCCGGCGGCGGCCTGGCGCAGCGGCGCCGCGGGGTCCGCCGGAGCGCGCACCTGCACGTCGAGCCCCAGGTCCTTGAAGTGCCCGCCGGCCTGCGCCGCGTAGATCGGCGTGTGGTCGGCGTTGGGGAAGAAGTCGAGCATCAGCTGGAGGCGCTCGGTGCCGTTCGGGCCGGTCCTCTCCTTGCGCTCGCCGCAGCCGGCACCCAGCGCCAGCACCGCGCACGCCATCAGCACCAGGGCGAATCTCACGAGCGCACCTCTCTCCGGCTCCAGGGGACGGCCGCCCGCTCGGCGAGCGACACGAGGACGAATAGGGCCAGCGCCATCACCGTGAGAATTACCACGCCCGCGTACACGCGCGGGGTCTCGAGCTGGTTGATGCCCAGCAGGACCAGGCGGCCGAGCCCGTTGTCGGCGCCCGCCCACTCGCCGAACACGGCGCCGATCACGGACACCGTGGCCGCGATGCGCAGGCCGCTGAAGAGGTTGGGCAGCGCCCACGGCAGCTCCACCTTCCAGAGCATGGCGAGCCGCGACGCGCCGAGGCTGCGCATGAGCTTGAGCAGCTCGGGCTCCACGCCGCGCAGGCCGTCCAGCAGGTTCACGGTGACCGGGAAGAAGCAGATCAGCGCCACGATGGCGATCTTCGGGCCGATCCCGTAGTCGAACGCGAGGATCAGCAGCGGGGCCACCACCACGATCGGCACCGCCTGCGAGGCGATCAGCAGCGGATACGCGGCGTCGCGCAGCGGCCGCACCACGTGCATGACCACCGCGGCGCCGGCGCCGAGGGCCACCGCGATCACCAGGCCCAGCAGTACCTCCCACAGGGTGGTGAGCGTGTTGTCGAAGAGCAGGCTCGAGTCGTCGCGCAGGGCGCGCACGGTCTCGACCGGCGAGGCCAGGGTCAGGTCGTCCACCGAGCCGAGGCTCGCCACCGCCTGCCAGGCGCCGATCGCGGCGAGCAGCAGCAGCGCGGTGGGCAGGTAGCGCTTCAGCATCCCAGTGCCTCCAGCGCGCGGCGCTCGAACTCGGCGAACGCCGGGTCGCCCACCAGCTCACGTCGCACGCGCGGGCGCGCGAGGTCCACGCACAGCTCGGTGAGCACGCGGCCGGGGCGCGGGGAGAGCACCACCACGCGGTCGGCCAGGAGCAGCGCCTCGGTCACGTCGTGGGTCACCAGCAGGACCGTGCGCGGCTCGGCCTGGAGGGCGCCGGCGAGCCAGTCCTGCATCGCCGAGCGCGTGATCGCGTCGAGCGCGCCGAAGGGCTCGTCGAGCAGCAGCAGGGGCCGCCCCGCGAGCAGCGTGCGCAGGAAGGCCACGCGCTGGCGCATGCCGCCGGAGAGCTCGTGTGGGCGCGATTGCTCGAACTGCCCGAGGCCGAGGCGCTCGAACATGGGCGCGGCGCGGCGGCGCGCCTCGCGGCGCGGCACGCCGGCGGACTCGAGGGCCAGGGCGGCGTTGCCCACGGCGTCGCGCCACGGGAGGAGCAGGTCGCGCTGGGGCATGTAGGCGGCGCTTCCGGTAACCACCAGCTCGCCCTCGTCGGGCCGCTGGATCCCGGCGATCAGCTCGAGCAGCGTGGACTTGCCGCAGCCGGACGGGCCCACGATGGCCACCACCTCGCCGTCGCGCACCTCGAGGTCGAACCCCTCGAGCGCGGTCACGGGGCCGAAGCGGCGGGTCACTCCCCGGACCGCTACCGCCTCTGCCTGGCGAGGCCTGACGGGTGCCTCGAGTCGCGTCGTCATCGCTCCCTCCGCGGGCATTACCCCACAGGTTCGAAGGGTCGGCGCCGGATCAGGCGCTATCTCAGCCCGCTTCCGCGAGCACCCCTGGTGGTTGAGGGAGCGATGTTACCCCGCTCCGCCCTTATCACCACAGAGACATCGGTCAGCCGTAGGCGCCCGCGGCATGGGTCCTCTGGGGCTTACCCGAGTGTCAGCGCGCGGCGGGCGGGCGTGCGCGGCTGTCGGTGAGCGCGTTCACGAACGCCTCGAGCTGCTTGGTCGACCAGCATTCGAACACGCCGTCGCAGTAGGGCTCGTAGACCTGCATCACCGAGTCGCCGTAGTTCCAGTAGAGCTTGGGCTCGGGGTTGAGCCAGAAGGTTCGGCCGGCGCGCTCCGACAGCGCCTCGAAGGCCGCGGCGCGCGGCTCGCGGCCGTTGGTGCGGGCGTCGCCCAGCACGATCACGGTGGAGCGCGGGTCGAGGTCGTCCACGATGTCGGCGAGGAACTCGATCCACACGCGGCCGTAGTCGGTGTAGCCGGACACGTCGGCCACGCCGGCGTCGGTGGCGATCGCGTGCGAGATCGCCTTGAACGAGCGTTCGCGCTCGAACACGTCGGTCACCTCAGAGACCCGCTCCACGAACACGAACGTGCGCAGCTTGCGGAGCGAGTCGTGCAGGGCGTGGAGCACGGACAGGAAGAACACGCTGGCGCTGGTCACGCTCGTGGACACGTCACAGAGCACGTACAGCTCCGGGCGCTTGGGCCGCTTGGCCCGGTAGCGCAGGCGCAGCGGCACCCCGCCGGTCTCGAGCGAGGCGCGCATGGTGCGCCGCACGTCCACCACCGACGAGCGCCGCCGGCCGCGCGGGTCGTTGCCGTGGGAGGCGAGCCGGCGCTTGAGCTGCGCCACCACGCGGTGCACCGCGGCCAGGTCCTGGGACGGCCCGCTCGGCAGCGCGCGGTCGAACTCGCGCAGGGGCTTGGCGGGCGGCAGCGACTGGGTGCGATCGATCAGCGCTCGCTCGAGCTCGCGGCGCAGGTGGCGCTCGAACTCGCGCAGGCGATCCTGGGGAACCGTGTCCGGCGGCGGCTCCTCGTTCGGCTCGCGCGCCTGGACATCGCCCTTCAGGTCGAGCGCGCGGCGGATGCGCTGCACGTCCACGCCGATCACCCCCGAGCCCTCGCCCTGGCGCCCGAACGCGGCTATCGCCAGGCGGGCCATGTCGCGCATCTCGCCGTCCGAGCCGGCGCGCACGGCCTCCCGGATCCGATCGCGCAGCTGCTCGAAGTCCAGCCGCTCGCCGCCCTCGTAGCGCTCCTCCCGCAGCCCGCGCTCCACGGCCTCGCGCTCCACGGCGCGGAAGAAGAAGCGGTCGAACACGATCTCGAACACGCGCCGGTCCTCCTGTGACTTGGCCAGAGTGGCGGCGAGCGTCTCACGGAAGTCCTCCTGCGAGGTCCAGCTCAGCTCCGCGAGCGCGTGGAAGGCGTCGAGCAGCTCGCTGGTGCCCACCGCCAGCCCCTCGCGGCGCAGCTCGTCGGCCAGCTCGAGCAGCCGTGGCGCGAAACCGGGCGGGCCGGCCTCGGGCATGCCCCCGTAGAGGGCCTTGCCGCCGCGCCGCGGAGCCCCCGGCCCGCGCATCGCGCGCCGGGTGGCGTCCTCGCCGGCGGGCGCGCCCCCCTGGGGCTTGCCCGCTCCGCTACTGCCCGGCGACCCGGGGGAGGAGGCCATCGCCGATCTTCACCCCGACCCGCTCGGCCACCACGTCGAGGTCGGTCCGGTGCTTGACGATGATGCTCATCGTTCGCTCGAACACGCTGCTGTCGATGTCGTCGGCGCCGAGCATGAGCAGCGCGCGCGCCCAGTCGATCGACTCGGCGATCGACGGGGGCTTCTTGAGGTCGAGCTTGCGGACCATGTGGATGATCTCCACGAGCTTGCGCGCCACGGTCTCCGACAGCTCGGGCGCGTGCAGGCGCACGATCTCGAGCTCGCGCTCGACGTCCGGGTAGTCGAGCCAGAGGTAGAGGCAGCGCCGCTTGAGGGCCTCGGTCAGCTCGCGCGAGTTGTTGGAGGTGAGCAGCACGAGCGGGCGGCTCTTGGCCTCCACCACGCCCAGCTCGGGGATCGAGATCTGAAATTCCGAGAGGACCTCGAGCAGCATCGCCTCGAACTCCTGGTCGGTCTTGTCGATCTCGTCGATCAGCAGCACGACCGGCTCGTCCTCCGAGATCGCCTGGAGCAGCGGCCGGGTGAGCAGGAACTCGGGGCCGAAGATGTCGTCCTGCACGGCGTCCCAGCCGGAGTCGGACGCCTCGACCTGGATCCGCAGGAGCTGCTTGCGGTAGTTCCACTCGTACAGCGCCTTGGCCTCGTCGAGGCCCTCGTAGCACTGGAGCCTGATCAGCTTGCGGCCGGTGAAGCGCGACAGCGCCTTGGCCAGTTCGGTCTTGCCCACGCCGGCCGGGCCCTCCACCAGCACGGGCTTGCCGAGCTTGGCGGCCAGGAAAGCGACCAGCGCGGTGGACTCGGCGGCGAGGTAGCCCACCTCGCCCAGCCCGTCGCGCACCTGCTCGACGCTCTCGGTGGGCTCGGCGGGTTCAGCCACCCGGGGAAGGATACTTCCGGGCATGCTGGCCGCCCTCGCCTCGGTGCTCACCGCCGATTACAGCCTGCCGACCATCAATCCGGACCCCGGCTCCTACATCATGCTGCTCGGCGGGGGCTTCATCATCGCCACGATGGGACACCTGTTCAAGGTCAAGATCATGATCCTCGCGGGGATCGCGATGATCTTCTCCGCCACGATCCTGATCCCGCTCTACGTGCAGTTCCAGAACTGACCCGGATCAGGTAGCCCCGCTCCCCCTCAAGGCGCTCCACAGGGGGCCGATCACCGAAGGGACCCATGGATTGGACCGAGGCACACGTCCGGCGCCTCTTCTGGCGCGCCGGGTTCGGCGCGACGCCCGAGGAGGCCGCCCATTTCGCTCAGGCGGGCATGGACGCCACGCTGCGCTTCGTGCTGCGCGGGGACGGCGGGGCCGAGCTGGTGGGCCCCGCGCCCACCGCGGACGGCAAGCCGCTCGACCCGGTCAACGAGTGGGGCCACGACGTGCTCTGGTGGCTCGACCGGATGGTCCGCACACGCCGCCCGCTGGTGGAGAAGATGACGCTGTTCTGGCACGACCACTTCGCCACGAGCGAGCAGGAGACGCCGTACATGCTGCGCCAGAACAAGATGCTGCGTAGGAACGCGCTCGGCAGCTTCCGCACGCTCGTCAAGGACGTGACCCGCGATCCGGCCATGCAGCTCTTCCTCTCGCTGGCCGGCTCGACCAAGTGGGCGCCGAACGAGAACTACGCGCGCGAGCTGATGGAGCTGTTCACGCTCGGCTCGGGCTACACCGAGCGCGACATCCGCGAGGCCGCCCGCGCCCTGACCGGGTTCGAGGCGCGCTGGACCGACACGGGGTTCAAGGGGATCCGCTACCGCAAGGACTGGCACGACAGCGGGCAGAAGCGGATCTTCGGCAAGCGCGGCAACTTCGCCTGGGGCGACGTGTGCGACCTGGTCTGCGACCACAGGAGCCACGCGCCGTTCCTCGTGGAGAAGCTGTGGAAGTACTTCGTGACCGAGCCGCTCGACTCGAAGACGCGCAGGTCGCTCGTCAGGACCTACACGCGCGGCAAGCTGCGGATCGAGCCGGTGGTGGGCGCGATCCTGGCCCACCCGGCGCTCTACGCGCGGCTCGAGCGCCCGGACATGGTCAAGTCCCCGGTCGTCTACCTGGCCGGGGCGCTGCGGGCGGTGGGCGGCGGGGTGCAGCGGGAGGCGTGGACGTGGCTCACCGACGGTATGGGCCAGCAGCTGTTCAGCCCGCCGTCGGTGGCCGGCTGGGACTGGGGCCCCGCGTGGCTCTCCACCAACACGATGAAGAGCCGCTTCGAGGCGGTCACCTACCTCATGACCGACAGGGGGCCGCTCGAGGTGCCCGACAAGTCGGTCCCGATCGGCCTCCCGGTGCCCGACGCGATCGAGGGGGCCCGCGCCGCCACCGGCCGCCCGTGGACGTCCCCGGAGACCGACGCCGCGCTCGAGCGGCTGGCCACCACGATGGTGGCCGGGCTCAAGTCCTGGGAGCGCCAGACGCGGGCCGACCACCGCCAGCGCGCCCTGCGCCACCTCCTGCTCTCCGGCCCAGACGCCCAGCTCCACTGATGCCGCCGAACGCCCACCGAGCCTGCGACGACTTCCACGCCACCCGCGAGGCCACCCGGCGCTCGTTCCTCGACACGGGAATCACCCGCCGGCAGATCCTCGCGCGCGGGATCGGGGCCGGGCTGGCCGTGTACGCCTCGCGAGCGATCAGCCTGGCCGACATGCTCGGAGCCGCCGAGGCCTCGGCGGCGGCCGCGCCGGACGCCCCGGTCCTGGTCTCCGTGTTCCTCCCCGGCGGCTGCGACCTGCTCGACAGCCTCGTGCCGCTGTCGCAGTACGGGCGCTACGCGGACCTGCGGCCCAAGCTCAAGCAGAAGGACCCGGCCAAGCTCGGGAGCACCGGGCTGGGCGTGCACCCTTCGCTCGAGCTCGGCACCGGCGGCGGCGTGAAGGGTCTCTTCGACCGGGGCAAGGTCGGCCTGCTGCCGGGCATCGACTACGCCAACCCCGACCTCTCGCACTTCCACTCGCGCCACTTCTGGGAGTCCGGACTGGTCACGCAGTCGGCGGCCACCGGCTGGCTCGGCCGCATGCTCGATCGCACGGGCTCGCAGGACAACCCGCTCCAGGGCATCTCGCTCTCCAGCACCCTGTCGCCGCTGCTGCGCACGGCCGGGGCGCCCGTGGCCGCCGTGAGCTCGCCCAACAGCGCTCAGTTCTGGATCCCGGGCATGTGGGGCGCCACGCAGGACATGGCGATGGCCACCTACGCCGAGCTGGCCGCTCGCCCGGCCGAGCTCCCCGGCGAGCGCGCCGCCACCGGCGCCGCGCGGCTGGCCAAGCAGGTGGCGGACCGCCTCGCGCCCTACCGCCACGACGACGACAAGCCGGACCCGCTCGCCGCGCCGGTGGAGTACCCGAAGGGCAACGACCTCGGCGGCAACCTCGCGCAGCTCGCCGGGCTCCTGTCCCAGCCGCTCGGCATCCGGGTTGCCGCCGTGGAGGCCGACGGCCAGTTCGACACCCACGACGCCCAGCCCGACGACCTCTCGAAGGGGCTGAAGGAGGTGAGCGAGGCGCTGTCCGCGTTCCAGGCCGACCTCGAGGCGCGCGGCCTGGCCGATCGGGTGCTCACGTTCGTGTGGTCCGAGTTCGGTCGCCGCCCGCAGGAGAACGAGTCGTCCGGCACCGACCACGGCGCCGGCGGCCTGGCCTGGGTGCAGGGCACGCGGGTCCGGTCCGGCGTGCTCACCGACTACCCGGACCTGAGCCGCCTCGACCGCGAGGACAACCTCGCGGTGACCGTGGACTTCCGCCGCGTCTACAGCTCGCTGCTCGAGCAGTGGATGGGCACCGACGCGGGCGACGTGATCCCGAACGCCGGCGCCTTCGGCCGGCTGGACCTGGTCGCGTGAGCCCGATTCGCGCCACCCTCGCGGCCGCCGCCGCCATCGCCGCCGCGGGCGCCTCCCTCGCCACCGCCGCCCCGCTCGACACGACCAGCACCCCCGTTGGCGTCTCCGAGCGGGAGTTCCGGATCTCGCCCTACCGGGGCAGCGTGCCTCCGGGGGTCGTGCGCTTCAACGTGCACAACTTCGGCGAGGACGTGCACGACCTCGTGGTTCTGAGCCCCCGGGGGCGAAGGATCGGAGCCACCGGCGAAATCGAGCCGGGAGCGCAGGGAGTTCTGCGCCTGAAGCTGAACAAAGCGGGCGTATACAGGCTCGTGTGCACTCAGGCCGACCACACTGCGCGCGGAATGAAGAGCCGGATCACCGTCCGCCGGTAGGCCCCCTCCCCGGTTTGGGGGACGCACGGCAAGTTTGTGAAAAGTCCCTCTAGCGATCTGCCTTGACCACTGTTACGGTCACCCAAGCGGGGGACTCGTCGCCATGAGCCCTCCTGCCGATGGACTCGCCATGCCCTCCCGGTTCTCCTGTTGAAATTCGCGCGCCTGAGCGCCTCGCTGCTCGCCTTCGCGGCGGCGCTGCTCGCCGCGGCCCCCGCCTCCGCTTCCGTCACCCAAAAGCAGGCCGCCGCCCGCGCGGTGCATGCGCTCGGCTCCGACAAGGGCTCGGCCGCGGTCATCGTCTTCGGCCTGCCCAAGGCGGTCAAGGCGGGCACGAAGATCACCGAGGCGGGCACCGCCAATCCCGGGGCAGGCTCCACCACGGGCCTCGACCCCAAGCTCCGTGGCGCGGGCGTGCGCGCGGTCCGGGCACCCGCGATCCTGACCGCGAGCAAGAGGTCGTACCTCTTCTACGAGGACCGCGGCCCGTTCCAGCTCTACCAGCACCCGGGCCGCGTGGCGCTCGTGGACGCGGTGAGCGGCAAGGTCACGCTGTCGAGGACCATCACCTGGCCGCCGCTCGTGGACGGCAGGATGCCGGTCTTCCTCAAGACCTCCGCCGCGTACCGGTCCGGCAAGTACCAGGTGCTCTACCGCCCGTGGACGGTTCCGGGGGCCACGCCCCAGCCGCGCACGTACAACCGCAACGTGTTCGACCAGGACCCGTTCGGTCCCGGCAAGCCGCTGCCGAGCCGCGCCAACTCCAAGGCGATCGCCGACCGGCTGGCGGCCGAGCACTCGTGCGTGCTGAGGGTCACCGACACGCTGCCCACCTTCTGGAACGCAAACGAGCTCAACCTCACCCGCTCCTACGTGGGCACGCTCTTCGAGCAGCTCGAGCGCGACAACGCCGGCTTCATCGACGAGCGCTACGGGGCCCGCTCCGGTGAGTCGCTGGCCCAGTCGGTCGACGCGCTCACGGCGCGCGGCTGCAAGGACGTGCTGCTCTACATCGCCGGCCAGGGGTACAGCTCCGGCGGCGAGCCGGTCATCCAGATCGGCACCGGCACCCTCAAGGGCGGCCTGCTCACGCAGCAGAACATCTCAGCGTCCGACCTGCGCAAGCTGATCTCGGGGCGGCCGGGCGTGACCTTCAAGCTGAAGTTCGACGCGCCGTACGCCGGCGGAATGGTCGACAAGCTGCGCGACCTCCAGAACGTGCTGCTCATCGAGACCGCCGCGGCGGCCGGTCAGCAGGCGTTCGCGTTCATCCCGAACGTGCAGAACTCCTCCGGGCAGACGGTCGATGCGAGCCAGAACCCCGCCGGCCTGCTCGAGTTCACCAACTGCGAGCTCGTGGGGCTCAAGGCGTTCTTCGACTCCAAGGACGAGATCGACAGGGCCACCCAGGCCCAGAACGAGGGCGTCTCGTTCCTCGCCGAGATGCTCGCGCGCTCGCAGGAGCTGTGCAAGGGCACGGGCTTCGCCGACGACCTGGGTGCGAGCCCGCAGCTCTACGCGGCCAAGCGCGGCTCGGGCAAGGGCACGAACCGCCCGCCCGACGCGGAGGCCCAGAGCGTCTCCGCCACCGAGGACACGCCGAAGACGATCACGCTCAACGCGAGCGATCCCGACGGCGACTCGCTCACCTACACGGTCTCGGCCAACCCGAGCCACGGCACGCTCACGGGCTCGGGCAAGAACCTCACCTACACGCCGGCCGCCGACTACTCGGGCCCGGACAGCTTCCAGTTCACCGTCACGGACGGCAAGGGCGGCACCGACACCGAGACCGTGACCATCGACGTGGCCGCGGCCGACGACGCTCCGGTGGTGACCAACGGCAGCTCGTCCCCGTCGGTCACCGAGAACGGCGCCGCCGCCGCCGTGAACACGGGTGCCGGAGTCTCCGACGTGGACGACACCCACCTCGAGTCGGCCAAGGTCCGGGTCGTCAACTTCCAGGCCGGCGACGTGCTCGCGATCTCGGGCCAGCCCGCTGCCATCACCGGCAGCTACGACTCGAGCACGGGCGTGCTCACCCTGACCGGCCACGCCACGAAGAGCGACTGGGCGCTGGCGCTCGGCAGCGTCAGCTTCCGGACCGACAACGACAACCCGCCCGCATCGAAGCACGTCGAGTTCGTGGTCAACGACGGCGACGTCAACTCGGCCCCGGTCACGAAGGACGTGGCGGTCACCCCGGTCAACGACCCGCCGGCGATCGACCTGACCAACATCGATCTCGTCTACACCGAGAACGACAAGACGCCGATCGACTCGAGCGTCACGCTCGCCGACCCGGACTCGACGCAGCTCAACCGCGCGGTGGTCAGCATCACCGGCAACTTCACGTCCGCCGAGGACGACCTCGCCTGGGTCGACAACAACACCTCCGACTCGATCACGCTCGCCAGTGACAACAACGGCACGGGCGTGCTCACGCTGCAGGGCAGCGGAACGCTCGCCGAGTACAGGGCCGCGATCCAGGCGATCACCTACGAGGACACGTCGAACGACCCCTCGACCGCCAAGCGCACGATCAGCGCGCAGGTGCGCGACACGGCCAACGCCACGAGCAACACCGACACGCGCGACATCCAGGTCAACGCGGTCGACGACCCGCCGGACGCCCAGGACGACTCGAAGTCGCTCTCAGAGGACGCCGGCGCCACGACGATCAACGTGCTCGGCAACGACACCGACGTGGACGCGGGGCAGAAGAAGGTCATCGACAAGACCAACGGGTCGCACGGCACGGTCGCGATCACCAACGGCGGCAACGACCTGACCTACACCCCGGCGTCCAACTTCTGCGGCTCGGACTCCTTCACCTACACGGTCAACGGCGGCGACACGGCGACGGTGAGCATCACCGTGAACTGCGTGGACGATGCCGCCGACGCGATCGACGACACCGCGACGGTGTCCGAGGACTCGACCGCGTCGACGCCGGCCAACACGATCGACGTGCGCGCCAACGACACCGACGCCGACACCGCCAACGCCGGCGGCACGAAGGACAAGGTCATCGACAAGACCAACGGGTCGCACGGCACGGTCGCGATCACCAACGGCGGCAACGACCTGACCTACGTCCCGAACGCCAACTACTGCGGCTCCGACAGCTTCACCTACAAGCTCGCCGGCGGCGACACCGCGACGGTGAACGTGACCGTGAGCTGCGTCGAGGATGCCGCCGACGCCGTCGACGACACCGCGACGGTGGCCGAGGACTCGACCGCGTCGACGCCGGCCAACACGATCGACGTGCGCGCCAACGACACCGACGCCGACACGGCCAACGGCGCCGCCAAGGACAAGGTCACCGACAAGACCAACGGGGCCAACGGGACGGTCACGATCACGCACGGCGGCGACGACCTGACCTACGTCCCGAACGCGAACTTCTGCGGCTCCGACAGCTTCACCTACAAGCTGGCCGGCGGCGACACCGCCACCGTCAGCGTGACCGTCAGCTGCTCCGAGGACGCCGCCGACGCCGTCAACGACACCGCCACGGTGGCCGAGGACTCGACCGCGTCGACGCCGGCCAACACGATCGATGTGCGCGCCAACGACACCGACCCGGACGCGACCAAGGACAAGATCACCGACAAGACCAACGGGACGAACGGAACGGTCACGATCACGAACGGCGGCAACGACCTCACCTACGTTCCGAACGCCAACTTCTGCGGCTCGGACTCGTTCACCTACCAGCTCGCCGGCGGTGACACCGCCACCGTCAGCGTGACCGTGACCTGCGTCGAGGACCCGGCCGACGCGATCGACGACACGGCCACGGTCAACGAGGACTCGACCGTCGCGGACGCGGCCAACACGATCGACGTGCGCGCGAACGACACCGACGCCGACACCGCCAACGGCGCGGCCAAGGACAAGATCGTCGACAAGACGAACGGGACCAACGGCACCGTGACGATCACGAACGGCGGCAACGACCTCACCTACGTGCCGAACGCCAACTTCTGCGGCTCCGACTCATTCACGTACAAGCTGGCCGGCGGCGACAGCGCCACCGTCAACGTGAGCGTCACGTGCGTGCCCGACAACGCCGACGCCGTCAACGACACGGCCACGGTGAACGAGGACTCGGGCGCGAACACGATCGACGTGCGCGCCAACGACACAGACCCGGACGCGACGAAGGACAAGATCATCGCGAAGACCGATGGGAGCCACGGCACCGTCGCGATCACCAACGGCGGGGACGACCTGACCTACACGCCGAACGACAACTACTGCAACAGCACCGACAACCCGGCCGCGCCGGACACCTTCACCTACAAGCTTGCCGGCGGCGACACCGCCACCGTCAGCGTGACCGTGACCTGCCTCAACGACGCGCCGGTCGTGGACCTGAACGGCGAGGGCACCTCGGGAATCAACACCAGCGCCACCTTCACCCAGTCCGCGATCCCGGGCCCGAACCCGACGCCGGTCGCGCCCAGCACCGACGTCTCCGACGTGGACAACGCCAACCTCGCGTCGGCCACGATCACGCTGACCAACCCGCAGGACGTCGGCGAGGTGCTGGCGGTCAACACCGGCGGGACCACGATCGTCGCCACGGGCAACAACTCGACCTCGATCACCCTGACGGGCCCCGCCGGCGGGCCGGCCGCCAAGCAGGAGTTCGAGGACGTGCTGCGCACGCTCACCTACGACGACCCCGCCGCCGTCCCGAACGCGACCGCTCGCACGATCCAGGTCACGGTCAACGACGGCCTGGCCAACTCGGTCACGGCCACCGCCACGATGACCGTGGTCCCGTTCAACGTGCCGCCGGTCGTGGACCTCAACGGCACCGCCACCCCCGGGCTGGACAACTCGGCGGGCTTCACAGAGGGCAGCCCCGCGGTGGCGATCGCCCCGAGCGCGGACATCACCGACGCCGACAACGCCACGCTGGCCTCGGTCACGGTCAAGATCACCAACCTCAAGGACGGGAGCGCGGAGTCGCTCTCGGCCAACCCGGGCGCGACCGGGATCTCGGTCAACTACGTCCAGAACAGCGGCACGCTGGGCACCCTCACCCTGTCGAAGACCGGGCCCCAGGCGCCCGTGAGCGACTACACGGCGGTCCTCAGGACGGTCAAGTACAACAACACCTCCGACACGCCCGACCCCACGCCGCGCTCGATCACCGTGGTGGCGAACGATGGCGTGGCGGACTCGAACACCGCCACCTCGACGGTGTCGGTGACGGCCACCAACGACGCGCCCGTCAACACCGTCCCCGGCGCGCAGACCTTCAACGAGGACACCACCAAGGCGTTCAGCGGCGCCGACAAGATCTCGGTGAACGACGTGGACGTCGGCGGGGGCAACCTCACGGTGACGCTCGGCGTGGCCAACGGCACGCTCACGATGAGCACCACCGCCGGCCTCGCCTTCGGCCCCGGCGACGGGACCGCCGACCAGACGATGACCTTCACCGGCACCCAGTCCGACGTGAACGCCGCGCTCGCCACGCTCAGCTACGCGCCGAACTCGAACTTCAACGGCATCGACAGCCTGAGCGTGTCCACCAACGACAACGGCAACAGCGGCAGCGGCGGGGCACAGTCCGACACCGACTCGGTCCAGCTCAACGTGAGCGCGATCAACGACTCGCCGGTCAACACGCTCCCGTCCACTTCCACGGTCAACGAGGACACGGACCTGACGCTCAGCCCGTCGGTGGCCGATCCGGACGCGGCCTCGATCAAGGTGACCCTGACCGCCGCCAGCGGCAAGATCACGCTCTCGACGACCGCCGGCCTGGCCTTCACCGTGGGTAACGGCACCGCCAACAGCACGATGACCTTCACCGGCACCGTCGCCGCCGTGAACACGGCGATGACCAACCTCAAGTACCGCGGCAATCAGGACTTCAACGGCACCGACTCGCTCACGATGACGAGCGACGACCAGGGCTCGAGCGGCGGCGGCGCGGCGGCGACGGTCGACAGCGACGTGGACACGATCACGGTGAACCCGGTCAACGACGCGCCCGTCGCCGTGGACGACCTCTACAACGGCGCGGACAGCGCGATCGGCAACACGACGCTCGCGGCCAGCACGAACCCGAGCGGCCCGAAGAAGACGATCACCGGCAACGTGCTGACCAAGGACACCGCCAACGGGGCGACCCACGACAGCGACGTGGACGGTCCCGGCCCTCTCCTCACGAGCAACCCGGGCGTGACCGTCAGCGGCACGTTCCAGCCCGGCAAGACCAACCTCGGCGGCACCGTCACGCTGAACTCCGACGGCACCTTCACCTACAACCCGCCGCAGTCGGTCAGCTGCTCCGACCACACCGACTACTTCGACTACACGGTCAGCGACCAGGACCCGACGCCATTGAGCGACACGGGCCGCGCGACGATCAACGTGACCGGCTGCGTCTGGTACGTGGACAGCGGCACGTCGACGGTGGGTGACAACGGCACCTCCGTCGCTCCGTACCACACCATCCAGCAGGCCGAGACGAAGTCGGGCTCGGGCGACACGGTCTTCGTCTTCAAGGGCAACAGCGCGACCACTCCGTACCTCACGGGCTCGAGCTACACGATGAACTCGGGCGAGCGGCTGATCGGGGAGCACACCGGGCTCGCGGTCGACCCCGACGGCGCCGGCGCCACCTACGGCACCTCCAACCTCCAGCCGGCCAACCCGGGTGCCTACCCGATACTCACCGACACCACAGCCGACGTGGTCGATCTGAGCGATGGCGTGGAGGTCAAGGGCCTGACCCTCGATCCGGCGGGCGCCAACGGCGGCATCTGCGGCGGCACGGCGTGCGGCGGCCAGGCTTCGAACGGCTCGACGCTCACCGACATCAACATCCTCGACACCGGGACGATCGGGACCGGTCCCAAGCTCGAGCTCGACGGCACGACCGGTACGCATGCGATCTCGAACCTGGTGATCGACGACTCGTCCGCGGCGGGTGGCGTGACCCCGGGCGGCACCGGCGTGCGGCTCAACAACGCCGGGGCGGTCACCTTCGCCTCGTCCGGGCAGATCTCGATCAAGACCTTCGGCGCGCCGGGCCTCGTGGCGAGCGGCGCCACGACCAACCTCGGCGCGAGCGTGTTCGACGACATCACCGTGGCCGGCTCGGGCTCGGGCGGCGTGAGCCTGACGAACACCACGGGCACGCCGACCTTCGGCGACGGCGCCGGCACCGACCTCAACCTGACCACGACCAGCGGGGCGACTCCGGCATTCGGCCTCGCCAATGCGGGCACCGTGTCCGTGCCTTCGGCGGCGGCCTCCACCGCGACCGTCTCCGCCACCGGTGGCCCCGCGGTCGACATCACCAGCTCGAGCACCGGTTCCGGCATCAACTTCGACAGCGCCAGCTCGACCAACAGCGCAAACGACGGGATCAACATCGATGGCCTCACGGGCGGCAGCTTCCTCGCCTTCGGCGGCACGATCGGCGGCTACGACGGGATCGGCTTCGACCTGAACGGCGGCGGCAGCAGCGTGACCTACGACGGCAACTTCACCGACGCGCCCGCCGTCGCCAACCCCGCGAAGGGGCTCACCGCAATCGAGGTCACCGGCCGCACCGGCGGGCCCGCCTCGTTCGCCGGCTCGATGGCGGACTCGAACGACGAGGGCGGCGGGATCGTCGTGAGCGGCAACAGCGGCGGCCAGACTTCGTTCAGCGGCGCGACCAAGCAGATGAACACGGGCTCGAAGGACGCCGTGTCGTTCACCACCAGCCCCAGCCACACGCTCACCCTCTCGGGGGGCGGACTCAACGTCGACACGACCACCGGCAACGGCATCAACGCGACCTCTAGCGGCACGATCAACGTGAGCGGCGCCGGCAACACGGTGGACAAGACCGGCTCGGGCAACCGGGGCGTGAACGTGAGCGACACGAGCATCGGTTCGAGCAACCTCCTCCTCGAGCACGTGAGCACGTCGGGAGCGATCAACGGCATCCGGCTCAACAACACCGGCGCGACCGGGCACCTCGACGTGCAGAGCACGGGCTCCGGCACCTGCGACGTGACCGTGGTCGGCCCGCCCGCGGCACCGGGCTGCACCGGCGGCGCGATCCTCAACTCCACCGACGACGGCGTGGAGCTGACCAGCACGACCGGGACCAAGCTCTCGCGCGTGGGCATCAAGGGCAGCGTCAACAGCGGCGTCTGGGGCACCGGCGTGAGCGGCCTCGACCTCCAGCTGATGCACCTCGACTCGAACGGCAACGCCACATCGACGGCGGGCGTGCCGGACTCGGGCTTCGCGTTCGGGGAGCTGACCGGCACCAACTCGATCAGCGGCGCCACCGTCAGGGACTCGCGCAACAGCAACATCGACTGGCAGCCCGCCAGCTCCACGGGCGAGCTCGACATCTCCCACACCACCCTCAACAAGGTGGGCCAGGCCGGGTGCACCAACACCTGCACGCAGGGCGCCGACGGCATCTTCATGAACGCCACGGGCACCTCCAGCCCGACCCTCAAGGTCACCGGCACCCTCGCCAACCCGACGCTCATCAGCCAGCACCCGGAGGCGCTGCGGCTCAACTCCCAGGACAGCGCCAACCTCAAGGCCAGGGTCGACGGCGTCACGTTCCAGGACGGCGCGTTCGGGTTCGAGGCCACGAGCAACGGCAGCTCCCACAACACCTTCGAGCTCGACAACAGCACTTTCACGCGCTTCGGCTACGGCGCCGGGACCCAGAGCACGGTCAGCTTCACCGCGGCGGCCGGCACGATGAACGGCACGATCTCCGGCAACGCGGTCGGCGACAACAACGTGCGCTCGGGCGGGCTCAACCAGTTCGGCATCTCGGGCGAGATCGACGACCCCGCGATAGCGAACATCGACGTGTCGGGCAACAACGTCAAGCACACGGCCCAGGAGGGAATCCTCATCTCGGCGAACGACTTCAGCTCGCTCCCGACCCACGCCAACGTGGACCTGACGGTGCGCAACAACACGGTGGGCGCCCCGGACGGCCAGGCCGTGAGCCCGCAGGCCGGGCACTACGGCACCCGGATCGAGTCGCGCCAGGACTCGGACCTCTGTCTCGACATGGCCGGCAACAACTCGACCGGCTGGGACAACGTCGCCGGCGGGACGATCGCCGGAACGTTCACGGGAATCCGCGTGCGCGAGCGCGACACCGCGCTCTTCAGCCTCGAGCGCCTCCCGGCGAGCACGACCAACAACACCACGGTGGCGTCCTTCGTCGCCTCGCAGAACTCGCCCTCGACCGCCAACGCGCTCAACACCGCCGGCTTCACCGCCGTGGCCGACGGGACCTGCCAGAACCCCAACCTCGTCCCCTGATCGCCCCCGGGCGGCCGTCGCCCGTATCCTGACGGCCATGGCCGTCCAAGCGCCCTCCGGACTCGAGGGAGTAGTCGCGTTTCAGACCGAGATCGCCGAGCCCGACAAGGAGGGCGGCGCGCTCCGCTACCGCGGGGTGGACATCGAGGACCTGGTTGGGAGCGTGCCGTTCGCGCGGGTCTGGGGCCTGCTGGTGGACAACTCGTACG
>JAXDJC010000290.1:0-2623 GCA_034663685.1 Thermoleophilaceae bacterium
CATTCTCCAGCCCCGGAATCAGCCGCATGATGCGCTTCTGTTCCCCGAACTTCAAGTGGTTCTGAAAACCCACCAGGTTATAGCTGTCCGCGCGCAGATTCTCCTGCCGCAACTGCACCGCCGCATATGGACGCCGGCCCGTGCGCGGATCCGTCAACCCCATCGGCTTCATTGGACCAAACCGCAGAGTATCCCGCCCCCGCCGCGCAATCTCCTCAATCGGCAAACACGATTCGAAGTAAGGAACATCGTCCGGCACATGCGCATCCACCGCGTGTGCTGCCATCAGCTCATCGATGAAATGTTCGTACTCAGCCTTGTTGAACGGACAGTTGAGATAGTCGCCCGTGCCATCCAGCGACTTGTCATACCGGGAAGCCGCAAACGCAACGCTCCTGTCAATGGTATGCGCGTCCACGATCGGGCTGATGCTGTCATAAAAAAACAGCCTGTCCGTGCCGGTGAACTGCGTCAGGTTCGCTGCGAGCGCGTTACTGGTCAGCGGTCCGGTAGCGATAATGGTGGGCCTCGCCGGATCCACCTCGCCAATCTCCTCGCGCCGGATTTCAATCCGTGGGTGACCCTCAACAGCCCGCGTTACTTCTTCCGCAAAACCGATACGATCCACTGTAAGCGCCTGCCCACCGGGCACCCGCGCCGCTTCCGCCGAGCGCATCAGCAGCGAATCCAGACGCCGCAACTCCTGCTTCAGCAGCCACGACGCCGAGGGATGCTGATCGCTCTTCAGCGAATTGCTGCAAACCAGTTCCGCCAGCCGGTCCGTCTGGTGCGCATCGGTAGTCTGCACCGGACGCATTTCATACAGCGTGACCGGAAATCCGCGCTCAGCCAGCTGCCAGGCGGCCTCGGTTCCGGCCAGCCCGCCACCAATAATCACAACAGAATGTGCCAAACCTCCATTTTCCCTTACTCCACCCGCAGTGCCACATTGGGATCAATCGCCGTAGCCCGCCGCGCCGGCAAATAACACGCCACCACCGCTACCAGAATCAGCACCACCGGAGCCAGGGCAAACGCCACCTCATCCCGTGCCGTAACCCCAAACAGCAAGCTCTCGACATAACGTCCCAGCGCCCACGCCCCTGCCAGCCCGCCTGCCACTCCAATCAGAATCAGCGTCAGCCCGTTTTCCATAACAAACCGCAGCACATCCCCGCGCCGCGCCCCCAGCGCCATCCGGATCCCTAACTCCCTGGTCCGGTGACTCACTGAAAACGAGATAACCCCATAGATTCCGATCGCGGTCAGCACCAACGCCACTGCCGCGAACATCGTCAGCAGAGCCGTATAGAGGCGCGGCTCCGCAATCGAATTCGCCACCCGCGCTTCCATGGTCGTCACTTCCGTCACCGGCTGGTCCGGATAGCTCTCATGAATTGCCCTCCTTAGCGCCGCAGCCATCCCCGGGGGATCCCCCTGGGTCCTTACCACCACCATGGCGCCCGGAGCCGGCCCCAGATATTGCAGGTAAGGGCAGAACAACTCTGGTTCCGCCGCGCCGCTCAGCAGATGCGAATGCGTGTCCGCCACCACGCCCACAACCCTGATCTCACGACCACCAGCCAGGCTCTGTCCAATCGGATTTTTCCCCGGAAAGTATTTCCGCGCAAATGCCTCGTTCACAATCCCCACCGGAGCGCCCGCGCCATCGTCGCCGGTGCCGAACCAGCGCCCCAGCCGCAGCGTCATCCCCATCGCGCGAAAATAATCCGAACTCACCGCCCTGTAAGTAATCCCAATCTCTTGGTTGGGCCGGTCCGGAAACGAGAAAGTGATGCTCACGTTCACTGTCCCCATCGGAATCGCGGTAGCGATGCCT
This sequence comes from Thermoleophilaceae bacterium, assembly GCA_034663685.1. Classification (GTDB taxonomy): domain Bacteria; phylum Actinomycetota; class Thermoleophilia; order Solirubrobacterales; family Thermoleophilaceae; genus AC-37. The sequence continues at coordinate 1,841 of JAXDJC010000290.1, forward strand.
GCGGCCGTTACTCCCGGCAGCCGCTGGCTCGCATTCAAAATGCCGGTTATCCGTCGCACCAGTTGCGGCTTGTCTCTCGACATCTGCGCGCTCGCCGGAGTCATCATTGTCAGCACATGATCCGGCCGGAACCCAGGGTCCACATTCGCCAGAGTCAGAAAGCTCCGGATCAGCAGCCCGGCCCCGATCAGCAGCATCAGAGACATCGCAATCTCCGCCACCACCAACCCGCTGCGCCATCGGATCCGCCCTGCGCTTTGCGTCACCGTGCGCCCCAGCTCCCGCATGCTGAAACGCGACAGCAGGATCGCAGGTCCGGTGCCGAACAACAGGGCCGTGCACATAGTGAGCCCCAACGCGAAAGCCAGCACCATCGGATCCACCCGCGCTTCTTCCACCCGCCCCATCTGGTGTGCCGGAAGCCACGCCAGCAGCGCGCGATTCCCTGCATATGCAAACAGCACTCCCATCAACCCGCCCAGCGCCGCCAGCACCAGGCTCTCAACCATTACCTGGCGCATCAGCCGTTTTCGGCCTGCCCCCAAAGCGCTCCGCACTGCAAACTCGCCCTCACGCGCCACGCTGCGCGCAATCACCAGGTTCGCCACGTTCAGACATGCGATCAGCACCAGCAGCCCCACGGCGCCGCAAAGCATCAGAAATGCGGCCCGGTACTTCTGCACATCGCGCTCGCTCAGTGACTCCAGCCGGATGCGAAAATGCCGCCGCGCCTCAGGGTATGACAGCGCCAGGGAGGGCAGCATACGGTTCACTTCAGCCTGC
>JAXDJC010000101.1:0-7570 GCA_034663685.1 Thermoleophilaceae bacterium
GGGCGGCGTCGCCCAGGCGGAAGTAGTCGGGCCGGAAGTCGTGCCCCCACTGGGAGACGCAGTGAGCCTCGTCGACCACGAACAGCCCGATCGGCGCCGCGGCCAGACGCTCGAAGAACCCGGGCGAGGAGAAGCGCTCCGGCGCAACGTAGAGCAGCCGTAGCTCGCCGCGCTGAGCCGACTCGAGCACGGCTGAGTTGGCCGACGCGTCCTGCTGGGCGTTGATCACCGCCACGCGATCCCCGAGCCCGCGCGCGCGCAGCGCGTCGACCTGGTCCTGCATCAGCGCCACCAGCGGGGAGACCACGATCGTCAGGTCATCGCGAAGCAGCGCCGGGAGCTGGTAGCAGAGCGACTTGCCCGAGCCGGTGGGCATGACCACGAGCACGTCGCGCCCCTCGGCCGCCGCGGCGCACGCCTCGCGCTGGCCCGGGCGGAAGCTGCCGAAGCCGAAATACTCCTGGAGGCCGGTGTCGAGGTCCACCCGGCCACGGTAGCGCCCGGCTCGGCGGGAGCGGCCGCGGCGTTACACAGCGGTGCGACTGGTTTGCGCGCCCGTGACGGACGTGGCGGAATCGAGGCGCTCGTCCAGCACCACCCGAGCCCCGCGCGCCGGCGCGAGCATCACGTGATGGGCCTTGGGCCGCTCCGGCCGCGGGTCCACCGCCCTCAGCCGCGCCCGCTCCAGGATCGCCCGTGCGATCACCTTCATCTCCAGCAGCGAGAACGACGCCCCGATGCAGCGGTGGATGCCGCCGCCGAACGGGATCCAGGTGTAGCCGCCGGGACTCTCGGCGAGGAAGCGCTCGGGGCGGAACTCGTGTGGATCGTCGTACAGCTCGGGGCGCAGCTGCACCAGCACGATCGAGAGCCCGATGAACGTGCGCGCCGGCACCAGCCAGCCGCCGATCTCCACGTCCCGCGTGGTGCGGCGCACCACGTCGAAGAAGGGCGGGCGCACACGGAACACCTCGCGCACCGTCGCCTCCAGGTACGCCTCCTCGCCCTCGGCGAGCTCCTCCCGCAGCCGCTCCTCCACCCGCGGGTGGCGCAACACGCGCTCGAAGAACCAGCTCAGGCCCATCGCGGTGGTCTCGTGGCCGGCGATGATCACGCTCACCAGCTCGTCGCGCAGCTCCTGGCGCGTCATCGGAGAACCATCGTCACGCCGCGCCTGGAGCAGCAGCGCGAGCACGTCGTCGCGCTCGGCGAGCGCCGGGTCGGCCCGGCCGCGGTCCACCTCCTCGTGCACCAGCTCGTCGAGCTCGTCGCGCGCGCGCACGAACCGGCCCCACGGGCTCCAGCGGCCGAGGTTGCGCCGCAGCGCCTGCACCCACACGATCGCGTTGCTCACCTGCATCAGGCGCGTCACGCGCCGGTGGTACTCCGCCAGCCGGTCGGGGTCGTGCACCCCGAGCACCGTCCGAAGCAGCACCTCCAGCGACAGCGCCTGCATCCGCGGCCGCAGCGCGAACGGCTCTCCCGCCGGCCAGCGCTCCACCTCCGCGGCCGCGCACTCCGCGAACGTGCGCGCGTACTCGTGCATCCGGTCTCCGTGGAACGGCGGCAGCAGCAGCCTGCGCTCGCGCATGTGGTCGTCGTCGTCGAGCACGATCACGGAGTTGGTGCCGAGCACCGGCCCGAGCGGCCCCTCGTTGGCCTCGCCGGCGTGGAGCGCCGCCGGGTCGCCGCGGAACACGTCCTTGACCGCGTCCGGGTGCGAGAAGTACGCGATCCTGCCGAACAGCGGGACCGGGATCGTGAACGAGTCGCCGTAGCGCTCGCGCAGGCGCTCGAGGTAGGCGATCGGCTCGCGCGCGAGCATCAGCGCCTGGAGCGGGGCGAACCTCGGGCCGGGAGGGAGCTGCGGGGCCGGCATGCCCCGGCAGCCTACGGACCTAGCCGCTGACTACGGCTAGCTCTTCGAGGGCGTACTTGCCGCGCGAGTCCTCGGTGCGCTCGAGCGGGTAGTCGCCGGTGAAGCAGGCGTCGCAGTGGGTCTCGCGCGTGGAGCCGATCGCCTCGTAGAGCCCGCTCAGCGAGAGGTACGCCAGGGAGTCGGCGCCCAGCTCGCGGGCGATCTCCTCCTCGGTGCGGTCGTGGGCGATCATCTCCTGCCGGGTGGACATGTCGACCCCGTAGTGGCATGGGTGGCGGATCGGTGGCGCCGAGATGCGCAGATGGACCTCGCTGGCGCCGGCGTCGCGCAGCAGGCCGATGATCTGGCGGGTGGTGTTGCCGCGCACGATCGAGTCGTCCACCACCACCACGCGCCTGCCGCCCACCACCTCGGGCAGCGGGTTGAACTTCATCCGCAGGCCGTGCTTGCGCAGGTCCTGGCCCGGCTGGATGAACGTGCGGGCCACGTAGCGGTTCTTGATCAGGCCGTCGTCCTTGTGGATGCCCGACGCCTGCGCGTAGCCGTTGGCGGCCGGGTTGCCCGAGTCGGGCACCGCGATCACCAGGTCGGCCTCCACCGGCGACTCGCGCCAGAGGATCTCGCCCATCTTGGTGCGCGAGACCTGGGCGCGGCGGCCCTCGAGCAGGCTGTCCGGCCGCGCGAAGTAGATGTGCTCGAACACGCAGAACGCGCGCCGGTCGGACTGGATCACGTGGCGCGTGTCGATCCCGCGCTCGGAGATGGCGATCAGCTCGCCGGGCAGCACCTCGCGCATGAACTTGGCGCCGATGATGTCGAACGCGCAGCTCTCGGAGGCCACGCAGTAGCGCTCGCCCAGCTGCCCGAGCGCGAGCGGCCGCAGGCCGGCGCCGTCGCGGAAGGCGAACACGCCGTCGGTGCTCATCACGACCGTGGAGAAGGCGCCCTCGAGCCGCGGCAGGATGTCCTCGATCGCCTCGCCCACCGTGTCCGCAGGGTGGGTGGAGATCAGCGCCGCGATGATCTCGGAGTCCGAGGTGGAGCTGAAGCCGACCCCGCGCTCGCGCAGCTCCGAGTGCAGCTCCACGGCGTTGATCAGGTTGCCGTTGTGGGCGAGCGCGACGTTGTGGTGGTCCGAGCGGTGGATCGGCTGCGCGTTGGACCAGGCGGAGGAGCCGGTGGTGGAGTAGCGCACGTGGCCGATCGCGTGGCCGCCGGGCAGCGCGCGGAGCTTGGACTCGTCGAAGACCTGCGACACGAGGCCCTGCTCGCGGAGCGCGATGATCTCGTCCGCCTCGCAGGTGGCGATGCCCGCGGACTCCTGCCCGCGGTGCTGGAGCGCGTATAGCGCGAAGTAGGCGAGCCTGGCGACCTCCGACTCGGGCGCGTACACACCGAACACGCCACACTCGTCGCGGGGCCCGTCACGGAACTGGATCGGATCCGTAGGGGTCACTGGAGAAGCCGGGGGAGGGCCTGTTCGTGAGCGGTTCGCAGGGACTCGACCGGCAGCGTGAGCGTAGCAGTGGAGGCGGTCAGCTCAAGCCGGTCGCCACCCACCTCGCCCAGCATTGCGAAGGGGGTTTCGCCGGCTTCCGAGGCCAGCTCGCGCAGCGCCTCCGGGGCGCCGGAGACGATGAACCCGCCGGGGCCCTCGCCGAAGAGAACGAGGCGCGCCTCGGCCGGATCGGCCTGCCGGGCCCGCGCCCACTCGACCCGCGCTCCCACGCGGCCGGCGATGCAGCACTCGGCCAGCGCGCACGCGATCCCGCCCTCGGCCACGTCGTGGGCCGAGGCCAGCCGCCCCGAGCGGACCGCATCGCGCACGTAGGCGAGTGTGCGCACGTGAGCCTCGAGGTCGACGTCGCGCAGCGGCGCGAGCGGCTCGCCCAGCAGCTTGGAGGCCTCGGAGCCGGCGAGCCCCGGGGCGAAGGCGCCGACCAGCGCGATCGCATGCCCCTCCTCGGCGAACGCGATCCCGGCAGCGCGGCGAGGGTCCGGGAGCGAGCCGACGATGCCCACCACCGGCGTGGGGTAGATCGGGCCCTCGGCGCCCTCGTTGTAGAGCGAGACGTTGCCGCCGACGACCGGCGCGCCGACGGCGCGGCAGGCGTCGGCCAGCCCGCGCACGGACTCCGTGAGCTGCCAGGCGATGTGCGGCTTCTCCGGGTTGCCGAAGTTGAGGCAGTTGGTGAGCCCTAGCGGCTCGGCGCCCACGCAGGCCAGGTTGGCCGCGCACTCGAGCACCGCCTCGACCGTGCCGGCGTAGGGCGCGCATGCCACGCGGCGGCCGTTGCCGTCGATCGACACCGCGATCGCGCCACCCTCCCCCTCCTGGCGGAGCAGGAGCACCGCGGCGTCGGCCGCCTCGGGCCGGCGCGCCGTGCGCGACCCCACCAGCGAGTCGTACTGCTGGAACGCCCAGCGCTTGCTGGCCAGGCTCGGGGAGCCGAGCAGCGCCAGCAGCAGCTCGCCGGGCTCCGTGTCCGCGGCCACGCGTGCGACCGGCGCCGGGTAGATCGGCGCGGACGGCGCCTCGGGCTCGAGGTCGTAGAGCGGGCAGTCGTCCACCAGCGCCTCGACCGGCATGTCGCCCACCACCTCGCCGCCGCTGAGCACCCGCAGGCTGCGCGACTCGGTGACCGACCCGATCGCGGTGGCGCGCACCTCCCACTTCTCGCATAGCGCGAGCACGGCGTCGAGGCGGTCGGGCGCCACCACGCAGAGCATCCGCTCCTGGGACTCGGAGACCATCACCTCGAACGGCTCCATGTCCGCCTCGCGCAGCGGGACGAGCGCCACGTCGATGTCGATCCCCACCTCGCCCTTCGAGGCCATCTCCGACGAGCTCGAGGACAGGCCGGCGGCGCCGAGGTCCTGGAGCGACTCGAGCAGGCCCGCGTCCAGCAGCTCCAGACAGCACTCGAGCAGCTTCTTCTCCTCGAACGGATCGCCGATCTGCACGCTCGGGCGCTTGGACTCGTCGTCCTCGTCGAGCTCGGCGCTGGCGAGGACAGATGCCCCGCCGATCCCGTCGCGCCCCGTCAAAGCGCCCATCAGCACCAGGTGGTTGCCCACCCCGGCCGCCGCGCTGCGGGTGAGCCGCTCCTGGGGCGCGATCCCCAGGCACATCGCGTTGACGAGGCAGTTGTGCTCGTACGGGCCCTCGAAGTAGATCTCGCCGCCCACGGTGCCCACGCCGATCGAGTTGCCGTAGTGCCCGATGCCCGCCACGGCGCGATCGAGCAGGAAGCGCGAGCGCGCGGAGTCGAGCTCGCCGAAGCGCAGCGAGTCGAGGATCGCGATCGGGCGGGCGCCGATGGCGAACACGTCGCGCAGGATCCCGCCGACGCCGGTGGCCGCGCCCTGGAAGGGCTCCACGGCGCTCGGGTGGTTGTGCGACTCGACCTTGAAGGCCACCGCCATCCCGTGGCCCACGTCCACGGCGCCGGCGTTCTCGCCCGGCCCCATCACCACCGCCGGCCCCTCGGTGGGCAGCGTGCGCAGCAGCTTCTTGGAGTGCTTGTAGGCGCAGTGCTCGGACCACATCAGGCTGAACACGGCCAGCTCCACCTCATTCGGCTCGCGGCCGAGCTTCTCGACGATCAGCTCGTACTCGGCGTCGGTCAGCCCGAGCTGGCGGTGGCGCGGCTCGGCGGTGGCCGGCGGACTCACGCCGCCACGGGCTCCGCGAGCAGCTTGGCCCCGTCGGCCGAGCCGAGCAGCGGATCGACCGCGTGCTCGGGGTGCGGCATTAGCCCGACGACGTTGCCCGCCTCGTTGCTCACCCCGGCGATGTCGCGCAGGGACCCATTCGGGTTCTGGCCCTCCGCGTATCGGAAGACCACCTGCCCGCCGGCCTCCAACCGATCGAGCATTTCGTCGGGCGCGTAGTAGCGCCCGGACATGTGCTTGGTCGGTATCGAGAGCCGCTCGCCCGCCTCGCACGCGCGCGTGAAGGGGGTGTCCGTCTGCTCGACCACCACCTCCACCTGCCGGCAGGCGAACTTCAGCCCGGCGTTGTCGAGCAACGCTCCGGGCAGCAATCCGGCCTCGCACAGCACCTGGAAGCCGTTGCAGATGCCCAGCACCGGGCCGCCATCGCGGGCGAAATCCGCGACCGACGCCATCACCGGCGAGAAGCGCGCGATGGCGCCCGGGCGCAGGTAGTCGCCGTACGAGAACCCGCCGGGGACGATCACGGCGTCGACGCCGCGGAGGTCGCTGTCGCGATGCCAGAGCAGCTCGGCCTCGCCGAAGCGGGAGCAGGCGAGCTGCGCGTCGACCTCGTCACATGAGCCCGGGAAGCGAACAATCCCGAACTTCAACTGAGAACCTCCACCTCGTAGTCCTCGATCAGCGGATTGGCCAGCAGCTTCTCGCACATCGCCGGGAGCTGGCTCGGGTCCTCGACCTCGAGCTCCACCAGCCGGCCGATCCGTACGTGCGACGCGCCCTCGAAGCCGAGCGCCGGCAGCGCGCGCTAGACGGTCTGGCCCTGGGGGTCGAGGATCCCCTCCTTGGGCCGGATCAGGACGCGCGCGCTAGCCACGTCTCGATCGGCTCGCCGGTGATCTTCTCGTGGGCCTCGCGATAGCGCTGCCGCGTGCCCTCGACCACGTCGTCGGGGAGCGCCGGCGCCGGCGGCTTCTTGTCCCAGCCCGAGCCCGACGCCCAGTCGCGCACGAACTGCTTGTCGAACGACGGCTGCGAGCGGCCGGGCTCATAGGTGTCGGCCGGCCAGAAGCGCGAGGAGTCCGGGGTGAGCACCTCGTCCCCGACCACGATCCGCCCCTCCCGGTCGCGGCCGAACTCGAACTTGTTGTCGGCGAGGATGATCCCGCGCTCGCGCGCGTGGTCGGAGGCGAACGAGTACAGCTCGATCGAGATCCGGCGCAGCTCCTCCAGAGCCGCCCGGTCGCCGAGGATCTCGGCGGCGCGGTCGAAGCTCACGTTCTCGTCGTGGTCGCCCATCTCGGCCTTGGTGGCCGGCGTGAAGATCGGCTCGGGCAGCTGCTGCGACTCGACGAGCCCACTCGGCAGCTCGACCCCGCAGACCGCGCCGGTGGACTGGTAGTCCTTCCAGCCCGACCCGGTGATGTAGCCGCGCACCACGCACTCGACCGGGAACATCTCGAGGCGCTCGACGAGCATCGCCCGCCCGCGCACCTGCTCCGGCACGCCGTCCGTGTAGGAGACGACGTGGTTCGGCACGATGTGGCCGGTCCGATCGAACCAGAAGGCCGAGACGCCGGTGAGCACCTCGCCCTTCCCGGGGATTGGCGTGGGATGGATCGCGTCGTAGGTGGAGATGCGATCGGAGGCCACCATCAGCAGCCGATCGCCCTCGTCGTATATCTCCCGGACCTTGCCCGACGCAAGCAGCTTGTGGCCCTCGAGAGTGGCGGCTCCGCTCATGCTGCCGAGTGTAGATCGGAGGGTGGTCAGCACCGGGGCCCGATCCGCGCAAAGTGCGCGCGCGTCGTGCCATTGACCGCGCCGGTGCGCCCGGTTAGCGCCTCGCAGCGCGCCAACAGCTTCCGCTTCACCGGCCGCTTGAACGCCAAGGCGCTGAAGCCCGGCGCCTACCGGCTGACCGGCACGCCGATCGACATCGCCGGGAACACGGGCAAGCCCGTCACGGCGAGCTTCAAGATCCTCAAGTAGCGTCGCGGCCCGCGCCGGCGGTGT
>JAXDJC010000277.1:0-9626 GCA_034663685.1 Thermoleophilaceae bacterium
GATCGACGAGTACGCGCCCGAGGCGACGCCGACGAGCAGCGCGAACGCGAAGTCCTTGAGCGTGCCCCCGCCGAACAGCATCAGCGACAGGACCGGCAGCAGCGTGCAGAAGCTCGTCGCCAGCGACCGGGTGAGGACCTCCGACAGCGCGCGGTTGACGATCTGCGAGAACGCGGCGCTCGGCATCCGCGGGATGTTCTCTCGCACGCGGTCGAACACGATGATCGTGTCGTAGAGCGAATAACCCAAGATCGTGAGCAGCGCCGCGACCGTCGACGTCGTCACCTCCCGGCCGAGTAGTGCGTACACGCCCGAGACGATCAGCACGTCGTGCATCAGCGCGATCAGCACCGGCACGGCGACCTTCCACTCGAAGCGCAGCGTGATGTAGATCGAGATGACCAGCAGCGAGGCGATGATCGCGTACACCGCCGATTTCGCCACGCTCTGGCCGAAGCTCGGGCCGATCTCGTCGGCGTTCGGCGTTCCCTGGATGCCGAAGCGCTGGTCGAGCGCCCGCTCGACCGCGTCGACGCCGCCCGTGCCGAGCTGGTGGGCGGAGATCTGGACCGCGTTCGGGCCGAGCGCGTCGTTGGAGATCGTCTGGATCTTCGCGTCGGCGAGCCCCTGCGGCGCGAGCACGCTGCGGATCTCGTCCACGGTCGCCGGCTTCTGCAGGCCGGTCGTGACGCGCGTGCCGCCCTCGAAGTCGATGCCGAAGTTGATCCCGTTGCCGGCGATCGCCAGCGCCCCGATGAGCAGGATCACGCCCGACATCGAGAAGAACCACTTCGACGCGCCCATGAAGTCGTAGCGGAACTTGAAGCGCTGCTCGCCGGCGCCGAGCGCTGCGCGCGAGCGGATCGCACGCGTCCCGCGCAGCGAGTACAGGATCGCCTGCGTGGCCACCACGGCGGTGAACAGCGAGACGATGACGCCGAGGCCGAGGGTGAACGCGAAGCCCTTGACCCCCGCCGTGGCGAGGATGAAGAGGATGAACGCGACCAGGAAGGTCACGATGTTCGCGTCGATGATCGCGGTCAGGCCCTTGCGGTAGCCCGCCACGATCGCCTGCGATATCCCGCGCCCGGCGCGCACCTCTTCCTTCACGCGTTCGAACACGACGATGTTGGCGTCCGCCGCGACGCCCAGCGTGAGGATCAGGCCCGCGATGCCCGGCAGGGTCATCGTGATCGGGATCAGCTTGACCAGCGCGAACAGCAGGATCGCGTAGATGATCAGCGCGCCCGCCGCGATCCCGCCGAGCACCCGGTAGAAGACGATCAGGAAGAGGAGGGTGAGCAGGAGGCCCACGCCGGCCGCGATCAGGCCCTGGTTGAGCGCCTGCTGGCCGAGCGTGGCCGACACCTGCGTCTTCGAGATCAGCTTGAGCGTGACCGGCAGCGCGCCGATCCGCAGGCTGTCCGCCAGGTCCTGGGTCTGCTGGATCGAGCCGATCCCGTTGATCTGGGCCCCGGTCTGGCCGTCGATCCCCTCCGGGTTGCGCACGTAGTCGATCGTGGCCAGCGAGACGACCTGGTCGTCGAGCGAGATCATGAATCTCTGGAACCGGTCCTGGGGCCTCTGGCCCGGCTGCGGCAGCGCGGCCTGACCGCGCTGCGCGATCCGCTTGGTCACGCGCGCGAACGCCTTCTTGCCCCTGTCGGTGAACTCCATCGTCACGATGGGTTCCTGGGTCTGCTGGTCGAAGTTCTGCTTCGGGTTCTGGATGTCCGAGCCGCTCAGCTCCGAGTCGTCCTCGATCACCCAGTACTGCGCCGGCGTGTTCTTGGTGGCGTGCTGCGGCGGCTCGGCCTTGATGATCACTACGCCGCGCGGGACCTTGAGCACCTTCGCGCCGTTGCCGGGGGAGCCGGGCTTGTTGATCAGCTGCTCCAGCGTGGCCGGGCAGGCGGTGCCCTTGGCCGGCTTGGCGTTCTTCGGCGCGGGGGTCTTCAGCCGCGCCCGCGGGCGCGCCGCGATGGCGGAGAAGTCGTCCGCGATCTCCCGGCACGAGCCGTAGTAGGCGGTGGCGTCGTTGACGCTCGCCAGGCTGCTCGGCGTGGCCTTTAGCCCACCGGGGTGGACGAGCACGTTCTTGCTGTCGAAGAGGTAGTACTTGTCGCCGACCGAGTCGTTCTTGCGGTCGTAGTACTCGCGGATCTTCTGCTTGTTGTCCCCGAACAGCTTCTTGACGGAGTCCGACGGGCCGCCCGGCGGGATGTCCGTCTCCTCGGCGCGCGGCTTGGCCAGCGCCGCCAGCTTGGCGGCCAGCGCGAAGTCGTTGATCGGCCGGTTGGGGTCGCCGAAGACGTTGGGCTCCCAGTCGTAGAACTGGAGCTGGGCGGTGGTTCCGACCTGCTCCTCCGCCCTGGCCGCGTTGGCCACGGCCGGGAGCCCGATCGAGATCTCGTTCTGACCCGCGCGCTGGATCTCCGGCTCGGACACGCCGAGCGCGTTGGTCCGCTTCTGGATCGTGGCGATCGCGTCGTTGATCGCCGCGGGCGTGACCTTGGGGACCTGCGGGGTGGGCCGCGCCTGGTACACGAGCTCCACGCCGCCCTTGAGGTCGAGGCCGAGGCGCGTGGGCTTGGAGAAGGGCGAGCCCGGGACGATGAGCAGCAGCGCGCCGACGAGCAGCACGGCCACGATTCCGAGGATGATCGAGTTGCGGCGGCGGTCGGTCACGACGTGGGGGTGAGGACGAGCAGCAGTCCGCCGTCGTCGTCGTAGGCCGGGAAGATGTCAGCCTTGGCGGGCTCGGGCCGGTCTCCCTCGGCGTGGACCACGACGGGCTTGTCCAGCACGCGCACGCCCCACTCGAGCGCGGTGCCGATGTGGTCGTCGCCGTTCTCGAACTCGAGCCCGAGCACCTCGCGGACCTGGCGGCCCATCACGTCGGTGTCGCCGAGCCCGGTGAGCTCGCGCGATCCGCGGCCGGCGGCGATCACCTGGGCCTGCGCGTCGCAGACGAAGAAGGCCGCGTTGGGCGCCGGGTAGTACTCGTCGAGCAGCTCGAAGAGAAAGCCGAACCCGCAGTTCGAACAGCCCTTCGCGAGATTGCGGAATCCGGCCGTGCGCTCGGCTCCTGTGCTGCGCTGGCCGCAGTTGGGACAGATGAAGTTCGGCATCGAGGCCTAGAGGTTAGGCCGCTCATTCAGAACAGGCTCGCGGCGCCCCGAGGCCGGTCCAGGCCCAGGTGCGCCCAGGCCGACGCGGTGGCCACGCGCCCGCGCGGAGTCCGCTTCACGAGGCCCTGCTGGAGCAGATACGGCTCGTACACGTCCTCGATCGTGTCCTGCTCCTCGGAGACCGCCGCGGCCAGCGTCGACAGTCCAACGGGACCGCCCTCGAACTTCTCGCAGATCGTGCGCAGGATCTCGCGGTCGAGGTGGTCGAGCCCGGCCTCGTCGACCTGGAGCATCTCGAGCCCGGCGCGCGCCACGTCCTCGTCGACCGTGCCGGCGCCGCGCACCTCCGCGTAGTCGCGCACGCGCTTGAGCAGGCGGTTGGCCACGCGTGGGGTTCCGCGCGAGCGCGAGGCGATCGTCTCGGCGCCCTCCGGGTCGATCCGCACGCCGAGGATGTCGGCCGAGCGCAGCACGATCGTGGCCAGCTCCTCGGGCGGGTAGAGCTCGAGGCGATGCGTGACGCCGAAGCGGTCGCGCAGCGGCGTGGTGAGCAGGCCTGCGCGCGTGGTGGCGCCGATCATCGTGAAGGGCGGGAGGTCGAGCGTGACCACGCGCGCGCCGGCCCCCTGGCCGACGGTGATCGGCAGGCGGCGATCCTCCATCGCGGGATAGAAGGTCTCCTCGAGCGCGCGCGGCAGGCGGTGGATCTCGTCGACGAAGAAGACGCTGCCGGGCTCGAGGGCGGTGAGGAACGAGGCCACGTCGCCCTTGCGCTCGAGCGCGGGGCCGGCGGTCTGCACGAACGGCACGCCGAGCTCCGCCGCCACGATCTGGGCGAGCGACGTCTTGCCGAGGCCGGGCGGTCCGGCGAGCAGCACGTGGTCGAGCGGCTCGCCGCGGGCGCGCGCGGCCTCCACGAACACGGCGAGCTGCTCCTTGACCGCGGGCTGGCCCACGAAGTCCTCGAGCCGCCGCGGGCGCAGCGACCGGTCGAGCTCCTCGTCCGGAGGTGCGGCGCCGGCGGAGCCGATCCGAGCGGCGGCCGGGTCGGCGTCGTCGCGCAGGCGCTCCGCGCCGGGCGTGCGGATGCCGCTCACCGCGCGCCCCGCAGCGCTTCGGCGATCAGGTCCTCGGGCGTCTCGCCGCGCGCCTTGTCCAGCAGCCGGTCGGCCTCCACGGGCGTGAAGCCCAGCCCCAGCAGGCCCTCGCGGGCGAGCGTGCGCGGGTCGTCGGCGCGGGTGACCACGAAGTCGTCGCCGCTCGTCTCCCCTCCCACCTTCTCGCGCAGCTCCACGATGATCCGCTCCGCGGTGCGCTTGCCGATGCCGGGCACGGCCTGGAAGCGCGCCGAGTCGCCACTGGCGATCGCGTTCATCAGCTCGCGCGGGGTGCCGCCCGAGAGCACCGCCAGCGCCACCTTGGGCCCCACGCTCTGGACCCCGATCAGCATGAGGAAGAGCTCGCGCTCGGACTCCGAGCCGAAGCCGTAGAGGTGCATGCCGTCGTCGCGCATCACGAGGTGCGTGTGGAGCAGCGCCTCGTCGCCCGCCCCCGGCACCGATCGCAGCGTGTTGGCCGAGACGGCAAGCCGGTAGCCCACGCCCGCGCATTCCACGACCACGTGGTCCGGGCGCCGCACGATCACCTCGCCGCGCACCGAGGCGATCACGAGACGCTCCCCACCGCGGCGCGCAGCTTGGCGCCGTTGGCGTGGCAGATGGCCACCGCGAGGGCATCGGCCGCGTGGTCGGGCTCCGGCGGCTCGGACAGCGAGAGCAGCGCGCCCACCATGCGCTGGACCTGGTCCTTCTCCGCCCGACCCGAGCCGCACACAGCCTGCTTGACGGCCTGCGGCGTGTACGAGTAGCACGGGATCCCGGCCAGCCCGGCCGAGAGCAGGGCCACGCCGCGCGCCTGGCCGACGCTGAACGCGGTGCGCGCGTTCTGGCCGAAGAAGAGGTCCTCCACGGCCATCGCGGCCGGGGTGTGCAGGGCGATCAGGTCGCAGAGTCCCGCGTGGATGCGGGCGAGCCGGCGCTCGAGCGGCTCGTCGGCGCCGGTCACGATCACGCCGCCGTCGAGCGCGGCCATCCGCCCGCCGTTCGAGACGACCACGCCGTATCCGGTGTTTGCGGCACCGGGATCTATGCCGAGAACGACCACCACGGGGGTGATTCTGCGGCCGGGGGCGGACGCCTCCTGCGGGCCGGGCCGGCCGCGCGCTCGGATCGGAGCCATCACGCCGCCACGAGCATCTGGCCGGCACCGCCTCGCTTGCCGATGGAACCACGTCCTAGAACCTCGTTCTAGTCGAAGCGAAGGGTGAACGGCAGCGGCGAGCACTTGGGGAACGGGTTTTGAGGCCACCGATGCCGCTGGTCCGACTCCCCTGCGAGGCAACTAGCGCCGCGGCATCACCCGGATGTTGGCCTTGCCCGGCCGCAGGCCGGAGCGCGAGGCGCGTGCACGCTGCACGCCGGACCCGCCCGGCTTCACGGTGATCGTCGCCCGTCCCTTCGCGTCGGTCTCGGCCGACCCGCCGGAGAACACCACCTTCGCCCCGCTCACCGGCCCCAGGCTCCCCGCAACCCGTGCCCGAGCCGTGAACTTCATGCGCACCGAGCGCCCGCTGCGCACGTGCCGCGGCGAGGCGCTCAGGCTGATCTTCGCCGGCTTGGCCGCCGGTCCGGCGCCCGGCGGGATCGCCTCCCCCTTCGGCACGAAGTTGAGGATCGTCCCGTTCGACGGCCCGTAGGTCGGCGGGCCCGACGTGTTGTAGGGCTGGATCATCCAGTGCAGCGTGCCGCCGAGCGCGTCCACGAAGTCGATTCCCTCCGACTCCCCCACGATCTGGCGCTCGATCTCGAGGGTCCTCGCGCCGGTGTCGAGGTCGATCGACCAGACCTGGAAGCCCTCGGGCGCGTCCTGCCCGGCCACGTAGAAGCGGCCGCGGAAGAAGGCGGCGCCGGTGACGCCGCTCGGCGGCCGCGCGTTCTTGAGCACCCGCACGGGCTTGATCGCCGGCCCGGCCGGCGCCGCGTTCGCGGCCGTGATGTCGTCCATGCTGAACGCGAACAGGTCCTTGCCGATGCCGGTCCAGGCGAGCTTTCCGTCCGGCGAGACCGCCACCCACATCGCCTTGGCCATCACGGCCGGGTCGATCTTCACGTAGTAGCGCCACTGGAGCGTCTCCGGGTCGGCGACCGCGAACGAGCCGGTGCGGCACGTGTTGCTCGGGTCGTCCTGCCCCGGCGCCGCCTGCGGGTAGTAGCACTCCATCGGCAGGATCACGCGGCCGCCCTCGCGCGCGTCCCAGGCGATGTCGCCGGTGTGGTTGTACTGCTCGCGCGCGTGGACGTCGGGCGGGATCACGTCGTCGGTGCGCGCCGTCTCGCCCAGCATCGGGTCGGTCCGGTAGAGCCCGGAGTACACGCCGTTGAAGAACAGCCGCCGCGCCGGATCGGACGCCATGCCCTGGTAGTAGTAGATCGGCGTGGTGGTCCGGCCGGTCTCGGTCCAGCGGCCGGGGTCGGCCGCGTGAGCGGCGGCCGGCGCCAGGAGGGCGGCCGCCACGGCCGTGAGCACGATCCGCCGCATCACACGGCGGAGGTTAAGCGGCGGCGGCCTTCTCCAGCGCCGCTGCGTCGGCCTCGAAGTTGGCGTGGACGGCCTGCACGTCGTCGTTCTCGTCGAGCGCCTCGAGCAGGCGCATCAGCGAGGCGACCTGGTCATCGGGCAGCTCGACCCTGGTCGTGGGCCGCATCGTGAGCTCCGCCGAGTCGATCTCGATCCCCGCGCCCTCGAGCGCCTCGCGCACGGCCTGGAGATCGGCCGGCTCGGAGATCACCTCGTAGAGGCTCTCGTCGAGGTTCACGTCCTCGGCGCCCGCGTCGATCGCCACCATCAGGTCGTCCTCGGTCACGCGGCCGGCGTCCACCACGATCACGCCCTTCTTCTCGAACACCCACGCGACCGACCCCGGCTCGCCCAGGTTGCCGCCGGAGCGCGCGAACGTGTGGCGGATCTCCGAGCCCGTGCGGTTGCGGTTGTCGGTGAGCGCATCCACGAGCACCGCCACGCCGCCCGGGCCGTAGCCCTCGTAGAGCACAGCCTCGAACGCGTCGGCGTCGGCGTCCGCGCCGGTGCCCTTGGCGATCGCCCGCTCGATGTTGTCCTTGGGCATGCGCCCGTCCTTGGCCTTCTGGACCGCGAGCTGAAGCGCCGGGTTGCCCACGAGATCGCCGCCGCCCTCGCGGGCCGCGACCTGGATGGCGCGCGCGAGCTTGGTGAACTGCGCGCCGCGGCGGGAGTCCGTGATCGCCTTCTTGTGCTTGATCGACGCCCACTTCGAATGACCGGACATGCCGGTCAGTCTAGGGCTGCGTCAGGTTCCTGCGGGCGGGGAGGGGGCGCATGAGCACGCGGCGAGCGGCCTCGGCCTGCTTGCGCGCGGTGCGGGCCTGCTCGCGCGGCGTGCGCTTGGACAGCTGCGCGTGCAGCGCCCGCCGGACCCGGTCGGTGCGTATCTCTCCCATAACCCACGACCGAGGTACCCGACCCCACACGTGAGAAACATCACGGAAAGGGTGACGGAGGCGTCAGACCACGAACTTGCCGTCGCGCTGAAGCTCCACGCCATCGACCACGATCGATCCGCCCTGGCGGAGGTCGCAGACCATGTCCCAGTGCACGGCCGACTCGTTGACCCCGCCCGACTCCGGATAGCTGGCCCCGATCGCCATGTGCACCGTGCCGCCGATCTTCTCGTCGAGCAGGATCTCCTTGGTACCCGTGGAGATGCCGTAGTTGGTGCCGATCCCGAGCTCGCCCAGGCGGCGCGCGCCGTCGTCGGTGTCGAGCATCTCGATGAGGAAGTCCTCGCCGCGCTCGGCCGAGGCGTCCACCACCTTGCCGCCCTCGAACTTGAAGCGCACACCGGTCACCTCCCGCCCGCCGTACGCGGCGGGGAAGGTGAACGAGACCTCGCCCTCGACCGAGTCCTCGACCGGGCCCGTGAAGAACTCGCCATCTGGCATGTTGTGCTCGCCCGTACAGGGGATGAACCGGCGGCCGGCCACGCCGAGCTTGATGTCGGTGCCGGGCGCCCTGATGTGGACCTCCTCCTTGCCCTGGACCCACTCGGCGAGGCGGTTGACGTCGTCGGACTGGCGCGCCCAGGCCGTGACCGGATCCTCGTCGGTGGCCAGGCAGGCGGCGTAGTAGAAGTCCTCGTACTGGGAGAGCGACATGTTCGCCTCGCTCGCGTACGCGTGCGTGGGGAACAGCGTGAGCGCCCAGCGGTGCTCGCCGGCGGCCGCGCGCTTCATCGTCATGTCGAGCAGCGGGCGGCGCGCCTTCTGGGCGCGGGCCTGCTTCTTCGGGTCCGACTGCGACAGCTCGCGGGCGTTCGAGTCGGCCATGATCCCGATCCGCACGTCGGCGTGCTCGGCGGCCCAGAGCGCAGGCGGCGCCACCCAGTCGAGCTGCTCGTCGGACGCCAGCTCGTAGAACGCGGCCGTGGCCCCGTCGGGCGCAAGCTGCACGATCGGCAGCCCACCGGCCCGGAGGACCTCCTCGTACACCGCGAGTGCCAGCGGCTCGGCCGGCGTGGTGGACTGGATGATGCAGGTGTCGCCCTTCCCGACCTTGGTCGAGTAACGGACGAGAATCTGAGCTAGCGCCTCAGCGCGCTGATCCTTCATGCAGGCTCCTTCGCTCGCCTGGCCGCCACAGCCTCGACCAGCCACCGGTGCAATCGCGCATCGGCGGTCAGCTCGGGGTGGAAAGCCACCGCGGTCACTTCTCCCTGCCGTACGGCCACCGGGTGACCGTCGACCTCAGCTAGGACTTCGACGTCCGTTCCATGTTCCTCTACCCAGGGTGCACGGATGAAGACTCCCCGAAATGGGCCACCTTCGACCCCATCCAGGTCGAGGTCTGCCTCAAAGCTACGAATCTGGCGCCCAAACGCGTTGCGCCGGGTCCCGATGTCGAGCACACCGAGGTGGTCGCGGTCGAGCACGATCATGCCCGCGCACGTGGCGAGCGTGGGCGTGCCCTCGGCGATCAGCTCGCGCAGCGGGCCGGCCAGCTCCTCGCGCTCGATGCCGAGGGTCATCGTGGTGCTCTCCCCGCCCGGCAGGACCAGGCCGTCCAGGCCCCGGAGGTCCGCCGGTGTGCGCACGATCCGGGCCTCGGCGCCCAGGCGCGTGAGCATTCCGGCGTGCGCCTCGAAGTCGCCCTGGAGGGCGAGGACGCCGACTACCACCCGCGCGTCTGGAGCAGTCCGTCGGGTCCGAGGGAGTCCATCTCGATCCCGGTCATCGGGGCGCCCAGGTCGCGCGACGCGGCCGCCACGCGCTCGGGGTCGTCGAAGTGGGTGGTGGCCTCCACGACCGCCCTGGCGGTGCGCTCGGGGTCCTCGGACTTGAAGATCCCGGAGCCGACGAACACGCCCTCGGCGCCCAGCTGCATCATCAGCGCCGCGTCCGCCGG
>JAXDJC010000285.1:0-25623 GCA_034663685.1 Thermoleophilaceae bacterium
TGTGCGGGGTCTGCGGGAACATGTCGACCGGGCGCACGGTCCGGAGCTCGTACCCGGCGTCCACGATCTGGCGGGCGTTCGGGGCGAGCGTGGTCGGGTTGCACGAGACGTAGACCACCCGCCGCGCCTCGGTCTCGAGCAGGCGCCGCACGATCTTGGCGCTCAGCCCGGCCCGGGGCGGGTCGACCACCACCACGTCCGGCCTGCCCGCCTCCTCCACCAGCGGCCGCATCGCCGTGCGCACGTCGCCCGCGAAGAAGCGCGCGTTGTCGATCCCGTTGAGCTTGGCGTTCTCGATCGCGTCCGCCACCGCGCGCTCGATCAGCTCCACGCCCACCACCTCGCCGGCGCGGGTGGCCATCGCCAGGGCGATCGTGCCGATCCCGCTGAAGAGGTCGAAGACCTTCTCGCTCCCGCCGAGGCCGGCCAGCTCCACCGCGTTGCCGTAGAGCCGCTCGGCCATCTCGGTGTTGGTCTGGAAGAACGCCTCGGGGGAGATCCGGAAGCGCAGGCCGTCGCCCAGCACGTCGATCCGCTCCTCGATCGCGCCGGCTCCGGACACCACGCGGGTGGTGCCCTCGCGGGTGGTCTCCGCCACGCCGGCGGTGCGGGTCCAGAGGAAGCCGTCGGCACCCGCTGCCTCGGCCAGGTCGTCCGCGCGGAAGTCGCCGTCGCTCGTGACCACGCGCGCCTGGAGCATCCCGCCGCGGCGGCCCTCGCGCACAACGAGGTTGCGCAGGAAGCCGTCGTTCGAGCGGCGGTCGTAGCCGGACAGGCCCTCCGCGCGGCACCACGCCTTCACGCGCTCGCGCAGCGCGTCCACGCGCTCGGAGGCGAGGATGTCGTCGGTCACGTCGTCGATCTCGTTCCAGCGCCCCGGGCGGTGGAAGCCGAGCACGAGCGAGCCGTCCTCGCCGGTACCGAACGAGTACTCGACCTTGTTCCGGTAGCGCCACTGCTCGACGGCGGGCAGGATCGGCTCGATCGGCGGCGACTCGAAGCGGCCGATCCGCTCGAGCGCCTCGCGCACCTGGTGCTCCTTCTCCGCCAGCTGGCGCTCGTACGGGAGCACCTGCCACGACGCGCCCGGGTGGGCGGCGCGCGGCTCCACGCGGTCGGGGCTCGGCTCGATCAGCTCGAGCGCGCGCGCCTCGCCGTAGTCGCGCTTGGCCTTGGTCACCCGCGCACGCAGCCGGTCGCCAGGCACTCCGCCCGTCACGAAGAGCACGTAGCCGTCGTGGCGGGCGATCCCGGTGCCCCCCTGCGCGAACGAGTCCACGACCAGCTCGAGCTCGGCGCCGCGCTGGGGCCGGGCGGCGCGGGCTGTGGGGGTTCCGGTCACCGGACCTATGCTGGCAGGCCCGTGGACCTTGACCTCTACCGCGCCGAGGCCGAGGCCTTCTACGAGGAGATCGAGCGCGAGTACGTGCTCCACCTCTCCGGCCGCAAGGAGGGCTTCGAGCTGGAGGCGATCTACGACCGGCACGCCTCCCTCTTCACGCGCGAGGCCGCCGACCGCCTGCGCGAGGCCGGCGCCCCGCGCGAGCTGGTGCGCTTTGCGGTCGAGGGGCTGTTCGGGCAGGCCACGAAGGGCGAGGCCGAGGAGCTGGCGCGGCGGGAGGCCGGCGCGAAGGTGGAGGTGGGCGGTGCCGAGCTGGGCTTCCGCGAGGCCTCCCCCGCGCAGGCGAACGAGATCGACCCGGAGCGGCGCGAGGCGCTCGAACGGGCGCGCCTCGACGTGACCGAGCGGGAGCTCAACCCGCTGCTGCTCCAGGCCCACGAGCGCGAGGCGGCGCTGGTGCGCGAGCTTGGCTGGGAGAGCACGGTGGCGATGGTGGAGGAGCTGTCCGGGATGGACCTGGGCGCGCTCGGCCGGCAGGCCGAGACGTTCCTCGCCGACACGGAGTCGATCTACGAGCCGCTCGTGGAGCCGCAGCTGCGCCGGCAGCTCGGCCACGGGCTCGACCGCCTGCGGCGGGCGGACATGCCCGCGTTCTTCCGCGCGCGCGGGTTCGACGACGCCTTTCCGGAGGATCGGCTGATCGCCTCGCTCGACCGCACGGTGGCCGGGCTGGGGATCGCGACCCCGGCCGTGGTGATCGACGCCGAGCGGCGGCCCACCAAGTCGCCGCGCGCGTTCTGCGCGGCGGTCCGCGTGCCGGACGAGGTGCACCTGGTGATCGCGCCGATCGGCGGCCGCGACGACTACGAGGCGCTCATGCACGAGGCCGGGCACGCGTACCACTACTCGCACGTGGATCGGGCGCTGCCGTTCGAGCAGCGCCAGCTCGGCGACAACTCGGTCACGGAGGGCTACGCGTTCGCGATGCAGCACCTGGTGGCACAGGCCGAGTGGCTCGAGGACGTGATGGGCCTGGCCGACGCCGAGCCGGTGCTCGCGTTCGCGCAGGCCAACCGCGTGGTGTTCCTGCGCCGCTACTGCGCGAAGCTCGGCTACGAGCTGCGGCTGCACGGCGGCGGCCGCTCACCGGAGGAGAACGCCGCGGACTACGCGCGCTCGCTCGGGTCAGCGGTGCGGGTCGAGTGGCCGCGCGCGACCTGGCTCTCCGACGTGGATCCGTTCTTCTACGCCGCCCGCTACCTGCGGGCGTGGGCGTTCGAGACCCACCTGCGGCAGGTGCTCACGGGCCGCTTCGGCGAGCGCTGGTTCGCCGAGCCGGAGGCCGGTGAGCTGCTGCGCTCGCTATGGAGCCGCGGGCAGGCGAGCACCGCCGACGAGCTCCTCGCGGAGCTCACCGGCGAGCGCCTGGACCTGGGCGTGCTGGCCGCCGACCTGGCCGGCGAGCCCGCCTAGGTCATCAGCTCAGCTTGCTCTCGATCGCGTCGAGCACCGACTTGCGGTTGGCGTTGCGCTTCTCGTAGTCGCGCACCTTGCGCAGCTCAGCGGGGGTGAGCCCGTCGAGCCGGGTCTGAACCTGCGCCGCGGTGAGGTCGTCGTATCCCAGGATCGGGAAGTTGGGCCCCACGCCGGCGATGCGGCGCGCGCGGTCGGCCTGGGCGAGCGCCGGATCCACCACGTCGCGAACCCGGCTCCGGCTGCGCTTGGCGGCCGTCCTGGCCTGCTTGCGCGCACCCTCCACGGCGCCGCTGCCGCGCCCGAGCAGCTGCTCGAGGTCGCTCAGCACGTCGTTGGTCTGCTTGCGCCCGCGCTCGAGGAGCCCCTGGACGAGGTCCTGGGCGTCGTCCGCGGTCACGCGACCGCGCTTGACGGCATCGTCGAACGCCTCCTCGATCCGCTCGCGGCTGAGCATCACGATGTTCATCGGGGCAACGACTCCCTTGGCCAGCGCGTCGCGCAGCTCGGCGACCGACTTGCCGGAGAACTCCGTCCCGGTCGCCGACTCGGCGGCCTTCGTGGTCCTGCGCCCGGCCTTCTCCGCCTTCTGCTGACGAGCCCGAGCCTGGCCGCCCTTCTTGGCGGCGGCGCGGCGCTTGGTCTGCCCGCCCGAGCGCGAGCTGGTGGAGCCC
Organism: Thermoleophilaceae bacterium; assembly: GCA_034663685.1. Classification (GTDB taxonomy): domain Bacteria; phylum Actinomycetota; class Thermoleophilia; order Solirubrobacterales; family Thermoleophilaceae; genus AC-37. The sequence goes on from JAXDJC010000285.1 coordinate 3,490, forward strand.
GAGCTGCGCGAGCTCGTGCTGCGCGAGCTCGTGCTGCGGGAGCTCGCGGACTTCGTGCTGCGGGAGCTGGCGGACTTCGTGCTGCGGGAGCTCGCCGGCTTCTTGCGCGCGCTCGTGGAACGGGTCGACCCGGAGCCGCTGCTGCGGCTCCTCGAGCTCGACGAGCGGCGTCCGCCGGACGAACCCGACGATCCGCCTCTGGAACCACCCGACGATGCAGCCATGTGTCTCCTCCTCCTTCGTGATGCGTGGGGGCCCGGGACTATTCCACTTCAAACGCGGTGGTGACGTACGCGTGGTCCGAGAGGCGCAGCGCGCGGCCGTCGGCGCGGCGAAGCTCGGCGTGGCGAGCGACCGGCGGCCCCAGCGGGCGGGCGCCGCGGGCGAGCAGGTGGTCGATCGCGCCGGGCGGCGTCTCGCCGGCGAGACCGAAGCGCGTGCGCAGCTCGGCGAACGTCTCCGGCGCCCGCCGCGGGCGCAGGTTCAGGTCGCCGCCGTAGACGAGCGGCGTGCCCCCGGCCCAATCGACGGCCACCCGAGCCGCCTCGAGCACATCGGCGCGCGTGGCCTCGCCGCCGCCGGTGCTCGCGTGGAGGTTGGCCACCGCGAGTCGCGCTCCGCCGGGATGCGCGAGGAGTGCGAAGAGCATCGTGCGCCGCTCGGGCCGGCGCGCAAGCCGGCGGCGCCGGACCGTCTCGATCCGCCACGGTGGCCGCACGAGCAGCTGGTTGGAGCCGCCCCCGTTCGATGCGATCAGGTCGGGGTTGAGGCGTGCGAGCGCCGCGCGAGCGAACGCCGGCTCGTTGCGCGCGGTGAGGGCGGAGGCGCCGCTCGCTCCCGTCGCGAGGCAGAGCGGGCGCAGCCAGCGCGGCGGCGCCTCCTGGAGCAGCGCCACGTCCCATTCGAGCCCGCCGAGCAAGCGCCGGAACTCGCGATCGAGCGGCCGGTTGACCTGCGCGTGCGTGGCGTTTCGCTCCTCGGTGCGGAGCAGCCGCGAGCGCCAGGTGAGGAGCGCCGGGTCCGGTGGGTGGTCGCGCCCGTGGAACAGGTTCCAGGTGAGAGCCCGGACTACGATCCCCGGGTGACGCGTCACTTCCTCACCGGCCGGGAGCTTACGGCCGACGAGCTCACCGCCGTGCTCGACCGAGCGGAGCAGCTCAAGCGCGCGCGGGGGGCGTCGCGGGCGCTCGAGGGGCGCAGCGTGGCGATCGTGTTCGAGAAGCCGTCCACGCGCACGCGCGTGTCGTTCGAGGTCGGGATCCGCGAGCTGGGCGGACACGCGGTGGTGCTCCGCGAGGGCGAGACGCAGCTCGCGCGCGGCGAGTCGCTGCGGGACTTCGCGCTGGTGCTGTCGCGGATGGTCGCGGCGATCGGGATCCGGACCGGGCCCGACGAGACGCTCGAGGAGCTGGCCCGCCACTCGAGCGTGCCCGTGTTCAACATGCTCTCGGCCGGGCACCACCCGTGCCAGGCGCTCGCCGACCTGCTCACGCTGCGCGAGCGCTTCGGCGAGCTGCGCGGGCTCAAGCTCGCCTACGTGGGCGACGGCAACAACGTGACCCACTCCCTGATGGTGCTCGGCGCGCTGGCCGGGGTGGAGGTGGTGGCCGCCACGCCCGACGAGCTGCGCCCGGACGCTGCGATCGTGGAGGCCTCCGGCGCCACCGTGATCCGCGACGCGGCCACGGCCGCCGACGGCGCGCACGCGGTCTACACCGACGTGTGGGTGAGCATGGGCGACGAGGACTCGGACACCAAGCGCGCACTGCTCGAGCCCTACCGGCTCGACGAGGCGCTGATGGAACGCGCGCGCCCCGACGCGATCGCGTTGCACTGCCTTCCCGCGCACCCGGGCGAGGAGATCTCGGAGGGCGTGCTGTACGGGCCGCGATCGGCGATCTGGGACCAGGCGGAGAACCGCCTGCACGCGCAGAAGGCGCTGCTGGAGCTGCTCGTTTCGTAGGGTCCGTGCCCCCATTCGGGGGATCGACCGGGGCGACCGCGTGCCTTTCAATGGACGGGTGGCGGCAATAGGCGACGCGGCGGAGCTCGAGCGCAAGTACCGGCTTGCCTACGAGGAGGGCGTACGGGCGCTCTCGCAGCAGCAGGCGGTCGTCGACGGCTACCGCACTCGCGCCGGTGTGACGCTGTCCGCGACCGCAGTCGCCACATCCTTCTTCGGCAGCCAGGCGCTCACCGGCTCGGGCCTCGACACCTGGAGCTGGATCGCGATCGTCGTGTTCGTGGGGGTCGGGGTGACGTTGCTGGCGGTCATGACGCCCGGACGGCTCAGGAACCTCCTCGGCCCTGGGCAGGCGCGCGAGGGACTCGCGGGCTTCGTGGCCAGCCCGGTGATCCTGATTGAGGGCTACTTCGAATCGGACCCGCCGCGCACTCTTGCCCAGACCTACCGCGACGTGGCGCTTCATATGGAGGCTCATTGGGAGCGCAACGAGGCGGTGCTCGTTCGGCGGATCGACCAGCGCTTTCGCCTCGCCTCGGTTCTGCTGATCGGTGAGATCGCCGCATGGGTGATCGATCTGGCGTGAACGGGACTAGGCTTGCCCGTGTGAACGATCGTCCCAAGCCTGACGGGCCCGACCCGATTCGCGACCCCGCGCCGCGGCTCCCCCGCTAGGCGCGGGCGCGCAGGCCGAAGCCGCGCACGATCATCAGCGCCGACTCCGCGAGGCTTCCCCGTGAGGGCAGCAGGCCGAGCTGGATGGCCGCGTCGTAGAGGTCGAAGAAGCCGCGCGCGCGGCGCACGCGGCCGTCGGCGACCTCGAGGTAGTGCACGCCCTGGACCACCACGAAGCGGTTGCTCGCCGGGATGGCGGCGATCGAGCCGCGGTGGGTGCCGAGCAGCTTCCAGGGCACGCAGGCGAACGCCCCCTCGGTGACCGCCTGGCCGACGGCCTCGATGCGGAGGTCCGGGAGCGCGTTGCGGAGCACACCGGCGTGCTCGGCGAGGGCGTCGAGGCCGGCGAGCGGCTCCCGCGCCACCGGGTCCTCGTACTGGACTCCGGCCGAGCAGCAGGCGGCGAACGAGGAGCGGGTGCCCTCGCTCCACGCCGTGCGCCAGCGCGACGCCAGCCCCTCCACGAGCGACTCGCCGGTCACGTGAGCTCCGGGATGCCCTCGGTGGGGGTGGAGGCGTCGGCGTAGAGGCGGCGCGGGATGCGGCCGGACTCGAACGCGAGGCGGCCGCTCTCCACGGCCAGGCGCATCGCGCGCGCCATCCGCACCGGGTCCTCGGCGCGCGAGACCGCGCTCGCGAGCAGCACTCCGTCGCAGCCGGCCTCCATCGCGAGCGTGGCGTCGGAGGCGGTGCCGATGCCGGCGTCGAGGATCACGGGCACGCGGGCCCGTTCCACGATCAGGCGCAGGTTGTAGGGGTTGCGGATCCCCATGCCGCTGCCGATCGGGGAGCCGAGCGGCATGACCGCCGCGCAGCCGGCGTCCTCGAGGCGGCGGGCGAGGATCGGGTCGTCGTTGGTGTATGGGAGCACGGTGAATCCGTCTGCCACGAGGGTGCCGGCGGCATCGAGCAGCTCGGTCGGGTCGGGGAGGAGGGTACGGTCGTCGCCGATCACCTCGAGCTTGACCCAGTCGGTCTCGAACGCCTCGCGGGCCAGCTGGGCGGTGGTCACGGCGTCGCGGGCCGTGTAGCAGCCGGCCGTGTTCGGGAGCAGGCTGCAGCCGGCGCTCTCCAGCACCTCCACGATCGAGCCGCGCGCGCCGGGATCGACTCGGCGGAGCGCGAGCGTGGCGAGTTGGGCGCCGGAGACGGTCAGTGCCTCGGCCATCGTCTCGAGGTTGCGGAAGCCACCCGTGCCCATGATCAGGCGGGAGGTCAGCTCGCGGCCGGCGATCGTGAGGCTCATCCGCCCTGCACCGCCTGGAGGACCTCCACGCGCTGGCCGTCACGCAGCGGCGTGCTGGCCCAGCGGCTGCCGGGCACCACCTCGCGATCGACCGCCACGGCCACGCCACGGGCGAGGGCGGGCATGCCGCTGGCCCGCACGGCGTCGGCCACCGTGGCGCCGTCCGGCAGCTCGCGCGGCTCGCCGTTTACGACGAGGTTCACGCGCGCCTCCCGGCGAGCTGGAACCGCTCCGGCCCGAACGCCGCAAACGTCTTCAGGGGGTCTGACCCCGTGAGAAGCTGTGTGACCGCGGTGGCCGTGATCGGGGCCAGCAGGATGCCGTTGCGGTGGTGGCCCGTGGCCCAGATCAGGCCGTCCAGCGAGCCGGGGCCGACCACCGGGGCGTTGTCCGGGGTGCCCGGGCGGAAGCCCGCGCCCGTCTCGACCAGCTCGCGCTCCTCCACGTCGGGGAGCACCTCCCAGGCCGCCTCGAGCAGGCGGTGCACGCCGCCGGCGGTCACCCTCGGGTCGAAGCCGCGCTCCTCCACGGTGGCTCCGATCACGACCTCGCCACTCGGGCGCGGCACCACGTAGCAGCGGGGCGTGCGGATGATCCTCGACGAAAGCGGGTGATCGGGATGGGTCGGCTCCCGCAGGCGCAGGATCTGGCCCTTGACCGGCCGCACCGGCGGGGCGTCCGGGGCGAGCCCGGCGCTCCAGGCCCCGGCCGCGATCACCACTCGCCCGGCCGCGATGGCGCCCGCGCTCGTGACCACGCCCGCCACGCCGCCGCCCGACTCCTCCACCCCGATGACCTCGATTCCCTCCACCACCTCGCCGCCCTCGTGCTCGAACGCCGCCCGCAGCGCGGCCAGGGTGGCCCGCGGATCCGCCTGGTGGTCGTGCGCGGCGAGCACGCCTCCGCCGACGCGCGGCGAGAGCCCCGGCTCGAGCCGGCGGCACTCCCGGCCGGTGAGCCACTCCACGTCGAGCCCCAGGGATTCCTGCAGGGCGTGGAGCCGGCGGACCTCCTCGAGGTCGTCGCGATCGACCGCGACCACCAGAGCCCCGCTCTCGCGGTAGCCCGTGTCGAGCCCCGACCGCTCGGCCAGCTCCGCCGCGAAGGCCGCCCACACCGATGCGCCCGCGAGGTTGAGCCCCAGCAGCTCCTCCTCGCCGTAGTCGGCCTCGGTCACCGGCGCGAGCATTCCCGCCGCCACCGAGCTGGCGCCGGCGCCGACCGCCCCGCGATCGACCACCAGCACTCTCAGCCCGCGCTGGGCCGCACGCCACGCCGACGCGAGCCCGACGATGCCGGCGCCCACCACGACGGCGTCGTACTCACGTGCTCTCGGCGCTGCCATCGACCCTCCAGCTCTGGCGAGGCGCGTGCCGATCGTCCCTCCGCCGGCATTACCCGGATCAGGTTCAACGGTCGGCGGCGCACCAGCCGCCCTCTCAGCCCGGTTCCTCCGAGCTCCCGTACCCGTCCATCGTACCCCGCGCGGGCGGGGCCGCGGCGCCTAGAAGCGGCCGGGCGGCGGGGGCGGCCCGTCGTACGGCCCGCCGCGCCGGCGATCGGCCAGCACGAACGTGTAGAGCAGCGAGATCGCGAGGCCAAGGATCCCGACGATCATCAGGATCGTGCCCACCACCTGCAGGTCCACCGCATTGAAGTCGACGGTGACCGCGTACTTGAGGATCGCGCCGACCGCGATCAGGACTATCGAGGTGCCGATCGTCATCGCGCGGCCAGAATAGACGCATGACCCGACGAGCGAGCCGAGAGGCCGTGCGGCATGCGAGCCTGTACCTGATCCTCGAGGTCGCGGCGATCGATGTGGTGGGCCCCGCGCTCGAGGGCGGTGTGGATGTGATTCAGCTCAGGGACAAGCACGCCCCGGACGGGGAGATCGTGGCCGCCGGCCGCCGGCTGGCCGCGCTGTGCCGTGCGCGCGGTGCGCTGTTCCTGGTCAACGACCGGCCCGACCTGGCGCTCGAGTGCGGCGCCCACGGCGTGCACGTGGGCCAGGACGACGAGGCCGTCGACGCGGTGCGCGAGCTGGCGGGCGAGCGGCTGATCGTGGGGGTGTCCACGCATTCGCCGGAGCAGATGGCCGCCGCCGAGGCCTCCGGCGCCGACTACTTCGCGGTCGGGCCCGTGCACGAGACGCCCACCAAGCCGGGCCGGCCGGCGGTGGGGCTCGAGCTGGTCCGCCACGCCGCCGGGAACGCGACCAAGCCGTGGTTCGCGATCGGCGGCATCGACGCCGGCAACGCCCGCGACGTGGTGGCCGCGGGCGCGCGGCGGCTGGCGGTGGTGCGCGCGATCCGCGACGCCGCGGACCCACGGGCGGCCGCGGCCGAGCTGCGCGCGGCGATCGAGGCGGCCCCCGTTGGGTAAGCGCTCACGCAAGCGCTCCGCTGAGCCGGCGGCCGCCAAGCCGAAGCCGGCGGCCGCCAGGCCGAAGCCGCGCGCCACGCGGGAGACCCCCGCCTCCGGCAACGGAGCACCCGCCCCGGCCAAGAAGGCCTCGCGCTCGGAGGCCAAGAACGCGGCGGCCCGCGCCGAGCTCGAGCCGCTGGCCGAGGGCGAGCGGCCGCGCGCGGTCACGGTGGCCGCGATCGTGGCGGCCCTCTTCGCCATCGGCAACCTGATCGCGTTCGCCGCCGGGGTGAAGATCAACGGCCAGAAGGCTCAGGCGAGCGGCGTGATCTCGTACTCGGTGCTGATGGCCATCGCCGCCGTGGGCATGTGGAAGAGCAGGTACTGGGCCGTGCTCGGGATGCAGGCGATCCTCGGGATCCTGATCGTGCTCTTCTCGCTGTTCCTGTTCGAGGCCTCGGACCTGAAGTCCGGCCTGATCTGCATCGCGGTGATCGTGCCCGCGGGCGCGCTCTTCTACTTCCTCGTCAAGGCGATGGCCCGGATCCAGATGCCGAACCGGCCCGCGTCGTGAGCGAGCACGGCCCGCGGGACTTCTCGATGGTCCAGCGCGTGCGCTTCGGCGACCTCGACGCGATGCAGCACATGAACAACGTCGAGTTCCTGCGCTTCTTCGAGACCGCGCGGATCGACTACATCACCCAACTCGTGCCGGAGCACGACCCCGGGCGGCCGAACGGGTTCGGGTTCATCTTCGCCGAGTGCCACATCAACTACCGGGCGCCGGCGCACTACAACGACGAGATCCGCACCTGGATCCGGCCGGTCGAGCTCAGGCGGTCCTCGATCAGGTTGAGCTTCGAGATGCGAACGGAGGGCGACGACCGCCTGGTGGCCGACGGCTGGGGCACCCTGGTCGGGTACGACTACGAGCAGGGCCAGGCCCGGCCGATCCCGGACGGGCTGCGCGAGCGGGTCGAGCCGCTGCTTGCGGAAACCGCGTAGCGGCGGCGCTTGGATAGCCTGCCCGGCGATGCCCGAATCGAGCTACGACTGCATCGTGATCGGCTCCGGACCCGGCGGCTACGTGGCCGCCATCCGGGCAGCTCAGCTCGGCATGAAGACCGCGGTGGTGGAGAAGGATCGCGTGGGCGGCCGCTGCCTCAACTACGCGTGCATCCCCGCGAAGGCGGTGCTGCGGGCGGCGGACATCAAGACCGAGGTGGAGCACGGCTCGACCATGGGGATCAACGCGGAGAACGTGTCGGTCGACTTCGCCGGCGTGGTGGCCCACAGGCAGAAGGTGGTCAAGACGCTGACCGGCGGCGTGAGCGGCCTCTTCAAGAAGAACAAGATCGACGTGATCGAGGGCTTCGGCGCGCTCACCGAGGACGCCAACGTGCGCATCGGCGCGGCCAAGGACGGCGACGAGATCGAGGCCGGCAAGGTGATCCTCGCCACGGGCTCGATCCCCAAGCCGCTGCTGGGCCTCAGGTTCGGCGGACGGGTGCTGAGCACGGAGACGATGTGGGCGATCGAGGATCTGCCCAAGCGGCTCGCGGTGGTCGGAGCGGGCGCGTCGGGCACCGAGGTGGCGTCCGCGTTCGGCCGGCTCGGCACCGAGGTGGTGCTGCTCGAGGCGCTCGACCAGATCCTCCCACTCGAGGACGACGAGATCTCCAAGGTCGCCGCGCGCGAGCTGAAGAAGCAGAACATGGAGATCGTGACCGGCGCGAACGTGGAGAACGCCGAGGCCGGCGAGAAGGAGGTCAGGCTGACCTACGGCGGCGAGGAGCACTCGTTCGACTACCTGTGCATCGCCGCCGGCCGCGGCCCCGACGTCGAGGACCTCGGGCTGAAGGACGCCAAGGTGAAGACCGACGACCGCGGCCTCGTGGAGGTCGATGGCGCGCTGCGCACGTCGGTGGAGGGCGTCTACGCGATCGGCGACATGGTCCGCGGGCCCGCGCTCGCGCACAAGGCCTCCGACGAGGGCGTGATCGCCGCCGAGGACGCCGCCGGCAGGGAGACGCATCCGATCGACTACCGCTTCGTGCCCGCCGCCACCTTCTGCCACCCGCAGGTGGCGAGCTTCGGAATGACCGAGAAGGAGGCCCGCGACGAGGGCCGCGACGTGGTGATCGGCAAGGTGCCGATCAGCGCCGTGGGCGCGCCCACCGTCTACGGCGACCGCACCGGCATGGTCAAGATCGTGGGCGACGCGGAGTACGGCGAGCTGCTCGGCGGGCACATCGTCTGCGTGAAGGCGGCCGACCTGATCATGGAGCTGGTGGTGGCGCGCGACCTCGAGGGCGGGTTCGCCGAGGTGGCCCGATCGATCCATCCCCATCCGGCCTTCCCCGAGGCCGTGATGGAGGCCGCCCGCGCCGCGGACGGCTGGCTCATCCACGGCTGACGGACCGCGCGGTGGCCGAGCGGCCGGTCTTCTACTTCGACGTCGGCTCGCCGTGGTGCTGGCTGGCGGGCGAGCGGGTGAACCACGCCCTCGGCGAGGTGCCGGAGTGGGTGCCCGTGCTCGGGGCCCGCGAGGAGGTGGACCGCTCCGAGGTGGAGAGCGCGGCGGCACGGCTCGAGCTCCAGGGCGTGCGCTGGCCGGAGCCGTTCCCGTTCGACTCGCGCACGGCGATGCTCGCGGCCACGTTCGCCAAGCAGTCCGGGCGCGTGGTGGCGTACTCGCTCGCCGCCATGCGCCAGGCGTTCGCCGCCGGCCGCGACCTGAGCGAGACCGACAACGTGCTGATCGCCGCGGCCGCCTGCGAGCTCCACCCACGGGCGCTGCTCAAGGGCATCGAGCTGCGGTCGGTCCGTGACGCGCTCGAACAGGCGACTCTGGACGCGCGCAGATCCGGTGTCGCCGAGCTGCCCTGCGTGGTGACCAGTGACGGATGCACGCCGCGCGCCGGTCTGCTCGTGTAGAACAGGGTCGTGGCGGACGACGCCGGGGTGATCGCGAGGCAGCGGCTGCGTGCTGCGATGGAGGCGCGCGACCATGCCGCCGTGGTCTCCCTGTTCGCGCCCGGCGTGGTGGTGTACTCGCCGATCATCGGCCGCGCGGCCTTCAGGGGCAGGGACTCCGTGGCGGACGTGTACGCGGCGATCCTCGAGGGGTTCGCGGACTTCCGCTACACGCGCGAGATGGAGGGCTGGGACGGCGAGCAGCTGCTGGGGTTCGAGGGGACGCTGCGCGGCACCCCGCTCCAGGGGGTCGACATCATCCGGGTCGACGACGAGGGCCTGATCGCCGAGATGACGGTGATGATCCGCCCGCTCGCGGGGCTGATCGCCTTCCTCGTGGAGATCGGCCCCCTCATCGCGCGGCGCGGGGGCCGCCGGCATGCGCTCGCGCTGCGGCTGGTCGGCCCTCCGCTGCCGCTGGTGGCCCGGCTCGTCGAGTGGCTCTCGCCGCGGCTCGTGAACCTCGGCCGCCGCTAGGCGGGCTGGCCGGCGGGCGCCGGCGCCCGAGCCGCCGCGCGCGCCGGCCCGGTCGCCAGCATGGCCAGCGCCGTGGCCACCATCGCGCCCGACACGAACAGCCAGCCGTGGCCCAGCACCGCCACCGCGTCGCCGGGGGCGGGCGTGCCCACGACCGCCACGAGCACCGCAACGCCGAGGGCCGCGCCGATCTGGCGGGACATGCCCATGAGCGCGGTGCCGGTGGCGAAGCGAGTGGGCGGCAGCGCGGCCGTGGCGGTCGCGGTGATCGACGGGATCGAGAGGCCCACGCCGATGCCGCCGAGCAGGAACGGCGCGAGGAAGGTGCCGGCGTAGTCGGGCTCGGCGCCCATCACCGACACGAACCAGATCGACGAGATCGCGATCAGCGTGGCGCCGGCCGCGCCCACCACGCGCGCGCCGAAGCGCTCGCCGAGCAGGCCGCCGGGAACCGAGAAGAGCGCGGCCATCGCGGGGCCGGGCGCGATCTGCAGGCCCGCCGCGAGCGTGGACTCGTGCCACACGCCGGTGAGGAACAGCACGCTGCCGAGAAGCATCGCGCCGAAGCCGGCGAAGAAGAGCATCGCCGCGAGGTTGGCGAACGCGGTGGCGCGGATGCGCACCAGCTCGGGCTCGACGACCGGCGCGGGGTGGCTGCGCGAGCGGCTGACCACGATGATCCCGAGCGCGACCGCGGCGGCGAACAGCGCCACCACCTCGCCGCTGCCCCAACCCCAGTCCGGGCCCTTGACGATCCCGGCGGTGAGGGCTCCGATGCCGAGTGCGAGCGCGAGCGCGCCGAGCACATCCGGGCGCTCGCCGTCCGGATCGCGGATCTCGCGCAGCGCGCGCGAGCCGGCCAGGATCCCGATCACTCCGACGGGGATGTTGATCAGGAACACCCAGCGCCAGCTCGCCTCCACGAGCACGCCTCCCACCGGCGGGCCGAACGCGGCGGCCACGCCGCCCGCCGCGGCCCAGAGCGCCACCACCGCGCCGCGGCGCTCGGGCGGGAACTCGGGGATCAGCAGGCCGAGCGAGGTGGGGACCATCAGCGCGGCGCCGGCGGCCTGCACGATGCGGGCGCCCACGAGCACCTCGAGCGACGGCGCCGCCGCCGAGACCGCGCTCGCGGCCGTGAACAGCGCGAGGCCGTAGAGGAAGCCGCGCTTGCGGCCGGCGCGGTCCGCCCAGCGGCCGGCCGGTACGAGCAGCGCGGCGAACACGATCGCGTACGCGTTGAGGATCCAGGACATGTCGGAGAGCGACGTGCCGCTGAAGTCGCGGGAGATGCTCGGGAACGCGATGTTCACGATGAAGAGGTCGAGGCTCGCCGCGAATACGCCGGTGATGAGGATCGCCGTGACGATCGTGCGGCGGCGCTTGCCGGCGGGTGCGGCGGGACTCGGCTCGATCATGGCTTCCTCCGGTGTCCGTTGCATGACGAAACGCAAAGTACCAGGGCGAGTTGCATCAAGCAACCTACGTGTCTACACTCACAGAGATGCTTCGCAACGACTACGCCGACCAGCACTGCTCCGTCGCCGGCACGCTCGAGCTGATCGGCGAGCGCTGGACGGTCCTGATCATCCGCAACGCCTTCTTCGGCATCCGGCGCTTCGACGACCACCAGCGGCAGCTGGGCGTGGCGCGCAACGTGCTCCAGTCGCGCCTCGAGCGGCTGGTGGAGGAGGGGATCCTCCGCCGCGAGCGCTATCAGGAGCGGCCGGAGCGCTACGAGTACCGGCTCACGAGGAAGGGCGTTGACCTGTGGCCCGTGGTCGTCTCGCTGATGCAGTGGGGCGACCGCCACGTGTTCACGGACGGCGCCCCGCTCGTGCTGTCGCACAAGGAGTGCGGCGGAGGAGTGGACGCTCACCGGCGCTGCGAGCGCTGCGGCGCGGAGCTGAACGCGTGGGACGTGGAGCCGGCGATGGGGCCCGGCGCCCTGCCCGGCCAGACCGGCCCGCGCGTGCCGGCCGAAGCCTGAGCTGAGCGTCCGGTCGCCGCGCGAGCATTCGCCTCGTGCGCCGTACCGTCACGTGGCCCATCAGGGCGATCGCCGGGCTGCTCGTCGCGCTCGTCTCGGTGCTGCTCTCCCGCACCCGCCAGGCGGCCGACATGGCGCAGTCGTCGAATCCCGGGGGCGGCGATCTCCATGGAGTAACTTCCGAGGAGGTGGCGGTCGAGGATCGCAAGGAGCAGGAAGAGGACAGCGCTCCTCGGCAAGAGCACGAGCTCCCGGACGCCGAGAAGTGCAGGGAGATCATCCAGCGGATGCTGCTCATCCGCCGCTTCGAGGAGCGGGCCGGCGAGATGTACGCCAAGGCCAAGATCGGCGGGTTCCTCCACCTGGCGATCGGCGAGGAGGCCACGATCGTGGGCTCGATCGGCGCGATCCGCGAGACCGACTACGTGCTCTCCACCTACCGCGAGCACGGCCAGGCGCTGGCGCGCGGCACCAGCCCGAACGCCGTGATGGCGGAGCTTTTCGGCCGCGTGGACGGCTGCTCGAAGGGGCGCGGCGGCTCGATGCACCTCTTCGACGTCGAGCGGCGCTTCCTCGGCGGCTACGGCATCGTCGGCGGCAACCTCCCGCTGGCGGCCGGCGTGGCGCTGGCCGCTGACTACACCGAGACCCAGGACGGCGTGCTCTGCATGTTCGGCGACGGCGCCAGCAACCAGGGCACCTTCGGCGAGACGATGAACCTCGCCGCGCTGTGGAAGCTGCCGGTGGTCTTCCTCGTGGTCAACAACCAGTTCGGGATGGGCACTGCGCTCGAGCGCCACTCGGCGGTCACGGACCTCTCGCGCAAGTCCGACGGCTTCGGCGTCCCCGGCACCCGCTGCGACGGCATGGACGTGCTGGACGTGCACACCACGATCGGCGAGGCGATGAGGAAGGCGCGCGAGGACCGTGCGCCGCAACTCGTGGAGGCCGTCACCTACCGCTTCCGCGGGCACTCCATGGCCGACCCGGAGGAGTACCGCTCCAAGGAGGAGGTCGCGGAGTGGCGCGGGCGCGACCCGATCGAGACGTTCCGCAAGCGGCTCGAGGCCGAGGGTGTGCTCTCCGAGGACGACTTCGCGAAGCTCGACGAGAAGGTGACGAAGATCGTGGACGAGTCGGTCGAGTTCGCCGACCAGAGCCCGTTCCCCGAGCTCGACACGCTCTACGAGGACATCTACGTCTACGGCGAGCAGGTGAAGGGCTGGTACTCGGTGGACGAGCGCTCGCCGGAGGTGCACCGCGGCGAGCAGGAGGCTGAGGCCGGCGACCTCGCGCACGAGCTGGCCGAGGCCGGCGCCGCGTACGCGAAGGTGGGCGACGCCGAGGAGCGCTCGCGGCGCCAGGCGCGCGGCGCGAAGGAGGCGGACGGCGACGGCGACTCGGGCGGCGAGGACGCCGAGGGCGAGCCCGCCGACGACGACCGCGACCAGGAAGGCGGCGGCGACTGATGGCCGAGATGCGCTACCGCGAGGCGCTCAACCAGGCCATGCGCGAGGAGATGGCGGCCGACGAGAGCGTCTTCATCATGGGCGAGGACATCGGGGTCTTCCAGGGCGCGTTCAAGGTCACGCAGGGGCTGCTCGAGGAGTTCGGCGAGAAGCGCGTGCGCGACACGCCGATCTCCGAGAACACGATCGTCGGGATGGGCGTGGGCTCCGCGATGGCCGGCCTGCGGCCCGTCGTGGAGCTGATGACGATCAACTTCTCGCTGCTCGCGCTCGACCAGATCGTGAACTGCGCGGCGTCGATCCGCTACATGTTCGGCGGCCAGGTGACGGTGCCCATGGTGATCCGGATGCCGCAAGGGGCGGGGCACCAGCTCGGCCCCACGCACTCCCACTCCTTCGAGGCCCTCTACCTGCACGTGCCGGGCCTGCTGGTGGCCGTGCCGTCCACCGCCGCGGACGCCAAGGGGCTGCTGAAGGCCGCGATCCGCGACGACAACCCGGTGATCTTCATCGAGCACGAGTCGCTCTACGGGAGGAAGGGCGAGGTGCCCGAGGACGCCGAGCCGATGCGCTTCGGCGAGGCCGCGATCAGGCGCGAGGGCGCCGACGTGACGATCGTGGGCATCTCGCGGATGGCGCACACAGCGCTCGACGCCGCCGAGACGCTCGCCGAGGAGCACGAGATCGAGGCGGAGGTGATCGACCCGCGCACGCTGCGGCCGCTCGACCTCGACACGATCCTCGAGTCCGTGCGCAAGACCAACCGCGCGGTGATCGTGGAGGAGGGCTGGCCGCACGGCGGGGTGGGGGCGAACATGGCGGCGCTGATCCAGGAGCAGGCGTTCGACCACCTCGACGCGCCGATCGAGCGTGTGACCGGCGCCGACGTGCCGATGCCGTACTCCAAGCCGCTCGAGCAAGCCGCGTTCCCGCACTCGGAGCACGTGGTGCACGCGGCGCTGGCCACGTTCAGGGACGTGTAGCGGCTCCCGCCCACCGGACACGCGAAGGTTCATACTCCCAGGCCGTGTCACCCGGATCGATGTCCTGACGACGGCTCGAGAGACCCCGCGCGGGTCGACGCTCGAGCGCGCCGTGACGCCGGAGGACTTCCCGGAGCTCGTCCGGCTCTTCCGCGACCTGTTCGGCGACCCGATGGACGTGGGCGAGTGGTCCTGGAAGTACGCCGCCCGGCCCGGGACGATGAGGTCCTTCGTGACCGTGCGAGACGGGCGGATCGTGCGGCACGTCGGTCTCCGCCGCCACGAGCTCACCCTCGACGGAAGGCCGTGCGAGGCGCTGGACATCGTGGACGGGATGTCGTTACCGAGCGAGCGCGCGAGCCAGGTCCCCGACATCGCGCGCCGAGGCCGCGAGCACATCCAGCGCGCTCAGGACGCGGACCCCGGGACGCTGTTCACCTTCGGCTTCACGAACCCGGGTCTCGCCGGGCAGCGCGTGCGCGACGGCCTCTACCTGCTCCAGGCCCCGGTCGGCGAGTGCCACCTCGACCGGCTCGATCCGCCGGCCGCGATCCCTCGGGGTGTCGCCGTCGTGAGCTCGCCGCCCGAGGCATGGGACGAGCGCTGGCACGAGCTCGAGAGCGACATGACCCTCGTACGCCGCCGCGACAGCGCCTATCTCCGCTGGCGCTACTCCGAGCACCCGCGGCTGCGCTACACCTACGTTTCGACCGGCGAGGGGGGTCTGGCGGTCGTGCGCACGGGCGGGCCCGCGGCATACCTGATGGAGCTGCTCGCCGCTCCGGGCGACTCGGCCACCCTCGGCCGCCTCGCCCTCGCCGCCGAGTGGGTCGCCGCACGGGCGGGCGCCACCAGCCTGGTGGCATTCTTCCCGCGGTGGTCGGAGCACGTACGCGTGCTGACCGGCGCCTGCCGCTTCCACGCGGTGGAGCCGGTCGAGCGCCTGATCGTCTCCACAGCCGACCGGCGGCTGGCGCCGGAGACGATCACGGACGGATTCTTCTACTCCCTCGGCGACTGGGACGCGCGATGATCGCCGCGGCGCTGTCCCAGGTCCACCAGCTTCGCCGCGACACCCTGGATCCGCCTCTCAGCCTGCCGGGCGAGATGTACATGTCGGAGTACCCGACCGTGGACTGGGATGAGCGCTGGCCGCGCCTCGCCGGCACGCAGGACGGATGGCGGGCGCGCGATGGCGGCTACCTCACGCGGCGCTACACCGAGCGCCCCGACAAGCGCTACAGCTTCCTCAATTGCGGCTGGACCGACGCCCTCGCCGTGGTGGAGATGGGGCCGCACACCGCACACCTGATGGAGCTGCTGGCGCCGCCGGGGGAAGCCGCCACGATCGGCCGCCTCGCCCTCGCGGCGGAGTACGTGGCGGCCCAGGCCGGGGCGATCGAGATCGAGGCGTGGTTCCCCGTCTGGACGGAGGTCGCCCAAATCCTCTGCGCCGGCTGCCGCTACCGGGGCGAGCCCGGTCCGCGGCTGCGCAAGATCCCCGCCGCGGGCTCGAACCCCGAGGTCGCCGACCTGAGGGAGAGCTCCTACTACTCGATGGGCGACTGGCGTGTCCACTGAGCTGCCCGAGGCGCTGATCGTGCCCTTCGAGCCGGCCGACCTGCGCGGCGAGCGCGTGCTCGTGCTGGCGCCCCATCCGGACGACGAGACGTTTTCGTGCGGCGGCAGCCTGGCCGCCCATCGCGAGCACGGTGACGCCGTGCACGTGGCGATCCTCTCCTCGGGCGGCGACTGGTCGGGCGAGCGCTCGGACACCGAGGTCCGGCTGGTGCGCGAGGCCGAGGCGGGCCGCGCGCTGTTCGAGCTGGGCGTGGACAGGTGGGAGTTCTGGCGGCTGCCCGACCGGCTGATCGTGGCCGACGGCCCGCTCGTGGAGCGGCTGCACGAGCTGATCCTGCGGACCGGGCCGTCGCTCATCTACGCGCCCTCGCCGCTCGACATCCACCCCGACCACCGCGCCGTCGCCCAGGCGCTGCGGCTCGCGGTCGGCGGCTGGCCGGGAGAGCTGCGGATCGCCTGGTACGAGTACACGACGCCGATTCCCGTCGACCACCTCGTGGACGTCTCGCCGTGGCTCGAGCGCAAGCGCCGGGCCATCCGCCAGTACGCGTCGCAGGCCGAGGCCCCGCACGACTACGCCGGCACCGTCGAGGGGTTCGCCCGCTATCGCTCGCTCACGCTCGGCCCGGAGGTCGAGGCGGCCGAGGGCTTCCGCGTGACCGATGCGCGCTCGCTCGACGGCGACCGCATCTGGCGCTGGGCCGCCCTCCAGGAGCCGCCCGCCGCCTCCGGCGAGCCGGCCATCTCAGTGATCATTCCCACGCGCGACCGGCCCGAGCGCTTGCGCGAGGCGCTCGACTCGCTGGTGGCCCAGACGACGAAGGACTTCGAGGTCGTCGTCGTGAATGACGGCGGCAGCGACGTGGCGCTGGTGCTCGGCGAGTTCCCCGGCCTGCGGATCCGACAGGTCCGGCGCGAGACGCGCAACGGCCGCGGCGCCGCCGTGAACGAGGGCGTGCGCGCGGCGCGAGGTGCGCTGATCGCCTACCTCGACGACGACGACGTCTTCCTCCCGCATCACCTCGAGGCGCTGCGGGACGTCCTAGACCGCCACGGCGAGTTCGGGGTCGCGTACTCCGACGTGGACCTCGCTCGCTTCCACTGGGACCGCGAGCGCGAGGAGTACGCGCTCACGTCGCGGGCGACGGAGTTCAGCCGCGACTTCGACGCCGACGTGCTCCTGTTCGAGAACTACATCCCGAACGTCGCCGTCATGCACCGGCGCTCCGCGTGGGAGCGGGTGGGCGGCCTCGACGAGTCGATGGAGCTGCTCGAGGACTGGGACTTCCTGATCCGGCTCGCCGCGGAGGTTTCGTTCGTGCACGTGGCGCGCCGCACCGCCGAGTACCGCCTGCGCGACGGGAGCTCGATGTCCGCCAAGCGCAAGTGGGGATATCCCGAGTACCTGCGGGCGCGCGAGGCGCTCTTCCTGCGCCACCGCGACCGGTGCACGCCGGAGGCCCAGATGCGCGTCTTCCACTCGATGAGCGACGGAGCCGACACAGCGCGTGCCGAGGCCGCCACGCTCCGCCTCCGCGTGGCGCACCTCGAGGGCGCGCTGGAGGAGGCGCGGGTCGAGCTCGAGCTGCGCGAGCGCACGCACGGCGAGGTCGTCGCGCTGCGCGAGCGCATCGCCGTGCTCGACGCCCAGGCGGAACAGCTACGCGACGCGCTGCAAGCGCGGCCGGCCGTCAATGGCGGGCCGCCGTCCGTCTCGCCCAACGGCGGCTTGAGGACGGGCGCGCGCAGGGTCGCCGGCGCGCTCCGTCATCCGGATCGCGCCGCGCGCTGGACGCGGACGCTCGCGGAGGATCCGCGCGCCGGCATCGACCGGCTGCTGGGCCGGCGCTGAGGCCGTGGCCCTCACCACGCCAGCGGTGCGGTGGGCGAGTGACGCCGCCGTCGCAGCGTGACGACGCGCTCCACGTAGCCCGACCCGAACTGCGCCGGAATACTCGGCTCTGCGGCGAGCTCCCAGTCGTCCGAATACCCACAGCGCTCCATGTAGGGCCCGAGGAGCGGGCGCAGCACGTCCACGTCGTGCGGCGTGAGCCAGTCACGCCAGTTGCCGTGCGCGCACGTGCGCGGGACGTGGCGATACTCAGCGTCGACGATCGCCGCCCCCGGGGCGATCTCCACGCCCAGGTACTCCGACAGGTCGCCGTAGCGGTCGTCGACGAAGTCCTCGTACCTGACCGTCAGGTGCCCGGTCAGGCGCTCCTCGAACTCGAGCAGGAACTCGAACCGCGAGGTGGCTGCCGCGAGACCCTCCTCGAACGAACGGCCCTGCCCCTCGCAGTACACGGTCTCGAACAGGCTCATGGTGTCGACGCTTAGCGGGTCGGCCTCCTTGCGCCGAAGGTCGGCCAGCACGGGATCGAGCCGGGCCTGGTCGTCCCAGAAGAGGGGGGTCCGCTGGAGCGCGAACAGCACGACGCTGACAAGCCAGTCGCGCGGGTCGCGGCGGATCACCACCTTGCGCTCGAACTCGACGAAGCCGTCGTACTCGACCTGCGGCAGGTCGGCGCCGGCCGGCACGACCATCACCTTGGCGAGGACACCCTGGACGCGGTCCTCGGGATCGGGGTCGTAGCGCCCGGGCTCGAAGAGGGGGCGCGGCTGCCAGGGCAGCGAGTCGCGGATCTTCGTCCACAACGCGGTCGTGCCGGTCTTGTGCACGCCGAACACGGCGATGCGAGGGCGCGCCATCCCGGAGTCCTCCCGTTCCCGTTCCAAGACCTACATCATGCCCGCGTACGACGGGACGAACGTGGTCGCGGCCCGCGGAGCGGCGCGCCTACGAGGATGCGGCGGCGGCGCGTGGAAGAATCCGGGTGTGGCCACCGACGTGACGATGCCGCGCCTCTCCGACTCGATGGAGGAGGGCACGATCCTCAATTGGCTCGTCGACGAGGGCGGCGAGGTGAAGAAGGGCGAGCCGCTCGTGGAGATCGAGACCGACAAGGCGAACATGACCTACGACGCCGACACGAGCGGCGTTCTGATCGAGGTCATCGCCTCCGAGGGCGACACGCTCCCGATCGGCGAGGTGATCGCACGCATCGGCGACGAGGGGGAGAAGCCGTCGGGCGGGTCGGAGAAGGATGAGAGCGAGGACGAGGCGGAAGCCGAGGACGAGGCTCCGGACGACGAGGACAAGGACGAGGAGGAGCCGGAGCCCGACCAGGAGGACGAGCCCGAGTCCGAAGACGACGAGCCCGAGCCCGCGAAGCCCGAGTCGACCGACGGCGGGAGCGAGCGCGTGAAGGCCTCGCCCGTGGCGCGGCGCATGGCCCAGGACCTCGGTGTGGAGCTCGCCCAGCTCGAGGGCAGCGGCCCGGGCGGCCGGATCGTGAAGGCCGACGTGGAGGCGGCGGCCAAGGAGAACGGCAAGCCGACCGAGGCCGAGCCCGAGGAGGACGCCGGGCAGAAGAAGGAGAAGAAGAAGGAGAAGAAGGACAAGAAGAAGGACAGGGAGGATCAGGCGGCGGCGAAGGGCGAGTCCGGGGCCCGGGCCGAGTCCGGCGCCAAGGGCTCCGTCGAGATCCAGGAGCTGAGCCGCCTCCAGAAGACCGTGTCGCGCCGGATGGCCGAGTCGAAGGCCACGGCCCCCGACTACACGCTCCACATGCAGGTGGACATGGGCCTCTGCGTGGAGCTGCGCAAGCGGCTCAAGGAGGTCGAGGACCCGGCCCCCTCCTTCAACGACATGATCGTGAAGGCCTGCGCCAACGCCCTGCGCGAGCACCCGCGCGTGAACGGCGCCTATCGCGACGGCAAGTTCGAGCTCTACGGCAACGTGAACGTGGGCGTGGCGGTGGCGGCGCAGGACGCGCTCGTGGTGCCCACGATCTTCGAGGCGGACAAGAAGTCGCTCGGCGAGATCGCACGCCAGGCGCGCGCGCTGATCGAGAAGGTGCGCGACGGGAAGATCACCCCGCCGGAGGTGTCGGGCGGAACGTTCACGGTGTCCAACCTCGGCATGTACGGGGTGGACTCGTTCTCGGCGGTGATCAACCCGCCGCAGGCGGCGCTGCTCACCGTGGGCTCGCTGAAGAAGCGCCCGCTGGTGGACGACGACGGCCGGATCGTGGCCCGCGACACGCTCACCCTGAGCCTCGTGAGCGACCACCGCATCCTGTACGGCGCCGACGCCGCGCAGTTCCTCGCGCGGGTGCGCGAGTTGCTCGAGCAGCCGCTGGCGCTCGCGCTGTAGTGCGGCGCGCGACCGTCGGCCTGCTGGTCGCAGCCGGCCTGCTGGCGGGCTGCGGAGGGGGCGGCGACGGCCTCGTGTTCAAGGACCCGAGGGGCACGCAAACCGTGGAGAAGGGCATGCAGTTCTCGCTCGAGTTCACGGTGAACGGGGGCGTCGGCTTCGACTGGGTCCAGGTGCCGGCGCGCGCCGGCGGAGTGCTCGAGCCGGTGGGCACGAAGACCTCCTATCCGAGCGAGAACCGGGCCGGCGAGTCGGGCACGAAGCGCTTCGCCTACCGGGCGGTTCGAGCGGGCCGCCAGACGCTCGTCTTCCGCCACTACTTCCGCAGCGACCCGAAGGAGAGTCGCACCGTGACGGTCGTGGTCGGCGGCGGGTGATCAGCCCCAGCGGAAGCCGGCCGGAGCGATCGCCGGCTCGAGCGGGCTGACCGGGAGGCCGGGCGCCGGGTCGGGCAGGTTGTAGCCGGTCGGCGCCACGTCGTTGGGCGTGTCCGGGTGGAAGAGCGAGGCGAGGTACTGGATGTGCTCGCGGCCCGGGCCGAGCTCGAACTGGCCGCCGCCGTAGGCACCGATGCCGCGATCGGCGCAGTAGTCGTAGGTCGCGCAGAGGTCCTGCAGCCCGCCGATCCGCGACGGCTTGATGTTGACCATCCGCGGCGGGAAGGGAAGCGCCTCGATGTCCTCGATCGAGTGGATCGGCGCGTCCCAGGTGATGCGGTCGTGGTGAGGCTCGAGCACGGGGCCGGTCTCGTCGGTGAGGGCGGGGTCCTCGATCCACGCGTCGGGGAACGCCTCGACCACCCGGCGGTACAGGTCCGGGTCGGGTGCCTGGTCCACGACGGTGCCCACGTACAGGCCCTTGAAGTCGACCGAGTCCACCGCGCCGGTGGCAACGAGCTCGGCGATCAGCTCGTCGGTCCAGCCGCTGACCGGGTCGAGCTTGAAGCGCAGCGTCGGGTAGCTCGCGAGCCTGCGCGAGACGGGCTCGAGCGTCGGCGGGTCGCCCAGCCGCAGCGACACCACGAACGTGAGCGGCCGCGGCTCGATCCCGAGCCGGCCCGCCAGCGTCTCACCCGACTGGCGCAGGGCGAGGTCGAGTGCCGCCGACTCGAACGCCCAGCGGCGGTAGCGCGGCGAGACCTCGCGGACCGGCGGAGACTCCCCGAACAGGTCGAGAGTGCCGATCAGCTCGCACAGCTCGCCCATCGTCCGCGGCCCGGTGAGGTCGAGAACGGGCCCGGCTGATTGCAGCGCCACGTGGTCGAGCGCGTCGTAGACCACGTCCTCGCCCGCCCCCTCCTCGCCGCCGCCGTGCATGTGGATGACGGTGGAGAGCCGGGTGAAGTCGCTCGACACATTGGCCTCGAGCCCCTCGAGCTCGTAGCGCTCGATCTCGACGGGAAGGTCGGCGAGCCGGTCGAAGGTGGCCATGTGCCCACACTAGATGGTCCCGAATGAGAGGATGCGCCCGTGGGGCGCCTCGAGCATGTCGACCTCTCGCTCAAGCTCGACAAGAAGGAGTACGAGCAGCGGCTGGCCGCCGGTCAGGAGCGGCTCGCCGCGCTGCGCCTCCAGCTGGCCGGCCTGATCGGCGAGCGCAAGATCGGGCCGCCGGTGTGCGCGGTGTTCGAGGGCTGGGACGCGTCCGGCAAGGGCGGAGCGATCAAGCGGCTCGTGGCCGAGCTCGACCACCGTCACGTGCGGGTGGCCGCGTTCGCCGCGCCGACCCACGACGAGAAGCGCCACCACTTCCTCTGGCGCTTCTGGCCCCAGCTCCCCGGCTGGGGCGGCGTGGCCGTGCTCGACCGCTCCTGGTACGGGCGCGTGCTGGTCGAGCGGGTGGAGGGCTACGCCAGCGAGGAGCAGTGGCGCCGCGCCTACGACGAGATCGTCGCGTTCGAGCGCTCGCTGGCGGACGAGGGGATGATCCTCATGAAGTTCTGGCTGCACGTCTCCGAGGAGGAGCAGCTCAAGCGCTTCGAGAAGCGCGAGAAGGACCCGCTGAAGAGCTGGAAGCTGACGGACGATGACTGGCGCAACCGCGAGAAGCGGCCGGCCTACGAGGAGGCGGTCGAGGAGATGTTCGAGCGCACCGACCACGCGGGCGGGCACTGGCACATCGTTCCGGGCGACTCCAAGAAGTACGCGCGGATCTTCGTGCTCGAGACGACCATCGAGGAGACCGAGCGCGG
>JAXDJC010000220.1:0-2687 GCA_034663685.1 Thermoleophilaceae bacterium
CGAGGGGGCGATCATGCGCATCGCGCGCTCGGGCGCGACCGTGACGGCGCACGCCGACGCCGGCGGCACGATGGCCACCGTGCTGGCCGACGAGCACACGTTCAACCGCGCGCTGGAGGGCACCGGCGCCGCCGTGGCCGCGATCAACTCGCCCACCCAGCGCGTGCTCTCGGGCCGGGTCGAGGCGGTGGAGGAGGCCACCGAGCGCGCTCGCGAGCTGGGCGCGCGCGTGTTCAAGCTGCGCGTGACCGGCGCCTACCACACGCCGTACATGATCGACGCGATCCGCGACTTCCAGGCGCAGGTGAACAGCGAGACGCTCACCACGCTCCGGCGCCGGGTGATCTCCACGGTCACCGGCACGACCGTCGAGCCGGACGAGGACCTCGGCTCGCTGATGACGCGCCAGTTCTGCCAGACGGTGCGCTTCGTGGAGGCAGCCACGGAGGCCGCGCGCGACAGCGACCTGCTGATCGAGGTGGGGCCGGGCAAGATGCTCTCGGGCCTGGCGGCGGAGTTCATCGCCGGCACGCCGGCGATCCCGATCCGCGCCGGCGCGGCCTCGGCCTACGGGCTGCTGGAGGTGGCCGGCGCCGCCTACGCGGCGGGCGCGCCGGTTCAGGTCGGGCGGCTGTTCGGCACCGCGAGCCCGGCGGGGCAGCCCGGCTAGTACCCGCGGGCCGCCAGGCCCTTGCTCACGCGCCGGTCGGTCGAGACGACCGGGCTCTCGCGGTGCACCCAGGGATCGCCGCCGAAGTACTTCCTGAAGATCGCCTCGGACGTCTTGGTGGAGAGCGCCTGCGTGGTCAGCGTGGGGTTGGGCCCGCCGAGCGAGTTGGGGATCGACGACACGTCGGTGACGAACAGGCGCGGCACGAACCAGCTCTCCTGGTTCGCGTTCACCACCGAGTCGGCGTTGCTCGTGCCCATCCGCATCGTGGTCTGCACGTAGATCGGCGGCATGGCGGGCCGGTGCACGTGCGTGGCCCCGGCCTTGCGCAGGAGCTGCACGGCCTTGCGCGCGAGGAACTCGCGATTGCGCTTGGTCCGCGGCGAGCGCTCCCGGTAGTGGTTCTCGTAGCGCGGCACCGGGCCGTTCTCGTCGGCAGGGATCTGCTGCGAGATGTTCACCCGGTTCTGAGGCTCCACGTCGTCGTCGGCCAGGATGAACACGTTGAGCATCCGGTCCACGCCGTGCTCCATGAACTTGCGCAGGTCGTTGCCCACGAGCCGCCCGAAGCTGTCCGCGCCGGCCGAGCTGAACGGCGTGCCGTTGTCGTAGGCGCCCTTGATCCCGGCGTCGCTGAAGGTGGCGAGTGCCGCCTGGAGCGCCGGCCCGGCCGCGAACGCCTCCATGCCGCCGTAGCCCGGGAACTCCGCCCGCACGGCCGCGCCCGGGCCCTTGCTGTGCCCGGTGTAGAACGGGAACAGGCCGATGATGATGTCGTTCTGGTGGTCGGTCGCCCCGCGGCCGACCCAGTCGTTCGGGTTCGGCAGCCCGGAGTTGAGCCAGAGGCGCGGGTTCTCCACGCAGCCCCCGGCCATCACGATCACCTTGGCCTCCTCGGTGTGCGTGTCGCCCGTGCGCGTGTCGCGCCAGTCCACCCCGGTCGCAGCGCCGCCGCCGTCCGTGTGGATCTTGGTCACGTAGGCGTCGGCGATCAGCGTGGCCGGCTTGCCGCCCGGATGCCACTTGTCGGCGGTCAGGGCCATCGGCACGTACGAGTTGTCGGTGGAGCGCTTGGCGGTGAGGTTGCGGGGCGCGCCGCGCGGCTCGAAGCAGCCCTGGTAGCAGTGGCCGCAGTACGTGCAGCCGCGGGCCTGCGGGTAGTGCAGGAGCGCGGGGTCGTCCGTGGTGCCGGCGGTGCCGCGCGGTTGGAGGACCGCGTTGGGCTGCGGGCGGTGCGCCCGGCCCATCACGTCCTTGGTCTTCTGGAGCGGGAGCCCCAGCCCGCGCGCGCCGCGGAACCAGATCTCCTCCTTGGTGCCCATCGCGGCCGCCTGCACCGGCAGCGTGGCCTCGGCCCACTCGTAGTACGGGATCAGCGAGAGGTAGTCGAACGGGAACTCGTGCTTGCGGTCGTAGTTGTCCCTGTCGCGGCCGCTGTAGCCGCGGAACACGCCGGGGTAGGCGCGCGGCGCGTTGCCGAAGTAGTGCGTGGTGGTGCCGCCCACCGCGGCCACGGTCTGCACATAGCCGTACTGCACGTTCTCGCGCGCCCAGCCGCCGCGCTCGCGGTCGCTCGGGCCGATGCGCAGGTAGCCGAGGATCTGGTTGTTGGCGTCGTCCTCCAGCCGCGACCACTGCTCCGGCGGGTTGGCGTACTTGGGCCCGCCCTCGAGCATGAGCACGTCGAGCCCGCGCGCCGCCAGCTCCTTGCCCACCACCGGGCCGCCCGCGCCGGTGCCGATCACGATCACGTCGCGCATCAGTGCCCCGCCTTCTTCGCCGGCTTGTGGTGCGGGAACAGGCTGGCCACGTTCGACCTGCGCCGGAAGGCGTGGATGTCCTGGTAGTAGCCCTTCAGCTCGGCGTGGCCGTCGGCGGGGCCGCCGTAGCCGCTCAGCTTCCAGCCGAGCGGCTCGCCGTCGAACGTCTTCGTGTGGAAGTCGTAGTGCCCGGCCTCCGAGTAGAACATCTCCGCGGCGAACGTGATGATCACGGCGGCCAGGAAGTCGACCTCGGG
>JAXDJC010000295.1:0-3444 GCA_034663685.1 Thermoleophilaceae bacterium
ATGCGCAGCACCAAGTCGGAATTTACGCTGGTCGTATTCTCAAAAGTGAGAAGCCTGCCGACCTGCCGGTCGTTCAGCCGACCAAATTCGATCTGGTCATCAATCTTAAGACCGCGAAGGCGCTTGGCATCACGGTGCCAGACTCGCTCCTCGTTCAGGCTACTGAGGTGGTTGAGTAAAGCTTCCGCTCGGCAAAGAAAAAGACGGGGCCGCCATGAAACATCTTTATATCGTTGCCTTCATCGCGCTTTTCTGCGTGACGAGGGCTTCAGCAGTAGAACTCGATACTTTCATGACATTCACGGAATTCGTCGCTAAATGCGCCCCAAATAGCCAATCCAAGGGGTGCCCAAATTCTATCCTTAAGATCGTAAACTGCTGCGGAACCATTGCCATCGCAGCCACTTCAAATGGTAAGGATTTATCGATGGGTCCTCTATTGTCGTGCGATTGCTGCAAACTATTGTAGCGCAAATAAGAAACCTTCCAATTGCGAGGAGGGAGTAGATTACATTCACAACGGACAGCACGAAATATGCGACATAAACAATCAGGCTGGACCCACCGGTCAATATTGCGGCAATCTAGCCGTTAGTTTTTGTAAGAGTCAGGGTCGGCCAGTCGCATGCGCAGCAGGGATTCAGTACGTTCATTCTGACGTGCATCCAGAGTGCAATCTGAGCTTCACTCAATAACCCTTCAGTGGTTTGCACAAGATTTGATCCAGAAATATTTGCCTAATGATATCGGCTCGGTTGTTAGCTCGCCATGCCGCAACTTTCGAAGTAAAACTCCTGCGTTTTCTTCTTGTTGCCGATGTGTTCGAATTGCCGCACTCAAACTAAATTTTATCGAGTCGCCTGACGGTAAGAGGACGAGGTCCGTGGAATTCATTAAGGTCGAGCCGGGCTGTACGAGTTGGGGCTGTGCAAATGGTCCGTAAATCTGGCCAGAGCAAATCTCTTGGCCTAAATTCTCCGATCGCGATCGTACTTGGCATGGCGTCAAGTTTTGTTGCTTTGGAAGGGACTCGGGCAGCAGATCTTCCCGTCAAGTCCAAAGCGGTCGAGTACGTAAGGATCTGTTCCCTGTACGGTGCCGGTTTCTTCTATATTCCCGGCACTGACACCTGCATCAAGCTGGGTGGCTTCCTGCGTGTTGACAGCACATTCAACGGAAGCCTCTACGACCAGCCGGCGTGGTCCGGCGATCTTGGCCAAGGCAATCGATATCGCGATTACTTCTCCACCCGTTCACGTTTTGGGTTTAACATTGATACGCGCACCGCGACGGAGTACGGCGTTGTCCGCACCTTCGGCCAGACCAGCTTCCAGTTCGCGATCCAGGGTAACAACACGGTCAACCCGGTCTTGTTCACGGGATCGCCAAGTACGGGCACCGCTACCGCCCTGCTGAACCAGCCCGGCGAAGGCTGGGCCGCGGTCGATATGGTGTTCATCCAGTTCGCTGGCTTCACCTTCGGTAAATCCTACTCGGCCTACGCATCGCCCTGGAATGGCTATCCGGGCAACATCACCTCGTACCTGCTCGGCGGTCATGACACCGTCACCGGCGTAAACAACATCCAGTATACCGCCCAGTTCGGCAACGGCGTGTCGGGCACCATCGGTCTCGATGATCCTGTCGTGTTCAACCGCACCGCTGTGTACAACCTCGGCTACGGTCTCAACGCCACCGGCAACGGCGCCAACGCCTACGCTGGCGTGCATGCTCCCGACGTCGTCGGTAACATCCGCGTCGATCAGACTTGGGGTCTGTTCCAGGTTTCGGGCGCCTTGCATGAAGTCAGCGGTTCCTACGACTTCCTGAACGGCGTGGCGGTTCCTGCCGGTGCGCAGGGTCCTGCTGCTGGATCTCCGACCGCTTTGTCGGAAATCGGCGGCCACCCCGACACCAAGTGGGGCGGTTCGGTGATGGCTGCGTTGCAGATCAAGAACATCCCGACCGGCGCTGGCGACGACCTCAAGATCGATGCGTCCTACGCTTTGGGTGACACGAAGCAGGTCATCTCGACCTCTGCGGCTTCGCCGAGCTTCATGATGTTCAGCGGCACGGGCCGTGCGGGTGCATATCAGAGCATCGGCTTCGGTGCGACCACTGACGCTGTCTGGCTCCCGAACCATCCGACGACGGGTGCGGTCAACCAGGCCGGCATCTTCGGCGACAACCAGCTGAAGCTGACGGAAGCCTATGGTATCCGTGGTGCGTTCAACCACAATTGGGATCCCTATTGGTCGTCCAGCCTGTTCGGCAGCTATTCGTCGGTTCGTTATGATGGTATTGCGAGGGCCAACATCTGCGCAGCCTACACCGGTACTAAGGTTGTAAGTGCGGATTACTCCTGCAATCCGAATTTTAACGTGTCGCAGCTCGGCGTTATCACCCGGTGGACACCCATCAAGGGCTTCCTGTTCTCGGTTGAAATAATGTGGTTCCACCTCGATCAGATGTTCACGGGTACGGCTGTGTTGTCCCCGACGGCTCCCAAGCCCACGGCGACTTACCAGTTCAAAGACCAGAACACCGTTTCGCTCCACCTGCGTACTCAGAGAAACTTTTGATTTTGGCAGAGCTATGCCTAGGCCAACTGGCCGGTCGGTAAATTACGGTGAAATAAAACTTCCGTATGATCGCTGCTTTCGGCAATCCATGACATGAGACGGGGCAAACGTGAGCGTCTTGGTCCTCGTAGTTGATGATGAGCCTGACGTAGAGACGCTCTTCCGTCAGCGATTTAGGCGGGACTTGCGCGAGCAACGTTTTGTTATGGATTTTGCAATCTCGGCAAAGGATGCATTGGCTCGCATTGCGGGTGTCATTGATCGGCCTCTGATACTCATTCTCTCAGACATCAACATGCCCGGCATGACCGGCCTTGAAATGCTGCCGAAGGTCAAGGAATTGCGGCCTGACGTTCCTGTGATCATGATAACCGCTTACGGCGATCCCGACACCAAACGCAAGGCGATCGAAAGCGGCGCGGAGGGCTTGTTGACGAAGCCGATCGACTTCACCCTGCTCAGGGAAGAGATCGATACGCGGCTTGAACGCGCTGTGTGACGCTGCTGCTGCCCTGGCGCTGCTTTTAGGGCGCTCTCAACACCAAAATCTGCCAATTAACGCGACTTCCGCTTGTGGCACGAACCGGACCTGCCCGGCCTATCTGATTGGGTCCGTTTCCGGGGGAAGACCGGAAGTCGTTGGCCAACGGCCGAAAACGTCGCGAATGACCCGGAACGGACTTCGGCCGCCTCCTGAACCACATGTGCTGACGCTTTAGGCCTTCCGCGAAGCTCAATTAAACCGGTAAGATGCCGTTCGCTTGAGCAGAGGTTGGCATGAGGCGGCGCGATTTCATCGCACTTGTGGGCAGCAGCGCCGTTTCATGGCCGATGGCTGCGCGCGCGCAACAAGGCGGACGCG
>JAXDJC010000025.1:0-15615 GCA_034663685.1 Thermoleophilaceae bacterium
TCCGCGAGCCGGCCGCCCAGCCGATCGTGCCCACCGGATACGTGCACCGGATCCCGCCGCTGCGCACGCCGGTCGACGGCCTGGTGCTGGCCAACACCACGCAGATCTATCCCGAGGACCGCGGCACGAACTACAGCGTGCGGCTGGGCGGCGACGCCGTCACGGCGCTCCTCGGCGAGTAGCGCGCACGCCGATCAGCACCTCGTAGTCGGGGTCGTGCTCGTCGAGGTCCTGGCGCGTGAGCTCCTCGGCCACGATCCCCTGGAGCTGCGCCGTGGCGCTCAGCACGTTGCCGTAGGTCGCCACCTCCACCGCGCCGTGGCCGAAGGCCTCCTCGTGAAGGCGGCGGGCGGACTGGGCGGTGAAGCGCCAGTAATCGCCCCAGGCGTCGGCCTCCTCGCGGCACACCCGGGTGATCCCGGGCACGGTCACGAGCGCCACGCCGCCCGGCCTCAGGATGCGCTGGATCGTGGCGATGGCGGCGCGCACGTCCCAGATCAGGAGCAGGGTCTGCGTGCACACCACGCAGTCGAAGCTCGCGTCCTCGATCTGCGGGGCGTTCGTGAGGTCCCCCACGATCGTGGCCTGCGGGTTGCCCTCCTCCACGTGAAGCACCTCCACGGACTCCACGCGGTCGCCGCCGAACGCGCGGGTGTAGCGGTCCTCGGAGACCTCGAGCACGCGGCCGCCGATGTCGGCGGCGTGGGCCTCGAGGAAGCGGTCGATGTAGTGGCGGTCCACCGGCGTGCCGCGCTCGAAGCCGAAGCCCGGGCTCACGGGCCGGGTGCTCGCGAGGTCGCCCAGGTCGACCGAGCCGACCGGCGGAGTGGCCCGCGCGCGGCGCACGGCACGCCCGGCGCCCTCGCCCACCAGCGCGCGGCGGGCGTCCGCGCTGCGGCTGCCGGACTCGTTGCCCGAGGCGAGCGCGCCGAGCAGCGCGCGGGCCAGGTGCCAGGCGAGCCGGGCCGGCGGCTCGAACGGGGCGTCGATGCGCGGGAGGCGCAGCGGGTCGCTGGCTGGGGTCACCGCATGGGGCGCGACGGTGAAGCCGGCCTGGAAGCCGGCCGCGCGGGCGGCGGCGGCCACGCGCTCGTCGGCCATGCCGAACGGGTAGGCGATCGCGACCGGGTCCGACCCGGCGGCCGCGGCCAGCTCGTGGCGGCCGTCGGTCAGCTCCGCGGCCAGCCGGTCGTCGGGCAGCGAGGTGAGTACGCGGTGCGCGCGCGTGTGGAAGCCGATCTCGTGCCCGGCGGCGACGAGGCGCGCCACGTCGACCCCGCGGGCCGCCACCTGGGCGTACTCGCGCGCCAGCTCGCCCAGCTCCACCTCGAAGCGCTCGCGCTCCGCGGGGGCCAGCGCCTCCACCGCGTCCCTCGCCTCGCGCGCGGTCATGCCGGCGCGGACCGGGGCGGGCGGGTCGCCGCCCCCGTCCAGGACCGCCTGGAGCTGGACGGCCCAGCGCGCGCTGCCCCCGAGGAAGAAGGTGGCTGTGACCCCCGCCCGCTCGAGCAGCGGCAGCGCCAGGTCCGTGTGCGACTGGAGGTCGTCGTCGAAGGTGACCGCCGCCGGGAACGGCTCGCCGCGCCGGCGCGTGCGCGCGGCCGCCGCCAGCTGGGTGGCGGGCACGATCCGGTAGCCGCCGGTCATGTGCTCGAGCTGGCGGGTCACGAGCTCCACGCCATGGGCGGGCACGAGATCGTGCTCGGCGTCGCCCGGCTGCTCGGCGAGGCCGTGGTAGACCACCGCCACGCCGGCCCGCAGCGCCGTGCGGCGCAGGAACGCCTCGGCGGCCGCCGTCCCCGGCTCGCCCCCGGCGGCCAGCAGCGCGGCCTTCGCGCGCGTGGCGGCGGAGTCAGCCATCGGCGTTCAGCTCCCTGGCGGCGGAGTCAGCCATCGGCGTTCAGCTCCGCGAGGGCGTCGGCCAGCGCCACGGGGCCTGCGGCCGCGAGCGCCATCGCCTCGGCGTGGCCGTCGCCGGCCATGAAGCGCCGGCGCGTCCGGCCGGCCCAGCCCTCGCCTAGCGGCTCCGTGACGAGCGGCGAGCCCAGAACGCCGTCCGCGATCCAGTCGCGGAACTCGGGCCGCTCGTGCCAGCGCTCTCCTAGGAACGACCGTGGCTGCGGGCGCAGACGGGCCGGGAGCCGGTCGCGGAGGCCCCGCCGCCCCGGGCCGGCGGTGGCGGCGGGCGCGGGCGCGAGGTCGGGCGCGTGCCGGGCGAGAAAGCCGCGGTGGAAGCCGTCGGAGAGGCGCTCGCCGAGCGGCAGCGAGGCCAGTGCGCGGCCGATCTCGGGCGTGGCGAATGCGGGGATCATCGGTGCGTCGAGCCGGGGCAGCATGCCACGCAGCCAGCGGCGGACACGTTGCTCGCCGTAGACCACGTCGAGCGTGCGCCAGCCGTCGCGCCCGGCCCCGCCGGCTGCGTCGACCCACCCGCGCACGCTGCGCGCGAGCTCGTCGAGCGCCTCACGGCGCGCGCCCGCGAGGCGCGGCTCGAGCAGTCGCACCAGCGCGCCGGCCAGCTCCTCCGGACCGGCGTGCTCGGTCCCCGGCTCGAGGTCGCGGTAGTAGAACGCGCGGCCGGTCTCGCCGCCGGCGCCCGTCACGAAGCCGGGCATCCCCCGGGGCCAGGCGAGCCGGCCGAACCCCACCTGGATCGCCCCCTCGTTCCAGCGCACCTGGCGCTGCACCTCGCGCAGCGCCTCGGCGTCCACGAGCCACTCGATGCCCACCACCTCGTGCGCGATGCCGAGCCGCCGCGCCAGGTCGGCGGCGCCGCGCACGTCGTCCCAGTCCGCCTCGCCCCAGGTGAACGCACGCGGGGCGATCCCGAGCTCGCGCAGGGCCACCGCCACCACCCGGCTGTCGAGCCCGGCCGTGAGGCTTGCGTACGGCCGCTCGCCCGCGCGGCGCGTGAGCGATTCGAGGAGGTGGCGCTCGGCGTGCTCGGCCGCCTCCGCCTCCGGGACGGCCGCCCAGCGCTCGGCCGCGGGCCAGTAGTCCTCGGTCGCCGCCCGCTCGTCGCCGGCCGTGATCCGCACCGCGGTCGAGAGCGGCCGCGCTCCCTCGATCAGGCTCCGCTCGCCCCCCACGAACTCGGCCGCGAGCTGCTCCGGGATCGCCGCCGGGTCCACTCGGGCGCGGCCGGTGGCGAGATATGCCGCGGCCACGGCGTGCGTGCTCCACGCGTCGATCCCGCCGGACGAGGCTGCGAAGAGAGTCCCCGGACCGCCGGCTCCGCCGGCCAGGCAGGCGCGATCGGCGCCGAGCTCGAGCACGGCGGTGGCGCCGTCGAGCGCGCGGAGCTCCAGCGGGGTCGCGTCGATCGGATGCGCGAGTGCCGGCTCCTCGCCGAACGCGAGGGGACCGTCCAGCGACTCGGCGCGGTCGTCGTAGCGCACCACGCCGGCCGCCACCCGCTCGCCCACCCGGCGCCACGACGCGGCTCCGCCGTGCCAGCGCGCGAGCGCGTCGATCCGGCGGGCGAGCGGCTCGCGCTCGCCGGCGTCGCCGGCCCGGGCCAGGAACAGGCAGCGGTCGAGCGACAACGCTCAGACGCCGCTGCCGGCGGCATCGCGGCGCACGAGCGCCGGCGCCGCCCCGGGTGCGACCTCGGTGCCGCCGCGCGGCCCGAGGCGCCCGGCCCGGTAGTCGCGCCAGCCGGCGAGCACCGCGCGCGCGTTCTCCACCGGCCGCGGCGCCAGCCGCGCATGGAGCAGGTGCACGCTCACGATCCCGAGCTCGCGCCGGACGCGCGCGGGCCAGCGGAGCGGCGCGTGCCGGGCGCTCACGGCGAGCGTGTTGCGCATCTCGTAGTAGGCGGTATCGGGCGCGCGCTCACCGCCGCTCGCCACCGACACGTGGTGCCAGACCTGTCCCTCGGGCACGAACAGGATCCGGTAGCCCGCGGCGCGCATCCGCAGCGACCACTCCACGTCCTCGACCTGGAGGAAGAGGCGCCGGTCGAGGTACCCGACCCGCTCCACCACCTCCCGCGGCACGAGCATGGCGGCGCCGGTTGCCCGCCCGATCTCGCGCACCGAGTGGTACTGCCCGCGGTCCAGCTCGCCGTAGCCGGTGTGGCGGCCGTTGTGCGCGGCGCGCGGGTCGAAGCGGGCGCCGGCGTACCAGATCCGGTCGGGCGGGTCCACGTAGCGGATCAGCGGGCAGAGGGCCCCGGCGTCTGGGCGCCGCTGCGCCTCCGTCACGAGCGCGGCGACCAGCCGCTCGTCCGCGATCGTGTCGTTGTTGAGGAGGAGGACGTAGTCGGCGCCGGACTCGAGCGCAGCGCGCAGGCCCACGTTGTTGCCCTCCGCGAAGCCGAGGTTCTCCTCGCTGCGGATCGCGGTCACGTTCGGGAACTCCGCGCGGATCGCCTCGACGGTGTCGTCGGTCGACCCGTTGTCCACCGCGATCACACTCACCTTCGGCCAATCGAGCCGCTCGAGCGAGGCGAGGCACGCGAGCGTGTCCTCGCGCCCGTTCCAGCAGAGCACGACGACGGCGACGTGCGCTGTCTCACCCCCGGTCATCCGCGCCGCAGGCTACCTGAGGCCCCGTCCGGCACGGATAGCCTCTCGCCCCGATGCCGGACGTGACGGTGGTGATCCCGACTCGCGACCGCTGGGACATCCTCTCGCGCACGCTCGCCGCCCTCGACCGCCAGGACCTGGGCGCGGTCGAGGCGGAGGTGGTGGTGGTGGACAACGGCTCGCGTGATGTGCCCGAGCTCCCGGGCGTGCGGGTGGTGAGCGAGCCCGTGCGCGGAGCCGCCGCCGCTCGCAACCGCGGCATCGCGGAGGCGCGCGGGCGGATCGTGCTCTTCATCGGCGACGACTGCATCCCGGCGGATGCGGGGCTCGTGCGCGGCCACGCGGAGTCGCATGCGGATGGGCCGGCGCGGGCCGTGACGGGGCGGATCGAGTGGGACCCGGCCGTCGAGCGCACGGAGGTGATGGACTGGCTCGACCGGCGCGGCCACATGGTCAACATGGAGCGGCTGCGCCACGAGCAGCCCGGGCCGGAGACGTTCTACACCGGCAACGTGTCGGTCCCGCGGCAGGCGCTGCTCGAGGTGGCCGGATTCGACCAGCGCTTCTCCGGCTACGGCTACGAGGACCTGGAGCTGGCGCTGCGGCTGGCCGATCGCGGCGTTGGCTTCGGGCACCGGCCGGATCTCGGCGTGCTGCATTCGCATCGCTACGGGATGGAGCACTCGCTGGAGCGGATGGTCGCGGTGGGGCGCGGCGGGCGTCTTCTCCACACGATCCACGATCACCGCCGACCGCTGCCGGGGCCGCCGGCCGGGAGGAAGCGGCTGGCCGCCGGCCGCGCTCTCGGCGCCGTGCCGGCACTCAGGCGCGGGCCGCCGCGCGCGCTGCCGCTCGCCGCGCGCGACGCATGGCTCCGCGCGGCCCACCTCGCGGCGTTCGCCCGCGGCTACGGCGAGGATCCGCTCGACGACCACCCGTCGCTGCGCGGGTACGGGGCGCTGCCGCGCTACGTCGAGGAGCCGCGCCCGGCCGTGAGCGTGGTGGTTCCGTTCCTTGGCTCCTCTGGTGAGGGCCGCGCGCTGCTGGCCGCTCTGGGCCAACTGCGGCTGGGGGAGGGGGACGAGCTGATCGTGGCCGACAACGGCGGCACGCTCGCGCCCGCCGCTGCACCGGTTCGCGTCGTGCCTGCGCCGGACGAGCGCTCTTCCTACTACGCCCGCAACGCCGGTGCCGACGCCGCGGCCAACGACTGGCTCCTCTTCCTCGACGCGGACACGCGACCGCCCGCCGCGCTCCTCGACGACTACTTCCGCGAGCCCGTTCCCGAGCGCTGCGGCGCCGTGGCCGGCGGCGTGGTGGCCGCCCGCGGGCAGCGCTCGCTGGTGGCTCGCTACGCCGCGTCCCGGCGCTACCTGAGCCAGGCTGCGCACATGCGCGACGTGCACCGTCCGTACGCGATCACCGCCAACCTGCTCGTGCGCCGCGTGGCCTGGGCCGGCGTGGGCGGGTTCTTCGAGGGCCTGCGCTCGGGGGGCGACCAGGACCTCTGCTGGCGGATCCAGGACGAGGGCTGGACGCTCGAGTACCGCGAGCCGGCGGCGGTGGAGCACCTGCACCGGGAGCGGGTGGCGCCGCTGCTGCGGCAGATGGCCCGCTACAGCGCGGCGATCGCGTGGATGGAGCGCCGCGCGCCGGGCTCCTCGCCGCGCCCGCGAGTTACGCGCCGGCTCGCGCGCAGCGTGGTGGGAGCCGCCGCGTGGGCGGCCGGCGGGAGGGTGGAGCGCGCGGCGTTCAAGCTGCTCGACGGCGCGGTGGTGCTGGCCGAGGGGGCGGGGTATGTGCTCAGCAATGATGCCCGTACGTCAACTGCTGCTGGGGAGGGAGAGGGACCCAGCGCTCGCGGTCTCCTTGTGCACGAGTTCCCCACGGCCGCGTCCGCGTCGCTCGCGCACTCGCTCGCAGGTGGCGGCCCGCTCCTGATCGAGGCCGCCCGGCGCCCGCAGCGCCCGGACCGCGCTGCAGCGCGCGGCCTGCGCGCCCGCTTCGCCGAGGACGACGGGACCCTCCGCCGCACCGTCGCCCTCGCCACGATCGCCCTCCGCGGCCAACCCCTGTCAAAAGCGGCGGCTATATCGCCGCAATTGACAGGGGTTCGCGGCCGCACCGGTTTCGCACCCGTCTGGGAGTTCGGCGCGGCGGCGCGGCGCCTCCGGCGGGCGGGCGTGCGCGAGATCCACCGCGAGCCCGCCACCGGGCCGTGAGCCGCCTCTCGCCCTTCGCCAGGCGCCTGCTCGTGATCCTCGCGGGCGCCCTCGCCGTGCGGCTCGTCTACACGATCGCCGGCCCCGGCAACGCGTACAGCGAGGGACCGGCCGGCGACTTCTTCTACTTCCACACGATCGCCAACCTGATCGCGGACGGGCACGGGTTCGTCGCGCCGTTCACCCTCCAGGAGCTCGGCCACGTGCAGCCGACCGCGGAGCACCCGCCGCTCTGGCCGCTGCTGCTGTCCGCGTCGTCGAAGGCCGGCGCCACCGGGCTGCTGGCTCACCGGCTCGTGGGCGTCCCGCTGGGAGTGGCCACGGTGGCGGTGCTCGGCCTGATCGGCCGCCGGCTCGGCGGGGAGACCGCCGGCCTCGTGGTCGCGGCGCTGGCCGCCTGCCACCCGCTGCTCGTCGCCGCCGACGGCTCGCTGATGAGCGAGACCCTCTTCGGGCTCTGCGTGGCCGCCGCGCTCCTGCTCGCGCTCCGGCTGCTCGAGCGGCCGGCGCTCGGCACTGCGGCGGCGCTCGGCGGCGCGATCGGACTTGCCGCGCTTACCCGCGGCGAGGGCCTCTTCCTCCTACCGCTGCTGGCAGCGCCGGCAGCGTGGCGAGCGAGGACGGGAGCACGCGAGCGGCTCGCGCTCGGAGCCGTGGCCCTCGTGGCGGCGGCCCTCGTGATCGCCCCCTGGACCATCCGCAAC
Source organism: Thermoleophilaceae bacterium (assembly GCA_034663685.1). Lineage (GTDB taxonomy): Bacteria > Actinomycetota > Thermoleophilia > Solirubrobacterales > Thermoleophilaceae > AC-37. Next base: position 7,456 of record JAXDJC010000025.1, read on the forward strand.
TGGACCACCTTCCACCAACCCGTGCTCCTGTCCACCAACGACAGCACCGTCGTGACGGGAGCCAACTGCCCGAGCACCTACCACGGCCGCGACCTCGGCTTCTGGCGGGTGCAGTGCCGCTCGCCGATCACGAAGAGCAACGAGGCCGAGCAGGCGGCAATCTGGCGCCGCGAGGGCATCGACTACGCGCGCCACCACGCGGGCCGGCTCGCCGTGGTGGTGCCCGTGCGCGTGCTGCGCACCTGGGACCTGTGGCAGCCGGCGCGGCAGGTGAAGGAGGCGGAGGGGCGCGACCGGACGATGGAGTCGCTCGGGGTCGGGGTCTATTTCCTGTTGCTGCCGTTCGCGGCCTACGGCGCGCTGCTGCTCCGCCGCCGCCGGGCGCCGCTCTGGGTCATCCTGGTGCCGCCCGCGCTCGTGACGATCGTGAGCGTGCTCGCCTACGGCTACACCCGCTTCCGCCACTCGGCGGACCTCGCGATCGTGGTGCTCGCCGGCCTCGCCCTCGCTCACCTCCTCGAGCGGCGCGCTACAGCACGAACGTCCGGTACCTGACCGCCCCGCGCGCCACCGCCGCCAGCTCGACCAGGTCGTGGATCGCGTAGAACGCCGCCGCGCGCGGGCCGCCGCCCTCCTCGCTCCCGCGCTTGAGGAGGTGCCGCACGTACGGGGCGCCGAGCCAGAGCGCCAGCCAGCGGCTGCGCCGCCGCACCACGAGCGCGGCCAGCGCCCGCACCAGCAGGTAGTGCGACCCCTTCCAGAACACGCCGTAGGTGAGCTGCTCGGCGCGCAGCTCGCGGTGGCGGGCGAACAGCCGGATCGACGGCGTCCAGCGCGCGGCCATCCGCAGGGCCCCCACCGTGCCGAGGTCCCTCACCGCGTGGTGCACCAGGGCGCCGGGCGCCCACTCGATCCGGGCCCCCGCCTCCAGCGCCCGCCACGCGAGGTCGGTGTCCTCGCCCACGAACGGGAACGCCTCGGCGTCGAACCCCCCGAGCCGCTCCAGCAGCGCGCGGGGGTAGAGGATGTTGGCCGCCTGGTAGTGGGGGCCCGGCTCCTCGACCCACAGCGAGCGCGAGTGCGGCCCGAGCTTCGACTCCTCGCGCGGGTCCGGCAGCGTGCGGCCCTGGACGATCGCGCCGGGCGCTCGTTCCGCCGCCTCGAGCAGAGCCGCCAGCCAGCCGGGCGTGGCCACGCAGTCGTCGTCCACGAACGCGACGAGCGGTGCTTGCGCCAGCGGCCAGCCGTCGTTGCGCGCGGCGGAGGGTCCGCCGGCCACCTCGCGCCGTACGTCGCGCAGCGCCAGGGGAGCCGCCTCCACCTCGCCCTCGCGCTCGCGCCGCATCAGCTCCTGCGTGCCGCGCACCGAGCCGTCGTCCACCACGATCACCTCGAAGTCCTCGACGGTCTGCGCCCGGAGCGAGTCAAGCAGCTTGCGCAGCCGCCCGACCCGGTCGCGCGTGGCCACGACCACGGAGACCCGCGGGGCGCTCATCGGGTGGCGTGGTGGGTCACGCAGCGGACCGAGAACCCGCGCGTGGAGGGCAGCTTGAACCGCCCGCGCCGCTCCACGTTGTCGAAGCCGGCCGACCAGATCATCCGCTTCCAGGTGCGCGAGCCGGGCTCCCAGAAGACCACGTCGGCGTCGCGGTCCGCCTTGTAGCGGGTGGCCGCGAACGGCAGCAGGTCCATCAGGGGGTCGTAGGTCTCGACCGAGACGAACGTGCCCCGGCAGAGGCCGGCGATCCGCTCGAGCGCGAGCAGCTGGTCGCGCAGGTGCAGCAGCACGAGGCCGCACAGCACGAGGTCGAACTGGCCGCCGAGGCTCGCGGGCGTGGCGTGGTAGATGCTGCCGCCGACCCGCTCCACGTTCGACCCGAGCAGCTCGCGCGCGATCTCGAACCCCTCCCCGCGCGGCCGGTCCGAAAACGACGCCGGCCGTCTCCGCGGGGGGTAGTCGATGTCCGCCTCGCTGTCGATGTCGAGCGCCACCACGTCGGCCCCGCGGCGCTCCATCTCGAAGGCCCAGAACCCGTCGAACGTGCCCACGTCGAGCGCGCGCATGCCGTCCATCCGCTCGGGCAGGCCGAGGCGGTCGACGTACGGGCGCATGTCGAACATGCCGTCCACGATCTCGCCCGGGGCGACCTCCATCGTGTGGTACCAGTCGCGGGCGCGGGCCTTCTCGAGCAGTTCCACGGGCCGCGTACGCTAGTAATGCCCCCGGTGGCCACGGAGCGACGAGCACCAGAGATCGCGATTGCGGTGCCCTCGCACGAGCGCCCGCTGCGCCTGCGCTGGCTGCTCAACTCGCTCGAGGAGCAGACGCTGCCGCGCGAGCGCTGGGAGGTCGTGGTGGGCCACGACTCGGGGCCCGAGACGCGCGAGCTGCTGCGCACCCACCCGCTCGCGGAGGACGGAACGCTGCGCGAGGCCTACGTGCCGCCCGGCACCGGCGGGAGCGGCGACCACCGCAACCTCGCCTGGCGCGGCGCCACCGCGCCGGTGATCGCGTTCGTGGACGACGACTGCCGCGTGCCGCCCGACTTCGTGGCCAACGCACTCGCGGCCGCCGAGCGCCACCCGGGCGCCGTGATCCAGGGCTCGACCCAGCCCGACCCCGACGAGCTTCACCTCGAGCGCGCCGCCCCGCACACCCACACGAGGCGGGTCAACCCCCCGACCGTCTGGGCCCACGCGTGCAACATCATCTATCCGCGCGAGCTGCTCGAGGAGCTGGGCGGCTACTGGGACGAGCCGGTGTGGGGAGGCGAGGACACCGACCTCGCCCTGCGGGCGCAGCGGGCCGGGCGCGAGTACGTGGGCGCGCCGGAGGTGCTGGCCTGGCACGCCGTGGTGCCGCACTCGTTCCTCACCGCGCTCAGGTGGGGCTTCCGCTGGGGCGACCTGGCGCTGATGGTCAAGCGCCACCCGGAGCTGCGCGAGCACCTGCCGATGTGGGTGTTCTGGAAGCGCACGCACGTGTGGCTCGGGCCGGCCGCGGTGGGCGCGATCCTCGCGCACCGGCGCGGCGCACGCTGGGCCGCGCTGGCGCTGCCGTACCTGCTCCACGCCGCCCCGCAGGAGTACGGGACCGGCCCGCGCGGGCGCGTGCGCGTGCTGGCCGAGCTGCCCGGTCGCGCCGCCGTGGACGCCGCCGAGATGGTCTCGCTGGCGCGCGGCAGCCTGCGCTTCCGGACGTTCATCCTGTGAGCGGCGGACCGCCGCTGCGCGTGGCCATGCTCGCGCCCGCGTTCTGGCCGGAGGTCAGGCGCGGCGGCGAGCGCCTGGTGCGCGAGCTGGCCGACGACCTGATCCGCCGCGGCCACCACCCGCGCCTCATCACGAGCCACCCCGGGCCACCGAGCCGGACCGAGGAGGACGGCCTGCCGATCGTGCGCAGCTGGCGCCCGCCCGCCCGTCGCCTGCGCCGCCGCGAGTTCGAGGACTACCTCACGCACGTGCCGTTCAGCTACCTCGAGCTGCTCCGCGGCCACGACCACATCGCGCACGCCACCCACCACCCCGACGCCGTGGCCGCGGCGCGCTGGGGGGCGCGCACCGGGCGGCCCTCCGTGCTCACGTTCCTCGGCCTTCCCACGCGCGTGGGCCTCGCCGGGCGGCGCATGCGCGCGGAGCTGCTGGCGCGCGCGGCCCGCGAGTGCTCGGCCACCGTGGCGATCAGCCGCACAGCCGCCGACGGCTTCCGGCGCTGGCTGGGCGTGGATGCGCGCGTGATCTACCCGTCGGTGGACCTCGACGCCTTCCGGCTCGGCCACGAGCGAACGCCCGAGCCGACGATCCTCTGCATGGCCGACGCGAGCGCGGAGAACAAGCGCGTGCCGCTGCTGATCGAGGCGCTCGCGCACGTGCGCCGCTCGCGGCCGGACGCCCGGCTGCTGCTCCAACGCCCCGCCGACCCCGTGCTGGCCGCGCGGCTGCGCGCGAGCGGCGACGGCGTGGAGCTGGTGGACCCCGGCGGCGACCGCGAGGCGCTGGCCGAGCTCTACCGCACGTCGTGGGTCTCGGCGCTGCCCTCGTGGGGGGAGGCGTTCGGGCTCGTGCTGGTGGAGGCGCTGGCGTGCGGCACGCCTGTGGTGGGGTCCGATCTCGGCGCGATCCCGGAGGTGGTGGACCGCGACTCGATCGGCCGCCTCTTCTCCGGCCACGAGGCCCCGGCCGTGGCCGAAGTCCTGCTCGGGGCGCTCGAGCTGGCCGAGGACCCCGCCACCCGCGCGGCCTGCCGAGCCCGCGCCGCCGACTTCTCGACGGAGCGGATGGGGCAGGAGTACCTCAGCCTCTACCGCGAGCTGCTGGCCTAGAGCCAGCCGCGGTGGCGGAAGTAGCCGAGCATCCCGGCCAGCATCACGACCATCGACGCGACGATCACCCAGAAGGCCGTGATCGAGTCCTGCCCGGGCACACGCACGTTCATCCCCCACAGGCTCGCGATCAGCGTGAGCGGCAGGATCACCACGCTGAAGGCGGTGAGCACGCGCAGCACGTCGTTCACGCGGTGGGAGAGCACGGACTCGTTGGTGTCCTCGAGCGCCTCCACCACCTCCTTGTAGTTCTCGAGCATGTCCCAGATGCGCTCGGAGGCGTCCACCACGTCGTCGAAGTAGAGCTCGTGCTCCTCGCTCAGGAAGCGCTGCTTGGTGCGCTCGAGGTCCTGGAGCACCGGCCGCTGCGGCCGGATGATCTTGCGGAAGTTGATGATCTCCTGCTTGACGTTCGAGATGTCGCGCACGACCTCCTCGGAGCGCCCCTCGAAGATGTCCTCCTCGAGCCGGTCGAGCTTGTTGCCCACCTTGCGCAGCATCGGGAAGCAGTAGTCGAACGAGTCGTCGACGATCTTGTAGAGCAGGTAGCCGGCGCCCTTCTCGAAGAGCTGCTCGCGCGTCTCCTCCGACGCCCGGCAGCGCTCGAACAGGTACTCCACCGGCCGCAGCGGCACGTTGGGCAGCGTGATCAGATAGCCCGGCCCGATGAAGATGTCGAGCTCGCCGGCGTTGAGGCGCCCGACGCTCTTGTCGAACACCGGGAAGTGCAGGACGATGAAGAGGTAGTCGTCGTACTCGTCGATCTTCGGCCGCTGGTTGCGGGAGGCGACGTCCTCGTAGTCGAGCGAGTGGAACTCGAAGTGCTCCTCCAGCCAGGCGCGGTCGAGCGGGCCCGGGCGCTCGATGTTGATCCACCGCAGGCCGCCGTGCTCGACGACCTCGACGTTGGGCTCAGCGGCGGTCTGCGGCGCGTGAGCGTCGACGCGCGACCGTGACCGGCTCCGCAGGCGGGGCTTGGGAAGGTTCGGCATGGCTCGGACTGAGCGGGTCCTCGACGGTCACGGACATGGAGGGGATTCTAGGACGGCCGCCGGAGGGTCGGCGGGCGCCGGCTTGCGGCCCGATGGCCTCCCTCCTCCGGCCCGAATCTCGGCACTGTCCTGGATTGGTGGGCCAGGAGCCCACCAAGTCAGGACGGTACGGCGAAATTCACAGGACCAGCGTGCGGTGGCGGAGGCTGCCGCGCGCCAGCGCCGCCAGGCCGGCGGCGTCCGCCGCCACCTCGACCGCCGCCACCAGCGGCGCGCGCCGCCCCGACTGGAGCGAGCGCCGGGCGATCGTCACGGCGTAGGGGAGGGTCAGGGCGAGCGCGAGCGCTCGGGGGGCTCGCCGCATTCGCGTGGCGCCGAGCGCGGGGGCCGCGGCCAGCGCGCCCCCGGCGGCCAGCGCGGCCCCGGCCAGGGCCGCGTCGAACGCCGCGCTCCGCGCGCTGAGGAAGCGCCGCCGCCACAGCAGCGTGTCGCGCAGCTCCGGCACCCGCTCGACCAGCTCAGGGAAGTGCTCGAGCCGGCGCCGCTCGCCCACGTACCCGGCCGGCCCGCGCGGAAGCACCGCGTGGTGGACGAGCGCCCGCGGCTCGAACGCCGTCCGCGCCCCCGCGCGCCGCGCGCGCCAGCCGAACCACGTGTCCTCGCCGATCGACTTGCCGGCCACCGGCTCGATCCACTCCTCGAACCCGCCGAGGCGCTCGAACAGCTCGCGCCGGACCAGCAGGTTCGCCGACTCGTACAGCCCGCTCTCGGAGCGCACCCAGAGCGAGCGGTCGAACGGGCCCATCTCCACGCCCGGCTCGGGCTCGACCGCCCCCTGCACCAGATCCGCTTCCGAGAGCGCGGCCACGCCCGCCGCCAGCCAGCCGGGCGCCGGCATGCAGTCCGCGTCCGTGAAGGCGAGCAGCTCACCCGCGGCCTCCGCTACGCCCAGGTTGCGCGCATCACCGGGACCCGCGCCCGGTCCGCGGATCACGCGCCCGCCCGCCCGCTCGGCGATCGCGACGGTGTCGTCGGTCGAGCCGTCGTCCACCACGATCACCTCGTACGGCGCGCCGATCTCCTGCGCCGCCAGCGCCGCCAGCGTGCGCCCGATCGTGGCGGCTGCGTCGCGGGCCGGGACGATCGCGCTCACTCGCACCGGCGCCACGCTACCGTCGCCGGGTGGCTCGAGCGATGCGCAGGTTCTGGGACAGCCGCGCCCGCGAGAACGCCCTCTTCTTCATCGACAGCCGGCTCGAGTACCACAACCCGGACGTGGACTGGTTCTGGGAGCAGGGCGAGCACACGGTCGACGACCTGCTCGGCCGGCTTGGCGTGGAGCTGGCGGCCACGGACGAGGTGGTGGAGATCGGCTGCGGCGTCGGCCGCCTCACGCGGACGATCGCCTCACGAGCCCGGCGGGTGCGCGCGCTGGACATCTCGCCCCGGATGCTGGAGCTGGCGCGCGAGCACAACCCGGCGCTGGCGAACGTGGACTGGATCGAGGGCGATGGGGCCTCCCTCGCCGGGATCGGCGATGCCAGCGCCGACGCCTGCGTGTCGCACCTGGTCTTCCAGCACATCCCCGATCCCGAGATCACGTACGGCTACGTGCGCGAGATGGGCCGTGTGCTGCGTCCGGGCGGCTGGGCCGCGTTCCAGGTCTCGGACTACGCCGCCATCCACGCGCGCCGCGGCCTGCGCTTCACGGCAAGGGCCGTGGCCGCCGGCATCGCCGGGCGAGCGCCCCGCGGCTGGACCCGCGCCGAGTACCGCGGCTCGGCGGTGGACCTGGACGACCTGCGCTCGGCGGCCGATGCCGGAGGCCTCGACATCGAGCGGATCGAGGGCGCCGGGAGCCAGTACTGCTTCGTCCTGGCGCGGCGGCGGCGCGCCAATGGTTGATACCGCCGTCACAGCTTGTAGTCTTTGCGGTTCGACATAGCCGTTCGCATCTAGAGGGGTGGAGGGATATGGCCCTACGAAACCCCGGCAACCATCCGCAAGCGGAAACGGTGCCAATTCCATCAGGCTGCCAAGACAACGGCCTGGGAGATGTGGCAGAGCGCTCCTAGCTCCGTCACAAAGCGAAAGCGGCGGTGACAAAAAAGCTGGAGACGCTAGGAGGCTGTGAATATGGCCGCGGAGGCCCTGAAGTGCAAGGAATGCGGTGAGAGGTACCCCCTCGAGGCGCTGTTCGTATGCGATCGCTGCTTCGGCCCGCTGGAGGTCGAGTACGACCTGAGCCGGCTCGACGCCGCCGAGACCAAGCGGCGCATCCAGGCCGGACCCCAGAACATCTGGCGCTACGCCGACTTCCTCCCGTTCGAGCGCCCGCCGCGCTCGGCGCTCGGAGCCGGCAGCACGCCGCTGGTGCGGGCCGACCGGCTCGCCCAGAAGCTCGGCGTGCGCGAGGTGTGGGTCAAGAACGACGCCGCCAACCCCACGCACTCGTTCAAGGACCGCGTGGTCACGGTGGCGCTGGCCAAAGCCCAGGAGCTCGGCTTCGAGGTCGTGGCCTGCGCCTCCACCGGCAACCTCGCCAACTCGGTGGCCGCACACGCGGCAGCCGCCGGGCTCGAGTCGTACGTGTTCATCCCGTCGGACCTCGAGGAGCAGAAGATCCTCGCCACCGGCGTCTACGGCACGCATCTCGTGGCCGTCAAGGGCTCCTACGACGACGTGAACCGGCTCTGCACAGAGCTCGCCGGCGAACGCGACTGGGCGTTCGTGAACGTGAACATGAGGCCGTACTACTCCGAGGGCTCCAAGACGCTCGGGTTCGAGATCGCCGAGCAGCTCGGGTTCGAGCTGCCGGACCGGGTCGTGTGCCCGGTGGCGTCGGG
>JAXDJC010000036.1:0-19441 GCA_034663685.1 Thermoleophilaceae bacterium
TAGCGGGGGCGGGATTCGAACCCGCGACCTTCGGGTTATGAGCCCGACGAGCTACCTGGCTGCTCCACCCCGCGTCGCGAATGCAAAGCGTAGCGGCCGATCCCCGGCCGTTCAAGCAACGGGTTGGGCGCTCGCTCTACCCCAATCGGGGAATTTCGCGCCGCGCGGCTGCCGATTCGCACCATAGTGGCCCACCCAAACCCGGAACCCGATCCGCGCGGCGCGATCAGCCGACTCCTTCGTCCTGCGGGCGATCCGTACTTCGGCAACGATCTCGCCAACGCCAACCGCCTGGTCGGGCTCGCTTGGATCGTGTACGGAGTCCTGGCCGCCGTGATCCTGCCGCTCGCACCACCCTCGGGCGACCTGCGCTCGGCGGGCTCGACCGTGGGTGCGGCAATGGCGATCCTGGCGATTGGGCTGGGGATCAGCCTGATGCGCTTCGGCTGGGCCGGCTTCAACACTCTCCTCTGCGCCCACTACACGTGCGCCCTGCTCCTGACGTTGCTTCAGTTGGTGACACGTGGCGACGGGGGCCCCTACTACGAGCTCTACCTGATGCTGATGGTGACGGTGGCCGCCACGCACCCGGTGCGCCGCGCCATGGGTTACGCCGCGGTCGTGTCAGCCATGGCCCTCACTCCTCCTCTGCTCTCACATCCCAGCGGCAGCCTGATCGCCGACCTCGGCTTTCGGCTCGGGCTGTGGACGCTCTGCTCGGTGCTGCTCCTCGTCTTGATGGCGCAGCTGCGCAGACAACGGCTTGCGATCCGGCTCGACGGCGACCTCGCATACGAGCTCGCGCGCACCGACGTGCTCACCGGGCTCGGCAACCGTCGCCAGCTGGTCGAGGACCTCGAATCGCTTGGGTCCACCGTCGGGGCGGAGCCCCGGATGCTCGCGCTCTTCGACCTCGACGGGTTCAAGGCCTACAACGACACCTTCGGCCACCCCGCCGGTGACTCCCTGTTGACCAGACTCGGCGAGAACCTCTCGCACGGCGTGGGCGAATCCGCTCGCGCCTACCGGATGGGTGGGGACGAGTTCTGTGTCCTCGGCCCCGACGACGGCGCCGGCGGCGATCTCGTGGCGCGCGCCGCCGCGAGCCTGTGCGAGCGCGGCGACGGTTTCGCCATCCGGGCGTCGCATGGCTCGGTGCGGCTGCCCGCGGAGACCGCCGATCCAGCCGAGGCCCTCCGCCTCGCCGACCGCCGCATGTATGCGCAGAAGAGCCTCGGGCGTGCCTCGGCCGGCCGGCAGACCACCGACGTCCTCCTCAAGGTGCTGGCCGAGCGCTCACCCGAGCTGGGCGCGCACATGCATGGCGTGACCGACCTCTGCGAGGCCGTCGCGAGGGAGCTCGAGCTCTCCGACGAGGAGCTCACCCCGCTGCTGCAGGCCGCGTCCCTCCACGATGTCGGAAAGGCGGCCATCCCGGACGCCATCCTGAACAAGCCCGCCCCTCTCGACGATCACGAGTGGGACTTCATGCGTCGCCACACGGTGATCGGCGAGCGAATCCTGTCCGCCGCTCCCTCGCTGACCCAGGCCGCCCGCCTGGTCCGCGCGAGCCACGAGAGCTACGACGGCACCGGCTACCCCGACGGGCTCGCCGGCGACAGCATCCCCCTCGGCGCTCGCATCATCGCCGTCTGCGACGCCTTCGACGCGATGAGGTCCGACCGCCCGTACCGCAGCGCCATGAGCGTGGAGGTCGCGCTGGAGGAGCTCGGTAACTGCGCCGGGCGGCAGTTCGATCCCGTCGTGGTGGCCGCTTTCAGCGCGGCGATGCTCGGGCACGACGCCGTGCCCGCCTGAGTCCTCGTCCCCACCGGCGTCGAAGCTGTCCCGGTCGCGATGCAACTGCACCGCGGCCCGATGGGTGCGAGGCTTCCGGCCATGCGGATCGCGGTCGTGGACCTCGGCACCAACTCCACTCGCCTGCTCGTGGCCGATGTGGAGGACGGGCGGGTCGAGGAGCTCGACCGCCGTTCCACAGTCACGCGCCTGGGCGAGCGAGTGGACTCGACCGGCCGGCTCGCGGACGCCCCGATGGAGCGGGTCCACGCCACGCTCGCGGAGTTCCGCGCCGCGATCGACGAGCTCGGTGCCGAGCGGACCGTGGCGGTGGCCACCAGCGCGGTGCGCGACGCGGCCAACGGGGAGGAGTTCCGGGCCCAGCTGCGCGAGCGCTATGGCATCGACGCCCGCACGGTCTCCGGCGACGAGGAAGCGCGCCTCACGTTCCGCGGCGCCACCGCGGCGCGCGAGCCCGGCGGCCGCACCGTGGTGATCGACATCGGCGGCGGGAGCACCGAGCTCGTGGTGGGCAGAGCCGGCGAGGAGCCCGCGTTCCACGTCTCCACCCAGGCCGGCTCGGTCCGCCAGACCGAGCGCCACCTGGCGAGCGACCCGGTCCCCGACGCCGAGCTGGCGGCCCTCCGGGAGGAGGTCCGCGGCATCATCGACGGGGCGGTCCCCGCGGAGGTGCGCGACGGGGCGGAGCAGGGCATAGCCGTGGCGGGCACGGCCACCTCGCTCGCTGCGATCGACCAGCAGCTCGACCCGTACGACCCCGAGAAGATCGACGGCTACATGCTCACGCGGGACGCGGTCGAGCGGATCCTGGCCAGGCTCGCCGCGATCCCGCTGGCCGAGCGCCGCAACGTGACCGGCCTCCACCCGGACCGCGCCCCCATGATCGTGGCCGGAGCCGCGATCCTGGCCGAGGCGATGGCCGCCTTCGGCCTCGCGGAGGTGGAGATGAGCGAGGCCGACATCCTGCACGGAGCGGCGCTGGCCGCCGCGCCCTAGCCGTAGACGCGGCGGGATGGGCGGCGAAAACCAAGGAGTCCAAGGACGCAGGGAGCGTGGCGTGCGCCAGCACGCGAGCGACCGAGGACGCAGGAATCCGAAGGTTTGCAGCCGCCCGGGGGAACTAGACGGGGCCGACCGCATACTGCGGCCGGCCCCGAAGCGGTCCCATCAGGACGGGCAGGGGTACGTGCCTTGAAGGGACCTGAGTGGTTCGGACGGCGGGAGGCGCCGATGTGATGCGGCTTCGCCCGAACCTATGTGACGGGACTGCCCTCCGGGCCTATTGGCATCGGCTGGCCCACCCCGACGCCGTCATTATAAGCCCTGTCCCCCGTACGGGGCAACCCCCAACCGTCGAAAATCTCCTGGCGGGATATCCGCAACGAGCGGGGATTCAGGCGAGGTTGGCCTTACGCGGGTATGCCACCTCGGGGTCGGTCAGGACGTTCACGAGCGCGGGCTTGCCGGACTCGAACGCCCGCTCGAGCGCCGGACGCAGCTCGTCGGGGCGGCTGACCAGCTCGCCGTGCCCGCCGAGCTCCTCTACCACCCGGTCGTAGCGCAGCTCCGGCTGGAGGCGGGCGGCCACGGAGTAGCCGTAGAGGAACTTCATCGGGTGGTGTTCGAGGCCCCAGATCCCGTTGTTGCCCATCACGCCCACGACCGGGATCCCGTGCCGGACCATCGAGTCGAACTCGAGGCCGGCGAACCCGAAGGCGCCGTCGCCGAGCAGCAGGCAGACGGGGCGGTCCGGGCGCGCGAGCTTGGCGGCGATCGCGTAGCCGGGTCCGGAGCCGAGGCAGCCGTAAGGGCCCGGGTCCATCCAGCAGCCGGGCTCATAGGTCTCGATCATGCGGCCCGCGTACGAGACGAAGTCGCCCCCGTCGCCGATCACGATCGTGCGCCGGTCGAGGACCTGCGCCAGCTCGCCGTACACCCGCATCGGGTGGAGCGGCGCCCGCTCGTCGGTCAGCTCCTCCCGTTCCGCCGCGCGCTTCTCGTTCTCCACACCCTGGAGATGGGAGATCCACTCGCCGCGATCGGGGCCGCCCGAGCCGGCCGAGCGCAGCGCGTCGAGCGTGGCCGGCACGCCGCCGCACAGCTCGGCCGCCACCTCGCGCGGCTGCGGGCGCTCGGACGGGGCCGCGCCCACCACCACGATCTTCGTCTCGTCGCCGAACGAGCCGCCGAAGCCGAGCCGGAAGTCCATCGGCACCCCGACCACGAGCGCCAGGTCGGCGCCCTTGAGCGCGGCCCCGCGCGCACGCGAGAAGAAGAGCGCGTGATCGGCCGGTACGCATCCGCGCGCGAGGCCGTTCAGGAACACGGGCACGCGCAGCTCGTCGCACAGCCGCAGCAGGGCCTCCTCGCCGCGCGACCAGTAGAGCCCGGTCCCCGCCATCACCACCGGCCGCTCGGCCGCGCGCAGCAGCTCGGCCGCGGCCTCGACGCCCTCGGCGGCGGGCGCGGCGAGCGGGTCGTGAAGGGCGACCGGCGGCGCCTCCTCCACCGGCGCCTCCATGAACACGTGGTCGAGCGGGAAGTCGACGAACGTGGGGCCCGTGGGCGGCTCGCACGCCACACGCAGCGCCTCGTCGACCAGGCCGGGGATCGCTGCGGTCGGCTCGGCCGTGCGGGCGAGCTTGGTGAGCGGCGCGACGAACGGCACGTGGTCGATCTCCTGGAGGGAGCCCATCCCCCACCGCATCGCCGGCGCCCGCCCGCCGAGCACCACGATCGGCGACGAGTTGGCCTGCGCCGAGGCGATCGCGCTCATCCCGTTGGTCACGCCGGGGCCGGCGGTGAGTGCGGCCACGCCGGGCTCGCGAGTGGCCTTGGCCCACCCCTCGGCGGCGAACGTGGCGGTCTGCTCGTGGCGCACGTCGACGATGTCGATGCCCTCCTCGCGGCAGCCGTCGAAGATCGAGAACAGGTGGCCGCCCGAGAGCGTGAAGAGCTTGGTGACCCCGGCGGCGCGGAGCCGCTTGGCCACCAGCCGCCCGCCGTGGAGCGAGGCCTGCTCGGCCGCCGGCGGAGTCTCGATCGACATCGGGCCGGAGCCTACCTGCTGGCTGGGAGCGCCCACCCTAGGTGCTCGCCGCTGCGGTTTCCGGCGAGCGCGAGGAGCCGCCCGACGCCGGTCCGTCCAACGACGGCGCGTACAGCGCCACCGGCTCCGACTTCCCCTTCAGCGGCAGCTCGCCGCGCGGCTCCACCTCGATCCTGTCATCGGTCAGCAGGCAGCGGCTGGCCTCCGTGAGCAGCACGGTGTCGCCGGTCTCGCGCGTGGCGCGCTCCACCCGGGCCGCCACGTTCACGGCGTCGCCGATCACGGTGAACTCGAGCCGGCCGCCCCCGCCCACGGTGCCGGCCGAGACCGGGCCCGAGTTGATCCCGATGCCGATACGCAGCAGGTCGCCGTATCGCTCCGAGGTGGCCCGCGCGAGATCGCATGACGCGTGCACCGCGCGGTCGGCGTGGTCGCGCATCCGCTCGGGTGCGCCGAACACTCCCAGGATCCCGTCGCCGATGAACTTGTTCGCGTGCCCGCCGTGGTCGGTGAGGATCGGCACCGCCAGGCCGAAGAAGTCGTTCAGGTACGAGACGGTCTCGCGCGCGCTGGCCCGCTCGGCGAACGCTGTGAAGTCCCGGATGTCCACGAAGACGATCGAGATCTCCACCTCCTCGCCCTCGAGCAGCTCGCCCTCCTTGAGCACCCGCTCGGCCACGTCCGGCGCCACGTAGCGGCCGAACGCGTCATGCAGCTTCTCGCGCTCCTCGAGGCCGCGCATCATCGCGTTGAAGCTCTGCGCCAGCTCGCCCATCTCGTCGCCGGTGACCACCGGAACGCGCGCCGAGAGGTCGCCGGAGCGCACGCGCTCCGTGGCGTCGAGCAGGTCCCCCACCGGCCAGGTGATCGTGCGCGTGACCAGCAGAGTGAGCTCGAACGAGACCGTGAACGCAACCACCACCGCCACCAGCACGTCCACTCCCAGCGAGTTGAGATGAGCGGTGCCGTTGCTCGAGAGGCCGCTCACGATCACGCCGGTGATCACGTTGATCAGCGGCAGCGAGCCCAGCAGCTTCCACCGCAGCGGCACCCCCTCGCCCTTGAGCTCGAAGCCCGGGGACAGATGCTCCGAGACCTCCTCGAGCACCGGCCGCAGCGCCAGCTCCGAAGCGAAGAAGTGCAGGATCGCCGTGTACGCCACGGCCACCATCGCGCCGGCGCTGCACACGAGGATCGAGTAGGCGGGGAGCCCCAGCTCGACCGTGATGAACACCGCCACCGGCAGCACCACGAGCACGAGCGGCCGCCACACCTGGTGCATCACGACCGAGCGCGGCAGCGACACGGCGGCCCGCCACGCCTCGGCGGCACCCTCCGGCCCCCGCCGGCCGCGGACCCAGTCGAAAAGCGGCACCAGGTCGCGTCGCATCATCGCGGTGCCGCTCAGGAGCGCGACGATCACGCACGCCCACGAGAACAGGACGATGCGGTCGAACTGCGCCCTCGTCATGTGCTGGTACAGGGAGAAGATCCCGACCGTGCCCAACGTGATCGTCAGGGCGGAGAGGAACTCGAAGGCGATGTAGGCGTACAGGTAGCGGAGACCCAGCCGCCGGTACGCCCAGCGCGCGAACAGGACGAGCATCGCGCGACGGATTGTGACGAACGGGCCGCGGCCGCGGCCCGACGCCGGCTACGGCACGCGCGCGGGCGTCTTCCCCTCGAAGCCGAACGGCGCCTTCACGAGCGGAGCCTTGCCCCTCTCGAGGCGCGGGTACTGCTTGCCGTCCCAGAGGAACGGCGGCTGGACGAAGCAGGGTGCGAGCTCCACCGCCGGACCGCTGGGGCCCGCCGGCGTGTCGACCGCGTCGCGGCGCCCGACGCTGCCCGGCGTGGTGCCGTTGCCGTTCGGGTGGTCGGGCAGGCAGTCGAAGCTCTCCGGGATGCCGAACTTGACCGCGCGGCGGTAGTTGTTCGGCGCGACGTACGAGTTGCCGCGCTCGTAGTTCGGGCGCTGCTGCTGGAACGAGAGGCTCTTCTCGTTGATCGCGCCGGTGAAGCCGAGCATGTAGCGCGGCACGCCGGGTGCGCTCGCGACATCCGGCAGCCGGTACTGCGTGGCGGCGCCACCGTTGACGAAGAAGTGAGCCACCTGGTCCTGCGAGAAGTTGGCGTACGACAGGACCGGGTTGAGCTCCGGCAGGAACCCGTGCAGCGCGCCGAACAGCGGCCGGGCGCCGCGGAGGAAGCGCACCGCCTGCGGCAGGTTCTTGGGCGCCGCCTTGATGTTGGGGTCGAGATGGCGGAAGAGGTTCTCGAGATCCGGGCCGAGCGTGCTCAGGTCCTGGACGGTCGGCCCGAGGTCGTCGGCCACCGGCTTGAGGTCGTTCACGAGCGGGTGGGTGTTGAGCGAGAACTGCTCGAGGCGCGCCAGCGTGAGCTTCGACTCCGACAGGAAGGTCGGGAAGATCTCGAAGATGCGCGCGAGGTTGTCCTGCTGCGCGGAGGTGGCGGAGAAGGTGCGCTCGGAGTTCGTGATCAGGCTGCGCAGCTGGCCGTTGCGCCGGTTGAGCGCGGCGAACACCACGCCGGTGTTCTTGACCACTCGCTGCAGTGCCACCTTCTGGTTGTCGAGCACCTGGAGCACGCCCGCGCCGTCCTGGGCGAAGCCGGCGAGGTTGGCAAGCGCGAAGTTGAGGTCCTGGCCGCGGCCCTTGATCGACATCGCCGACTCGCGCACCCAGTTGCGGAACGCGGCGCGTGTCGATGGGCTGAAGATGCGCAGGATCTCGTCGAGCTCCACGGTCGGCTCCACGTGGCCGGCCGGGAGCGTGTCCCCGTCGTGGAGCTTGGGGCCGCTGCCGGTGCCGGGGGTCAGCTCCACGTAGGTCTCGCCGAGCAGCGTCTTCTGCCGCAGGATCATCCGCGTGTCCTTGGGGAGCGGGGCGAACTTGCGGTCGATCGAGAGGGTCACGGTGGTGCGGCTCGCGCCCTTGTCGAGCTCCTTGCTCTTGACCTTGCCCACCGTCACGCCGGCGATTCGCACGTCCGCCTCCTCGGCGAGCGTGGTGGCCTCGGGGACCGGGACCTTCAGCTCGTAGGCCTTGGGCTTGAGCGGGATCGGCCCGCCGAACGAGAGCCACAGGAACAGCAGCAGGCCGAAGCAGGTGAGCGAGAAGACCACCATCGAGAGGATGCGGCCGACGCTTGGAGTTTCCTTGGGCATTAGGGGCTCCCGCTCCCTCCGGCGCAGACGCCGGTCGGCGCGAGCAGGTCGGTGAGTCCGAGCAGCGGGCCGAGGGCCGGCTGAGTGGCCACCTCGGCCCGGATCACATCGCAGCCGGTGCCGAAGAGGGCCCGCCGGAACGGTCCCTGAGCATCCGAGGTGCTGAACAGGCTGTTGGTGTTCTGGGTCAGCCAGCCGATCCAGAACAGGTAGCCCTCGTCGCGGGCCTTGGCGCCGGCGAGGTTGCCCGGCAGCGCCTCACGGCCATTCGGGTTGTAGGACGCCATGTTGAAGAAGCGGTTGAGCTCGTAGAGCGCCGAGGTGAGGTCGGGCGCCGCCTTGTTCAGGTTGTGCGCCGCGGGCCTCAGCTCCTGCACGTACGGGCGGGCGACCCGCACGAACGGGCGGATCTGCTTGCGGGTGATCGGCTCGGCCGCACGCACGAACGGGAGCACCTGGCGGTTGGCCACGTCGAGCTGGCGGAACGCCGGGCGCAGGGAGTTGAGCGCGGGCTGGAGCACGCTGCTGAACGTGTCGACCTTGCTGAGCGTGGACTCGGTCTGGCGCAGCGCTCCGGGGAGCCGTGCCACGGCCTGAGCGATGTTGTCGTTCTCCTGGGCGAAGGCCGACAGCGTGGTGTTGGATGCGGCCACCAGCCGGCGCACGTCGTTGTTGCGATCGGCCAGCGTGTTGGTCAGGTCGCCGTAGTTGTGGATCAGCCGCTTGAGCTCCAGCTTGCGGGCGGCCACGGCCTCGCTGACGCGGCGCAGGTCGCGGTTGGTGGGCTGGAGATCCTTGAAGATCGCGTTCAGGTCGTTGCCGCCGCCGTGCGAGAAGCCCTTGCCGACGCCGTTGATCAGGAGCTGGAGGTAGGAGCGCGTGTCGGCGTCGAGCGACGCGAGGAACTCGTCCGGGTCCACGTCCGGCTCCGTGTTCTGGACCGGGATCGTGCCCTTCTCCTTGACCTCCTGCCCGCTCACGCCCGGGTCGAGCTCGATGAACATGTCCTTCAGGCCCGTGCGCGGCCGCAGCTGCGCCGTGGCGTCGGTGAGCACCTTGAGCTCGCCGTCCTCGATCTTCTTGCGGTCGAGCAGCATCGTCACGACGGCCACGCCGTTCTTGGGCTCGACCTTGCCGATCTTGCCGACCTCCACCCCGGCCACGCGGACCGACTGGCCCTGGCCTGGGATCACGGCCTGCGCATCGGAGAACTCGGCCTTGACCTCGTAGGGGCTCTTCTCGATGAACGGGAAGTTGGGCCGCGCCTCCTGCTGGGAGATGATGTAGGCCGCGACGCCGAGCGAGATCAGGATCAGCATGCCGACCGAGAGGAAGTCGCGCAGGTGCTTGCGAATGATCCGCAGGCTCATCGCACGGCCCCGCTTCCGTCGGCCATCGCCTTCGCGCGTGCCGCGGCGTCGCCCTTCTTGTAGAGCTTGCCCTGCGGCGTGCTGGCCAGGCCGGCCTTCTTGAGGGCCTGCGGGTAGGTCTTGACCGAGAAGTCGAACGGGTTGGGCGGGGCGTTGCCCTGTGCCTTCATGCGTGCGTACTCCTTGACCCACTGGGCCTGGAGCGCCTGCTCCTTGGTGGGCGTGCCCTGCGCGGACTTGGGGAGGCCCGGGATGACCCCGCCGAGGACCTCCGTGCCGTTGGCGAGCACGGTCTGGTCCGGCGGGCCGCCGAAGGCGTCCAGGTTGGGCGCGTCCTGCGTCTCACATGGCGTGCCGGGGCGGAACACCGGGCGGTGGTCGGGCCGGACGGGGCGCACGCCCTCGGGCGGGTTCGACGTCCCGGCGAACAGGGACTGGCCCTCGTTCTGGATCACGACGTTGGCCGGTCCGCTCGAGAACTGGACGTGGAACTGAGGCCCGACGCCGTCGATGAGCCGGCTCTCGCCAGAGAGGCCCACGAGGCCGCGCGGCGCCTGCTTGTAGAACGGCTGGCCGGTCGCGTCCGCGTTCTTGGGGGCGAAGTCCGGGTCATTGATCGGGGTCTTGGCGAACGGGACGAGCACGTTGCTCGTGCACGCGCTCAGAGCGCGCTGCTGATCGAGCAGCGGGATCGTCTGGCGGTTGAGGCTCGCGAGATCCGGGATCGCGTGGCTCAGGTCGGACGCGAGGCCGCGCAGCTCCTGGCGGCGGACCAGCAGCCGCGCCTGACGGATGAACGGCAGGGAAGCCGTGATGGTCGGGCCCGAGGAGCGGACGCCCGGGAGCGCCTCCCGCGCGAACACCCGGAGGGTCGGCAGGGCGTTGTTGAGCGCCACGAGCGCGGGCTGGCCGACGCGCAGCAGGTCGCGCAGCGCCGGCACGGCGGCCTCGAGCTGGGCGTTGTTGCGCCCGAAGGCCTCGGCGGTCAGGTTCAGGTTGGTGATCAGGTCCTTCAGGGCCCCGGGGTTGGCGGCCAGCTGGGAGAAGAGCCGCTGCTGGCCGCGGAGCAGGTGCGAGAGGTCGTGCGGCTTCTGGCCGAGCGTGGCGTCGTTCGCGATCGCGGCGTTGCGGAGCGCCTCGGGCGCGTTGGTGAGCATGCCGTTGTACGCCTCGGCGCCGCCGTTGCCGAGCCCGTTCAACGCGTACTCCTTGAAGAACGTCTGGAGGTCGGCTCGCGTGTCGCGCTGGAGCGCGCTGAGCAGCTCGCCGAACTGCACCGGCGTGGCGGTCTGCTGGATCCCGATCGACCCGCCGTCCTTCAGGATCTTGCCGTTTGGCGTGCCCGGCTGCAGGTCGACGAAGAAGTTGCCCTCGAGGAAGATGCGCGGGCGGATCTTGAGCTGCGCGTCCTCGTGGATCGGCAGGCCCCTCTTCTGGATCTCCATCGTCACGCGCGCGGCCCCGGTGCCGCCGGGCAGTGGCTCGACCTTGGTGACCTTGCCCACGTCGACGCCCGCGATCCGGACCGGCGACTTGGGCTGGAGGTTGTTCGCGCTCTGGAACGTCGCGGTCATCTGGTACGGGTCGGCGAACGGGTTGTAGCGCGAGAACCCGAAGAAGGAGAACACGAGGATCACGATGCCCGCGAGCAGACCCGCCTTGAGCGGGGTCATGCCCGGGTCACGTGGGTCGCGTCCGCTTCCGCCGGCCATCAGGGCACGTCCTTCAGGTTCTTGAGGCCCGTGTAGGTAGGGCCGTGCAGGAAGGGAAGGTTGTTCTCGGCGATCACGTGGCTGCCGCCGGCGAACTGGGCCTGCCAGTCGTTGTAGAGGCCCGAGCCGTTGCTGTCCGGCTGCCCGGGCGCCGCCGGGTAGCGGCCGACGCTGTTGGGGTAGCGGTCGATGTAGCCCCAGTTGCCGGCGGTGCAGTTGGCGTTGCCCTGGGCGTCGATCGCCGGCGTGTACGGCTGCCCGTGCTCCGTGTACAGCCTGTTGCCCGTCGAGTCGACGGCGCCGGTCGGGTCCACGTTCGACGGTAGGTCCGGCGGGCGGTCGGCGCCGGTGTCGGAGAACTTGTTGTCGCTATTGCTCGTGTCGATCTTGACCTGCACGCGCTGGGCGGTTCCGTTGGGCGTGCCCTCCGAGAGGTGGCTGCCGAGGCCGCTGAGGAAGTAAGTGGCGTAGTTGCAGACGCTCTCGAACGGGTTGAGGTAGGTGAACAGGGGGCCGGCCGAGCGGACCAGAGTGGTGAGGTCGGTGAGGCCGAGAAGCGTGTTCGGGTCGCGGCTGAGATCGCGCAGTGCGTTGAGCACGTCGGCGGTCCGCTCGTTGAGGATGACGCTGCGGCGCACGATCGGGGTGCCCACGCGGAACGCGGAGTTGAGCCGCGGCAGGGCGGTGGGCAGCACCCGGGCGGCCGGGAGCAGGCGCCGCGAGAGGTCGGCGAAGTCGGCGAGGAACGGTCGCTGAACGCGGAAGCTGTGGATCGACACGTCCTCCGTGGACGGCGTCTGGTCGATCGTCGCCCTGAGCGCGTCCGGGTTGCGCCCGATTGCGGCGAACGTGTTGGCCATCTCCCCGAATAGCCGCGCCTGGACCTCCGCCACCGGCGCGACCTGAGCGGACGTGCGGCCGATCTGCTTGAAGAACTCCGCCAGCTGCGTCTTGGGGTCGGAGAGGTTGCGCATGACCGGCTCGAGGTAGCGGAAGAACGGCGCGAGGCTCTGGATCGCGGTGTTGATGTCCTGGCCGCGGCCCGCGAACGCGTCGCCGAACCCGGTGAGCGAGTCCTGCGCGTTCTGGCGCGTCTTGAAGTCGAACGTGTTCAGCAGGTCGTCGAACTCGACCGCGGTCTTGGACTGCGCGAGCGGGATGGTGTCGCCGGCCAGGAAGTTCTGCTTGCTCTTCCCGGCGGTCAGCTCCACGTACTTGAGGCCGAGCGCGGAGCGCGGGCGGATCAGGATCGTGGTGTCGCGCGGGAGCGGCTCGACCTTCTTGTCGAGCTTCATGTGGATCACGGCGATCGAACGCGACTGGCCGTTGACGAGCTTGGTGCCGGTCCCGATCTTGTCGATCACGCCGACCCGGAAACCACCCACGCGGACCTCGTTGCCCTCGACCAGGTTGGCCGCGCCCGTGACCTCGGCGCGCAGGTTGTAGGTCGGGACGAACGGCAGGCCCTGGTTGGCGTTGTAGGCGAGGAAGACGGCCACGATCACGATGAGCGTGGTCACGGCCCCGATGAGGACCGGGCTGGCGACGATCGAGGCTGTTGCGCGTCCGCGGGTCATGGGGCGAGGAGGAAGTCGAGCATCTGCTCGGGGCCGTTGGAGGGGACGTTGCCGGAGCCGCTGCCGTTGCGCACGCCGTCCACGAGGGCCTGGATGGCCGGCGGGAGGGTCACGTGCGGCACCGACGGGTCGAACTGGCCGGGCAGCGGCAGCGCCACCGGCTGGCCGGCGGAGCGGCGCTCTCCGGCCTTGGCGGGCGTGGTGCTGCGGAGCGCGATCGACTTCGGGGTCGTCTGGCCGCCGCCCTGGCCGAAGCCGATCTTGCCGCCGTCGGGGTCGGTCGGGTCCGGGTGCAGGATCCCGGGCTGGTACGGGCCGAGGTACGACTTGCAGGTCTCGCGCAGCGTCGCCTGAGCCTCGGTGCCGCCCATCTCGGGGCCGCGCAGGTCGTTCTGGACCGTGGTGCAGCCGGTGATGAAGTTGGCCGTGCGCAGCACGTGGCTGATCTCGTCGAACTGGTTGATCGCGAGGGTCTGCCAGTACAGGTAGTTGAGGAGCGACTCCATGGCGGTGAAGCCGGCGCGCTTCTTGGGCGAGTTGGAGTTCTTGTCGGGCGCTGGCGGCGCGGACTGCGCGGCGCGCACGTCCGTGTCGATCGCCCGGGCGCGGTTGTCGGACTGCTGGAGGAACTGGCGCAGCGGCTTGCCGAGCACGGGTGCCGCGGCGGCGAGCTTGCGCAGCTGGGTGATCTCCTGCTGGCTCTCGCGGAAGGCGCTTGTGCCCACGTCGGCGGTGCGGCCGAGTGACCGGAAGGCCGGGAGCGAGGCGTTGGCGAACGGGCCGAGGCGCGTGAAGAACTCGTTGAGGGCCGGCGCCGCGCGCTGGAGGTCGCGCAGGAGCGGAGTCTGGGCGTCGGTCAGCTCACCGAGCCGCGCCATGGTGGGCTGAAGCTCGCCGAGGAAGGTCGGCAGGCGCTGGAACCCGGCCGCGATGTTGTCGCGCCGCGAGGCCGAGATCGCGGCCGTCCGGCCTGTCTCCCGGATCCAGCGCGCCACGTCGCGCTTCTTCTGGTCGAGCTGGCCGACGACCGTGTCGGAGTCGGCGATGAAGTTGCGGATGATGGTCTTCTGGTTGCCCAGGATCTGGAGCACCTTGCGCGTCTCGCGCAGGCCCGGGTGCGCGCGCCGCAGGACCTCGCGCAGGTCGTCCGGGCGGCCGGCGAGGCCGGTGCCCAGCTCGGCGAGGATCAGCCGCAGGCGCTCGCGGTACGGGCGCCGCGAGATGTTGTTCACGAGGTCGGTGGGCACCGTGGAGGTGGTGCGCTGCACCGGGATCATCGCGCCGTTCGCGAGCTCCTTCGGCGCGGTGCCGGGCTGGCAGTCCACGTAGTACTCGCCGATCAGCGACTGCTGGCGGATGTCGCAGTGCGAGTCGGTGCGGAAGGACTTGAAGCCCGGCTCGCTGATCTTGGCGATCACGATCGCGCACGTGCGCGGCTTCTGGTTCTTCGTGTCGACGTTCTGGCACTCCGGCCCACGGGAGTTCTTGAAGTCGGTGGTCTGGCCCGCGCGCACGCCCGCCACGCGCAGGTCACCGCCCTTGGTGAGGCCGAAGGCGTTGTCGAACGCGATCTTGACCTCGCGCCCCTGGCCCCCGCTGTTGTTCGCGGCCGTGCTGATGAAGGCGATCGCGCAGACGGCGAGCAGGACGAGGGCCGTGACTATCCGCCGGGTCACGGCAGCGGCCCCACTGCCCGGTCGCTCTCCTTGCAGTCGAGCGCAGCCTGCTCGGAGGCGCTCAGGAGGTTCGAGCCGTCGACCGCGGCCTGCTCTGCGGCGCCGGGGCAGCGCTTGAACTGCCCGGTCCGCCCGAACTGGGAGAAGTTGGCCTGCTGGGCCCCGGTTAGCGGCAGGCCCGAGGTGATGTTGAAGAGGTTGAAGACGATCTGCGCGCGCGAGAAGCCGCCGGCGGCGTCGAACGGGCCGCTGGTCGAGAAGTCGTCGAACCAGCCGATCAGCTCCGGCGTGTAGGGGCGGCCCTGCGCGATGATCGGCGCCGAGGCGTTGAGCGCGTCGACGGTGGTCGGGAAGGAGCCGCGCACGTTGCCCACGCTCTGGGCGCCGGTGCCGAAGTTGGGCTTGCGCACCTTCGTGTCGAGCGCCGCGGAGGCCAGCGCGGGGAACGTGGTCTGGAGGTTGAGCAGGTCGTTGTTCGCGCCCTTCTTCAGCAGCGTGTTGCTGAGGTCGCGGATCGTGGGCTTGGCGTCGTGCGCCAGCGGGCGCAGCTGGGCGAGGAAGGGCCGCAGCAGGCGGGCCACCGGCTTGGAGGCGTTGACGAACGGATCCACGTCGGTGAGCGCGGCGCGCAGGTTCACGAAGGTCGTGTTGGCCGTGCGCATGAAGTCGGGCAGGCGCGCGATTGCCTCACCGAGCGCGGCGCGCTGGTTGCCGAGCGCCGTGAAGGTGCGGTTCGCATTGTTCACGAGCGCGGTCAGGTCGTCGCGCTTCTCGGCCAGCGCGGACACCAGCGTCTCGCTGTCCTGGAGGAAGTTGGCGAGCAGCGGGGAGTCGCGGTTGAGCTCGTTGAAGAGGTGGCTCGAGGTGGAGAGCGCCGGGTTCAGGTAGTGGAACAGCGCGCGCTGCTGCTCCTCCTTCCCCACGTACTGCTTGGCCGAGTTCTTGAAGAACGCGGAGATCGCGTTGCGGGTGGGGGGGTCGAGCGTGTTGAAGAGCTGGTCGAGCTCGACGGCCGTCGTGGTCTTGGTGATCGGGATCCTGCCGCCGTCGGCGATGTTCTTGCCCGAGCGCCTGTTCTGCGGCGGGAGCTGGAGCTCCACGTAGCGGTTGGCGATCCCGGACTGAGACGCCTGCCGGATCACGGCCTGGGTCTCGATCGGCAGCTTGTCGAAGTCGCTGTCGATCGAGAGCGTGACCCGCGCCCGGCTGTCGTCGGTGAGCTGGATGTCCTTCACCGTCCCGACGGGCGAGCCGCCGATCGTGACCTGGTTGCCGTTCACGAGCTGCGCGGCGTTCTGGAAATCGGCCGTGACCTCGAATCCGCCGCCCCCGCGGAACAGGAGAATGGCGACGATTACGATCGCGGCAACGACCGCCCCAATGGCGGCCACGCGTCCCGCGGCGCTCGCACCCGATCGCATCCCGTGCCCTGGTCTCCTCCCCGGCCCTGTTCGGATCCCGGCTCCTGGCCGGTCCTAATGGGGGTACAGGGCGCGGAAATCTATCGGAAAGGTGCGTAGGTTTGCGGCGCTTTGGTTGCCATCGGGAGAACGCGTGTTAAGCGCATGTTGATCCCGCTAACGCGCCGTTAGCGGTGGCGCGCCTGAGTTACTCGATCTCGGGACGTTCCTGACCGGGCCAGCTGCCGGTCAGGCTGGCGAACGCGCTGCGCGATCCGCGGTCCACGAGAGCGCGCGTGGCACGGAACACCGCGCCCTGGAGCGCGGCCGCCAGGAGCACCTTCTGCCACGACGCGAAGCGATGCTCGGGCTCGGGCGGCTCGCGATCGTCGATCACGCCCCAGAGCTGCTCGAAGACCTTCTTGCCGGCGAACCCGGCGACGAGGCCGCTGACGACGCTGAATGGGATGAAGAGCAATTTCACGTGCCTGAAACGTATACCGCGCGCGGTTGCCGGGTAAGCCCGACCCTATGGACGCCCAGGCTGGAACCCCGGACCACCCCGGCCAGGTCGAGAAGCGCTCCTGGGTCGAGGTCGCCAAGCGCACGATCTCGGAGTTCAGGAAGGACAACATCACCGACTGGGCGGCGGCGCTGACGTACTACGCCGTGCTCGCGATCTTCCCGGCGCTGATCGTGATCGTGTCGCTGCTCGGGCTGATAGGTAACTCGGCCACCCAGCCGCTGATCGACAACCTCGGCAAGGTCGCGCCCGGGCCGGCGCAGCAGATCTTCACCAACGCGGTCAACGACCTCCAGCGCAGCCAGGGCGCGGCGGGCTTCGCGTTCGTGGCCGGCCTCGCCGGCGCCCTCTGGTCGGCGTCCGGCTACACCGCGGCGTTCATGCGCGCGTCGAACGCGATCTACGACGTCGAGGAGGGGCGGCCGATCTGGAAGAGCATCCCCGTGCGCGTGGGCGTGACGCTCGCGCTCGTGATCGGCACGCTGGTGTGCGCGGTCGCCGTGGTCTTCACCGGCGGGCTCGCCAAGCAGGCGGGCAACGTGATCGGCCTGGGCGACAGCGCGGTCACTGCGTGGGGCATCGCGAAGTGGCCGGCCCTGCTGCTGATCGTGAGCCTCATGTTCGCGCTCCTCTACTGGGCGGCGCCGAACGTCAAGCAGCCGGGCTTCCGCTGGATCTCGGCGGGCGGCCTCTTCGCCGTGCTCGTGTGGGTGGCGGCGTCGGCCGCGTTCGCCTTCTACGTGGCCAACTTCGGCTCCTACAACAAGACCTACGGCGCGCTCGGCGGAGTGATCTCGTTCCTCGTGTGGCTCTGGGTCTCGAACATCGCGGTCCTGTTGGGAGCGGAGTTCAATGCCGAGCTCGAGCGACGCCGGCAGATCGAGGCGGGGATGAAACCGGAGGATCGCGAGCCGTTCCTCCCGCCGCGCGACACGAAGAAGATGGACGACCCGCCCGACACCACGGGCATCCCGGACCCGACCCAGCGCGGGAAGAAGGGGGACGGCGAGGTGGACGGCAACGCGGACGGCGAGGTGCCCGGGGTGGGATTCGAACCCACACGCCCCGCGAGGGGCAAGGGCTTTTAAGGCCCCGCTGTCTACCAGTTCCATCACCCGGGCGGACGCGAATCTTAGGTCTGCAATCGGGTCTGGACCCGCAACTTTCCCAGTGCTAGCGTGTCCCCAAGGTCGGGTCACGGCTCGAGAACATCCTTGGAAGCAGGCGCTCTTCAGCACAGCACGCGGATCCCGGTGCTCCCGGGCCGCTCGCCCCTGCTCCGCCTTCAGAGTGACGAGAAGCTGATCGCGATGACCCGCAAGGGTCACCACGGCGCGTTCGAGACGCTCGTTCAGCGCTACCAGTCGCGGCTGCTCGCCTTCTGCCGCCACATGCTCGGCTCGACCGAGGACGCCGAGGACGTGCTCCAGGAGGTCTTCACCGCCTCCTTCAACGCGATGCTCGCCGACGAGCGGCCGATCAACGCGCGCCCGTGGCTCTACCGCATCGCGCGCAACCGCTGCCTCAACCACCTGCGCCGTCCCACGGCCTCGGGCCAGGACTCGATGGATGTCTTCGAGCGCGACGGCGGCACCACCACCGCCGACACCGTGCACAAGCGCGAGGAGTTCCGCCAGATCGTGAGCGACGTGCAGGAGCTGCCCGAGACCCAGCGCACCGCCCTGCTGCTGCGCGAGATCGACGCGCTCTCCTACGAGCAGATCGCGGAGGCGATGGACACGACCGTGCCGAGCGTCAAGTCGCTCCTCGTACGCGCGCGCGTCTCACTCGGTGAGGCCGCGGAGGCGCGGCTGCTCTCGTGCGCGGAGGTCCGGCTCGAGCTGGGCCAGGTGGCCGAGGGCCTCGCCCGCACCTCGGCGCCGGTCCGCCGCCACCTCAAGGGCTGCGAGCGCTGCCGCGGGTTCCGCACCGAGCTGCGACGGACCAACCGCGCACTCGCCGCCGTCTACCCGATCGGGCCGCTGGTGGCCATCAAGCTCTTCATCGCCAAGCTGGGCGTTGGCGCCGCCTCGAGCGGCGGCTCGGCCGCGAGCAGCGGCATCGCGGCCTCGGCCGGCGGCGCCGGGGCAACCGCCGGCGGCTCCGCCGCGGGCAGCGCGCTCTCCGCGGGCATCGCCGGGCTCGCCTCGAAGGCCGCGGCCGGCATCGCCGCAGCCGCGATCGTGACCGCCGGCGCCGCGGAGGTCCGCGAGGTCGCCGGGCACGCGCTCGATCAGCGCAACCAGCCCGCCGCCGTGGCCGCCGTCGCACCCCGCGCGCCGGCGCCGGTGGCCGCAGCCGCGAACGTGGAGCCCAAGCCGGTCGCCGTGGCCGTCACCACCGCGGCCGCCAAGCCGAGCGGCAAGGAGGCCAAGGCCGCGCCGGCCACGCCCACGCCGGTCACCGCCACGGTCCCGGTCGCCGACCCGGCCCCTTCCAGCACCCCCCCGGTCACCGCCACGGTGCCCCCCGCCACCACCACCGATACCTCGACGCCGCCCGCGGGCACCACCCAGCAGGACGGCTCCACGGTGGTGCTCACCCCGGGCGAGCCGTCCTCGAGCGACGGCACGAGCTCGGGAAGCGGCGACGGCTCGACCCCGCCGCCCAGCTCGCCTCCCGGCGAGCGCGCCTCCGGGCCGTCCTCGCAGGGCGCCCCGGCGGGCGAGCAGCAGCCCCGCCAGTAGCGGGTGCCCAGCCGGCCCGCGTGAGCCCGGCGCTCAGGCGACGGGCGTGAGCCCGGCGCTCAGGCGACGGGCGTGAGCCCGATGACCTTCAGCCGCCGGTCGAGCGCCTTCATCGCGAACTCGCGCGTCTCCTCGAGGCTCACGCCGAAGACCTCCTGCCCCTCCTCGTACCAGTGCGGCCGCAGCACCGCGTCCGCGACGGGCCCGACCTCGATCAGCGTCCGCTGGATCGCGTCCGCGTAGCGGGTGTCGTCCGCAGCCATGTCGCGGAGGAAGGCCGCGCCGAAGGCCACGTGGCGGTGCTCGTCGCGGGCGACGTTGTTGAAGCCCTCCACGAACCCGGGCAGCGTTCCCTGCTCCTCGTTGTACTGGAGGATGAAGTGCTGCCCGGTGAGCGCGAGCATCCCTTCTATGACCATGTGGTAGAGGGTTATGGTTT
The DNA here is from genome assembly GCA_034663685.1 of Thermoleophilaceae bacterium. Taxonomy (GTDB): domain Bacteria; phylum Actinomycetota; class Thermoleophilia; order Solirubrobacterales; family Thermoleophilaceae; genus AC-37. The sequence continues at coordinate 19,439 of JAXDJC010000036.1, forward strand.
CCA
>JAXDJC010000056.1:0-8637 GCA_034663685.1 Thermoleophilaceae bacterium
AGCCGGTCGATCGCCTCCACCGGCGTGGGGTCCACACCGCGCAGCAGCGCCAGGTGGACCGAGGTGAGGTCGCCGAGCATCACCAGCGAGAGCACGCGCTCGGTGGCGCTCACGCCGCGCGCCTCCACCATGTGCACGGGCGCTCCCTCGGCGGCCAGCAGGTCCGCCGTGATCCCGATCCGGCGCTGGAGGCGGGCGTCGAGGCCGTCGTCGGTCAGGATGATCGCGGAGAAGGGCCCGAGGCCGGTGGCGTATCCGCAGACCTCGTTGTGGTCGCCCTCCGGGAGCACGGTGGCGAAGGCGGGCACCTCGGCGTTCTCGTTGAGCTGCGTCTTCCAGCGCCGCGCGGGAGCCGCGGTGCGGCCCGCGCCGTGCACCACCGGCACGCGGTCGAGCAGCGCCTCGGCGAGCGCCCGCGGCTCGGACTCGTCGGCGCCCACCGCCCGCAGCGCGGGCACCGCCGCCTCGATCTCCGCGCGCAGCGGCGGCGAGGCCCCGCACGCCGCGGCGCACTCGAGCGCGGCCACCGTCATGTAGACCACCGCGGCGCGCGGCTGCATGCCGGAGGGCACGCCGATCACGGGCACGCCGTCCTCCCGGGCGCGCTCTGCCAGCGTGCCGCCGGTGGTGAGCACCACGCGCGGCGCGTCCAGCCGGCGGGCGGCCTCGTAGCAGGAGAGGGTCTCCTCGGTCTCGCCCGAGTAGCTGGCGCAGAGGATCAGCGACTCCGGGCGAGTCCAGGGGTCGAGGCCGTAGCCGCGGCGGGTGCGGATCGGGTGGGTGGCGCGCTCGCCGACGACAGCCGCCGCCAGGTCGCCGCCGATCGCCGAGCCGCCCATGCCGGCCACCACCAGGCCGCCGTCGAGGTCGCGGCGCGGCACGCCGGCCGCCTCGACCCGCCAGAGCGCGTCCTCGATCTGGTCGGGCTGGGCGAGCACGTCGCCGAGCATTCCGGAGGGGTCGCCGCTCACCGGTCCTCCTGCGGAGCCAGCGCCGGCTCCTCGGCGGCGCGCACCGTCTCCTCCGGCTGCACGCGCGCGCCCGGCTCCACCGCGGCGCCGGGCTCCACCACCGCGCCCGCGCCCACGATCGCGCCCTCGGCGATCCGCGCGCCGTCGCCCACGCGCACGTCCTGCGCGACAACGGCCGACTCGATCGTGCAGTCGCGCCCCACGCGCACGTTGTCGTGGAGCACCGAGCGCTCGACCACCGACCTCTCCCCCACCACGCAGTGCGAGCCGACCACCGACTGCGGGCCGATCCGCGCCCCGCTCGTGATCGACCCGGCGTAGATCAGCGAGCCGGTCTCGTCGCTCGGCGGGAGCCTGCTCCCCACCCGCCGCGCGAGCAGGTCGTAGGTGGCCTCGAGGTAGCGCTCGGGCGTGCCTATGTCGATCCAGTAGCCCTCGGCCATGTGGCCGTACAGCACGCCCTCCGCGGCCATCGCGGGAAAGACCTCGCGCTCGAACGACACCGCGCGGCCCGGCTCGATCCGCTCCGCCACGGACCCCTCCAGCACGTACGCCCCCGCGTTGATGCGGTTGGTCGGCGGGTTCTCGACCTTCTCGAGGAACTCCACCACGCGGCCGTCCTCGTCGGTGGGCACGACCCCGTAGCTCGCTGTGTCCTCCACCGCCGCGAGCGCGAGGGTGCCGAGTGCCCCGGTCTCCTCGTGCTGGGCCACCTCCGCGGTCAGGTCGAAGTCGGTCAGCGTGTCGCCGTTCAGCACGAGGAAGCGGTCGGCGAGCAGGCCCTCGTCGGCGGCCAGCCGCACCGGGCCGGCGGTGCCGAGCGGCTCCTCCTCGATCACGTAGCGCAGTCGCATGCCGTCGTAGATGTCGCCCAGCACGCGGCGCACGCCGTCCGAGCGGTAGCCGCACGAGAGGATCGCCTCGGTGGCGCCGTGGGCGGCGAGCCAGTCGAGCATGAAGGTGAGGAACGGGCGGCCGGCGAGCGGCATCGCCGGCTTGGGGACGGTGAGGGTGAGCGGCCGGAGCCGGGTGCCCTCGCCGCCGGCAAGGACCAGCGCCTGCAAGGCCTACCTCCCGATGCCCTCGTAGGCGAAGCCGGCGTCCCGGAGCAGCGCTGAGTCCAGGAAGTTGCGGCCGTCCACCACGAGCGGCTGGGCCATCCCGGCCTTGACAGCGCCGGTCCAGTCGAGCTCGCGGAACTCCGGCCACTCGGTCACGAGCACCGCGCCGTCGGCGCCCTCGAGGGCCTCCTCGGCCGACTCGCAGATCCGCGCGCCGCCGAGCATGTCGGCCGCGCGCACGCTCGCCACCGGGTCGTACACGCGCACGTGGGCGCCCTCGCTCTGGAGCCGGGCGGCCAGCACGAGGGCGGTGGCCTCGCGGATGTCGTCGGTGTTCGGCTTGAACGCCACGCCCAGCAGGGCGATCTCCTTGTTCACGAGCGAGCCCAGGTGCTTCTGGAGCTTGCCGATCGTGCGCCGCTTCTGCAGCTCGTTGACCTCGATCACGGCCGTGAGGAGCTGGAAGTGGTACCCGGTGTTGCCGGCGAGCTGCTTGAGGGCGGAGACATCTTTCGGGAAGCAGTTGTGGACGGTGAGGCCCCCGGTGGTCACGAACGTGTGAGCCTCCGGCACCTCCATCGAATAGACCGGCCCCTTGAACGGGCGGCGCTCGGTCGTCGCGACACGGACCCATGCGGCGTTGCGGTGATGGTGACGGCGATAGCCGGTCGGCGCGATCCGCTTGGCCTGACGGGCGATCGAGTCGCGGATCGGCTGCCGGTCGCGCTCGGGCACGAACTCGAGCACCCGCTCGACCTGATCCGCACCCGAGATCAGAATCCAATACGTGTCGGCCGTCGACTTTGCGGTCCGACCCACCTTCAGCCGCGCGACGATCCCCAGGTCGCCGAGCAGTCGCAAAAGGCCGTCGGCCAGCTCGCGGCTGATCGTGCCGTACTCGAGCACGACGCTCGGCCCGCCGCTGACGTACGACCAGGACCCGTCGCCCCGCCAGGCGCCCGAGAGGAGAGCACGCTTCGACGCCTCGTCCTGGCTCCATGCGGCCACCGGGATCCGCTGCTCGTAACCGTTGCGCCCGAGGCCCAGTCCCTCCCACCAGCCGACGAGCAGACGGGAGGAGACCCGCACCTGGGTGGTGGTCGGCCAACGGAACACGCTCGCCTTCACCCCGCGGCTCTGCCAGAAGTCGCGGACCTCCTCGACGAGGTCCATCTCGTCGCTGGGGTGGAACGACCAGTGCAGCCGGTGGCCCTCGCTCGTGTGTCCCTCCGCGATGTACAGGCCGACGACGCGCCAGAAGGCTTCGTCCATCCTCAGCCCGAACGGAATCGAGGTGCCGTTCCTCGCGGTGAGCGCGCTCGCCCCCTCGGTCGAGACGCCGAGCCGGTGCGCCTCGTGCAGCCGGAGAGCTCCGTTGCGCAGGATGTCGGAGCGCCGCTGGGTAACCCCGCGCGGGTAGTCGAGGCCGGCCACCCACCGCTCGCGCGGCGCCCCGGCGAGGGCCTCGACCTCGGGCGCAGCCGGCCGGACGATGATGTCCCGCGGCTGCAGCCCGGCGACGACCGCGCCCTCGAGCGGCTCGAGCGCGACCTCCTCGACCGCCGTTCGCGGCGCGCCCTGGGCGACCGGCAGCCAGTCCTCTTCCGGACTCAGGTGGCTCGCGAGCTTCTCACGCACGTTGCGCCCGGAGGAATCGGCCACCACGAACGGATGGTCGGCGGTGGCGGTCACGCGCCGGCCCATCTTGGTCGTGACCTCCACGACGTCGCCTTCATACTGCCGGCGGGTGAGGAGCCCGACGGGCAGGAACTCGGGCTTCGCCCTCCCCTCGCGCCAGGAGAGTACCGCCAGCCCGTCCGGATGGAGGACCTCGGGATCGAGGTGGGCCAGGTCCTGATCCTCAGCGAAACGCTCGAACAGCTCATCCAGCCGCACGAGCGCGCAGCAACCTCCGCGCCGGATGAGCACGGTTTCCCCGCCGACGAGGCATGAGCCGCCGTAGCCGATCCCAGCCCGCAGGAACTGCGTTCCGATGCGCTGGTCCAGCCCCATGCCGCGCGCCACCTCCGTCACGTCCGCGCCCAGCTCCTCGGACACGTTCGCGATCTCGTTGATGAACGAGATCTTGGTGGCGAGGAAGGCGTTCGAGGCGAGCTTGACCATCTCGGCGCTCGCCACGTCGGTGCGCACGATCGGGCAGTCGAGCGGCTCGTAGAGGCCGGCCACGCGGTCGCCGAACGGCCCGGACTCCGGCTCGGCGCCCACCACCACCCGGTCGGGCTGCATGAAGTCCGACACGGCCGAGCCCTCCTTGAGGAACTCCGGGTTGGACACGTAGCCCACGTCCTCGCGGCGCCGGCGGATCGAGCGCCCGGTGCCCACCGGCACGGTGCTCTTCATCACGATCGCGTGCTCGCGCGAGTCGCCCAGCTCCTCCACCACGCGCTCCACCCGGGAGAGGTCCGCGTCGCCGGAGTAGGTGGGCGGTGTGTCCACGCAGCAGAAGAGCAGGTTGGCGCCCGAGAGGACGTCGCCCATCTCGGTGGTGAAGTGCAGCCGCTCCCTGTTCTTGGCCAGCAGGTCGGCGAGGCCCGGCTCGTAGATCGGCACCTCGCCGCGGCGCAGCGAGTCGACCTTCTCCTGCACGATGTCGCGGCAGTGGACCTCGTGCCCGAGCTCGGCGAAGCAGGCAGCCGTGACCAGGCCGACCCAGCCGGCCCCGATCACTCCAATGGGTTCGCGCTCGGCCACGGGGCCGATGAGCCTACAAAGGCTTCGTCGAGCGGACGATCGCGAGCATCTGCTTGAGCGAGAGCTTCTGGGTCAGCGTGTTCGAGACCCAGTAGACGCCCTGCTTGGTCTTCCAGGACACCAGCCGGACCCGCTGGCCGTCGTAGTAGACCTGCACCTTGTTGCGCCCCACAGTGCGGGTTTCGTGCGGCCCGGCGAGGATCGGCGGGTTCTTCCACGCGGTGCCCTGCACGCCCAGGTACTCACCGATCGCGCCCGCGGAGATGACGATGCGGTAGGCGCGGTACTTGCGGTTGTGCTTGCCGCGCAGCGCGTATGCGCGCGGCGGAGCGAGGTACGAGGCGCCCGCCACGAGCTGGTGCGGGTAGTACACGCGCAGCTTGCGCAGGCCCTGGCTCACCACCTGGAGCGCGATGTTCCTGCCCATGCTCGAGGCGTCCACCAGGCGCGGCGGGCGCTCGGGCTTGCGCTTCTTCTTCTTGCCCTTCTTCCCGTTCGTGGTGTTCGCGCCGAGGAACTCGTCGGCCAGGCGGTGCGCGGCCTCCGAGGTGGCGGTCACGTAGCTCGCCCCGAGCTTGCCCTTGAACTGGACCTGATGGATCGGCAGGCCGGCGGAGGCGATGACCAGCTTGAGCAGCCGCAGCACGGTCTTGCGCGAGCCGATGTCCGACTGCGTGTACTTGCCGAAGATCTTGATCAGGTTGCGGCGGTCCGCGATGATCCGGTTGACGCCGACCTGCGCCTTGAGCGCGCGCAGGAAGCCCTGCTGGCGGGCGGCGCGCACGATGTCGTTGTCGGTGTGGCGGTAGCGGACGTAGTCGAGCGCGTCCTGGTCGCAGATCTTCTGGTAGCCGGGCTGGATGTCGATCGTGGCGTACTGGTCGCCGCCGCTCGTGTTGTTGTTGAAGTAGCGGCGATCGACGTCCACGTAGATGCAGCCGAGGGCGTTCACGGCCTTCCTGAAGCCGCGGAAGTCGATGTTGACCACGTGGTTCACGCTGAGGCCCGTGAACTCCTTGACCGTGTCCAGCGTGAGCTTGGCCCCGCCGAACGCGTAGGCCGCGTTGAGCTTGTCCACGCCGTGGCCGGGGATGTGGACCTTCAGGTCGCGCGGCAGCGAGAGCACGGCGATCTGCTTCTTGGACGGGTCGAGCCGGACCAGCATCATCGTGTCCGAGAGCCCGCGCTGGCCGGTGTAGTCGCGCGCGCCCTTGGCCCGCGTGTCGCTGCCGATCAGCATGATCGTCTGCGGCTTGCCGGCGTCGGCGTTCGCCAGTCCCTTCTGTAGGTCCACGAGCTGGCCGTTCTTGAAGGCGTCGGTGACCGCGTTCAGCTCGTCGAACGCCGCCACGCCCGTGGCGCCCGCCGACGCGGCGATGATCAGGAACGCCCCGAGCAGGTAGCGCTTGAAGATGCCGACCTTGGGGTCAGGCAATGCGGAGGTGCCCCCTCTCGACCGTCCGGGGGAGGTCGTGCACGAACTGGACGAGCGCCTGGCGGTAGCGGTCGAGCGAGGAGATCGACACCCACTCGTCGGGGCCGTGGTGGCCGCCGCCGACCGGGCCGAACTCCACGGCCGGCACGCCCGCGTCGATGAAGCTGATCGCGTCCGAGGCGCCGTCGCGGCCGATCGACACGCGGTCGGCCGGGAGCCACTCGGAGACGCTGCCGGCGAGGACGGTCACGAACGGGTTGTCCTTCTCCACGTTGACGGGATCGCGCTGGAGCACGACGGAGACCTCAGTGTCGGGGATGGCGCGGATGCCGCCGAGGATCGTGCGCGCATCCTGGCCGGGGAGGTAGCGGATGTCCACGTCGATCGTGCAGCGGTCGGGGACCGTGTTGATCCGGTCGCCGCCGGAGATGCGGCCGAGGCTGATCGAGGGGCGGTCGAACAGCTCGGAGGCCTCGCGAGCGAACGGCATCGACTGGATCTGGCGGAACACGTCGACAGCCTTCAGCACCGCGTTGTCGCCGAGCCACGGGGTCGAGCCGTGCGCGGAGGTGCCGGCCACCTCGATGCGCAGCGCCAGCACGCCCTTGGCCTGCACGCCGATGCGGAGGTCGGTCGGCTCGCCGGTGATGGCGAAGTCGCCCGTGTAGCCCTTCTCCACGAGATAGTCGGAGCCGCGCGAGAACGGCTCGTCGGACTCCTCGTCGGAGACGCAGACGAAGTGCACGCGCACGTCGTTCTGCGCAGACAGCTCGCGGAAGGCGCACATCATCCCGGCCAGGCCGCCCTTCATGTCGTAGGCGCCGCGGCCGATCAGGCGATCGTCCTCCACCCGTGGCTCGAACTGGTCGGGGCGGCCGGGGACCACGTCGAGATGGCCGTGGAACACCACCGTGGTGCCCGCCTCGGCGCCGACGCTGGCCGCCAGCACGGGCAGCTCGTTGTGCTCCCCGTCCTTGACCTCCACGTCGTTCGACTCGAGCCATCCCTTCACGAACCCGGCCGCGGCACGGATGCCGTCGAGCTGGGAGGTGTCGTACGTGATGAGGCGCTCCGCCAGTGCGCGTTCCTGCACCCGGCGAGGATAACCATGCGTCCCCAAGCGGATTTGGGGGTACTGTTGCCGCGCCTTGAGACCCTCGCTTCGGTCCCTCGACGCGCGCGGTCTGCGCGGGCTGGCCGGCTCGGACACGGGGCGGGCGGCCGGGCTCGCGGCCGCCGTGATCCTGGGGAACATCCTCGCGCTTGGCTTCACGGTCGTGTTCGCCCGGATCCTCGGCGGGGTCGGCTACGGGTCGCTCGCGGCGCTGATCTCGGCGTTCATCATCCTGATGGTCCCCGGTCAGGCGCTGCAGACCACGGTGGCTCGCGAGGTGAGCGCGGAGCTGGCGTCGGGCGACCCGGCCGCGGGCGCCGGCGTGCGGCGCTGGGTGATGCGCCTGGCGATCGCGGGCTTCGGCGTGCTGGTGATCTCGATCCTCGCGCGGGACCTCCTGGCGGCGGCCATCGGCGTGGACGAGCTCCCCTGGGCCGCGGCCGCCACGCTCCCGACGGGCGTGCTGTGGCTGATCCTGTCGGTGGAGCGCGGCGCGCTTCAGGGCTTCCAGGAGTACCGGACGGTGGGGGCCAGCATGGCCGTGCAGGAGGCGGCGCGGCTCGTCTTCGGGTTGGTGCTCGTGCTGATCGTGAGCGGCAAGCACGCCGAGGTGACGGGGGCGTTCCTCGGCACGCCGATGGCTCTGTTGGCCGTGGGCCTGTGGCTCGTGATCCCGCTGCGCAAGCACCTGCCGCAGGCGCACCACGCGCACGAGCACCCGTTGCGGGAGCTGGTCGGGCGGGCCGCGATGCCGGTGGCGGCGCTGGGGCTCGTGGCCTGGCTCCAGGACGGCCAGGTGATCATCGTCAAGCACCTCGCGACCGGCGAGGCGGCCGGCAACTACGCCGCCGCGGCGGTGGCCGCCAAGGCGATCATGTGGGTGGCGATCGGGCTGTCCCTGTATCTCGTGCCCGAGGCCGCGCGGCGGACTCACCTCGGGGAGAGCGCCACCGGCGTGCTCGCGCGGACGCTGGCGCTGATCGCGGCGATCGCGGTGCCGATGGTGCTCGTCTACACGGTGGCGGCGGAGCCGATCCTGCGGATCGCGTTCAAGCTCTCGGGCGCGTCGGACGCGCTGCCGTGGCTCGGGCTCGCGATGTCGATGCTCGCTTTGACGTACCTCGCGGTGCAGTACCAGCTGGCGCTGCACAAGGCGGGATTCATCCTGGTGGTGGCGCTGGCCGCCGCGGCCCAGCCGGTGGCGATGATCACGATCGGCGGCCACGAGCTCACCCGCATCGCGCTCGGCCTGCTCGGGCTGAACGCGGCGCTGGCCATCGCGATGGTGCTGCTGGCCTTCCGGGCGGTGGGGCGAGTCCGCGAGATCCCGGACGAGTCGGCCAC
>JAXDJC010000079.1:0-14077 GCA_034663685.1 Thermoleophilaceae bacterium
GCCCTTGGCGCGGATGACAGGGCGCGGGCCGGCGTTGTAGGCGGCCAGGCCGAGGCTGGTCCTGCCGAAGCGGGTGATCTGATCCTTGAGGTAGCGCGCGCCCGCGGCGAGCGACTTGGCCGGCACGAGGCGATCGTCCACGCCGCTCTTGGGATCCACCCGCAGGCCGAGGGTGCGTGCGGTGCCCGGCATCAGCTGGGTGAGCCCGCGGGCGCCGGAGCCGCTGGTGGCCTGCGGGTTGAAGTTCGACTCGATCCGGACGAGGCCGGCCAGCAGCAGGCGGTCCACGCCGTTGGCGTCCGCCGCCGCGGCGATCTCGCTCGCGTACGGCACCTTGGGCATCCCGTCCGCGGACCCGGCCGGGGGCGGCGCGGCGCCGCCGGTGGGCTGGGCGTCCTGGGCGAGCGCCGCCGGGGCGAGCATCAGGACGAGGGAAAGCGCCACGGCCATGACCGCGGCTGCGTTCACACCACCCGTGCGGGCTTGGAACCTCAGAACGTCCCCTCTCGTCGTCGTGCGCCTACGAGGTGAGCTGACGGGCTTGCGCTGTGCGCTACGCCGCGCCTAGACGGCGATTCGCCCCAAACTTCTCGGTTCCCCCGTTCCCCACCGCTGGCGGCGGAGACTCGGCGCGTCGCGCAGTGTAGCCAGGCGCCCGGCGTCAGGCGAGCTCGGCGCGCAGCGCGTCGACCATGAAGTCGAGCTCGCGCTCCTCGATCGTGAGCGGCGGAGCCAGCCGCACCGTGCTCTCGTGCGTGTCCTTGCAGAGCAGCCCGCGGCGCATCAGGCGCTCGCACAGCTCCCGGGCGGGCGGCCCGCCGTCCACGATGTCGATTCCGAGCCAGAGCCCGCGGCCGCGCACGCCCGCGACCAGCGCGAGATCGGCCTCGACCAGCGTGCCGAGCAGCCGCTCGCCGAGCCGCGCGCTGCGCTCCTGGTGCTCGCCGGTGTCGATCATGCGCACCACCTCGCGCCCGATCGCGCACGCGAGCGGGTTGCCGCCGAACGTGCTGCCGTGCTCGCCGGGACGCAGCACGCCGAGCACCTCGTGGCCGGCCACGACCGCCGACAGCGGCACGATCCCGCCGCCGAGCGCCTTGCCCAGCACGTACACGTCGGGCTCCACTGCCTCGTGGTCACACGCGAACGTGCGCCCGGTGCGGCCGAGCCCGGACTGGATCTCGTCGGCCATCATCAGCACGCCGCGCTCGGTGCAGAGCGCGCGCACCTCGCGGAGCCAGCCGTCGGGCGGGATCACCACGCCGGCCTCGCCCTGGACCGGCTCGAACAGGAACGCCACCACGTCGTCGTCCTCGAGCGCCGCGCGCAGGGCGTTCGCGTCGCCGAACGGGACCGACTCGAACCCGGGCGTGAACGGGCCGAAGTCGTCACGCGCCAGCGGGTCGTCGGAGAACGAGACGATCGTGATCGTGCGCCCGTGGAAGTTGCCGTCGCAGACCACGACCTTCGCGCGGCCGTCCGGCACGCCCTTCACCAGCCGGCCCCACTTGCGGGCGACCTTGAGAGCGGTCTCCACCGCCTCCGCGCCCGTGTTCATCGGCAGGACGCGATCCTTCCCGCACAACTCCGCCAGCTCGCGGCAGAACGGGCCCAGCTCGTCGTTGTGGAAGGCGCGGCTCGTGAGCGTGACGCGGTCGAGCTGGCGCCGCGCGGCCTCGATCAGCCGCGGGTGGCGGTGGCCGAAGTTGAGCGCCGAGTAGGCGGACAGCGCGTCGAGGTAGGGCCGCTCGTCGGCGTCCCAGACCCACGCGCCCTCGGCGCGCGCGATCGACACGGGCAGCGGGTTGTAGTTGTGCGCCCCGTGGCGCTCGGCCAGCTCGATCGGCGTCGGGCGCGGCTCCGAGTCCGCGCGGGCCGGCGCGCCCACGTGCTCCGGCGCCACGTCGAGCGCGAGCGTGAGGCAGCGCACCGCGCCGCCCGCCTTCTGGAACTCGCTCACGTCGACCACGACGGGGTTGAGCCCCCACTCCTCGAGATGGCGGCGCACCCGCGGCGGGCAGGCCGGCATCACCACGGTGCTGCCCACCACCACGGAGTTCGCGCAGAACGCCGCTCCCTCCTCGGCGTCGAGCAGCAGCGGCTCGGTCACGAGCTCCGAGATCACCGCGCGGCCTGCCTCGGTGAGGGCCGAGGGCACCACCATCGCGCGCCCCTCGCCGAGCGGGCAGAACGCGAGGTCCAGGTGGTAGAAGCGCGGGTCCACCAGCTCGACCGCGGCCGGGGTGGCGCCGGTCAGGCGCGCGAGCTCCGGGTAGGCCTCGGCGCTCGAGCGCGTGCGCCAGCCGCCCACCAGGCGGCCGCCGAACGGCAGCGCGTCGCCCGCGCCCTCTTGCACGGCGCCGTTGCCGAGCGCCTGCACGGAGAAGCCGTTGGCCGCGAACCACGAGGCGAAGTGCGCCTGCTCGCCGCGGCGCTCGGGGTTGCGCATCGCGGCCGGCACGAACGCGTCGCCCACCACCAGGCCCGCGTTCGCGGTGAAGACCATGTCGGGCAGCCCGTCCGCGGGATCGATCGTGCGCACGCGCGCGCCCGCGCCGCGCAGCGCGGCCACCAGCTCGTCCCACTGCGCCCGCGCGCGGCCGCGGTCGACCTCCACCGCGAGGTCCATCCACGGGTTGATCGCGTACGCCACCTCGAAGTGGTCGGGGGCGCAGAGCAGGTAGTCGCGGCCCCAGCCGGGGGCGGCGGTCGTGGTGTTATCCATCGGGATCTCGAGCATCGCGTTCCTTTCGTTTCAAACGCTAGAGCCGATATCGGCAACACTTCAACTATGAATCCCGCAAGTTCGAGCAAGAAACAGAACCTGGACGACATCGACCGGCGGATCCTTGCGCTGCTGGGCGAGAACGCCCGCGCAAGCCTCGTGGAGATCGGCGAGCACGTCTCGCTCTCGGCGCCGGCGGTCAAGCGGCGGATCGACCGCCTCGAGCGCGACGGCACGATCCGCGGCTACACGGCGCTGATCGACCGCGAGGCCCTCGGCTGGACCACCGAGGCTTTCCTGGAGGTCTTCTGCGAGGGCGACACCTCGCTGCCCGCCCTGCGCCGCGCGCTGGCCGACCACCCCGAGGTGGTGGGCGCCTACACGGTGGCCGGCGACCCCGAGGCGATCGTGCACGTGCGCGCGTCCGACATCCCGCACCTCGAGAAGGTGATCGAGCGGATCCACAGCCAGACGAACGTGGTGCGCACGCGCACCAATGTGGTGCTCACGACGCTGGTCGAGCGAGGGCCGGGCTAACCGCGCGGCCTTGCGGCGTAACGCGGGGCGCCCGAGCGGCGACTGTGCGGGATGAGCTTCGCGCTCGCTCCTTTACGACTGGGACTGCCGGGGCTAGGGTCGCGCCGATGGCGACCCCGGGCCACCGCTGAGATGAGCTCGCCCTCCGAGCGCTCCACGCTGTCCGAGCCCGACCTGATCGCGGGCCTGCGCCGCCGCGACGAGGCGGCGTTCATGGAGCTGGTTGAGCGCTACCACCAGCAGCTCGTGCGGCTGGCGATGTCGTTCGTGTCCACGCCGGCGGCGGCCGAGGACGTGGTCCAGGAGACCTGGCTCGGCGTGCTCAAGGGGATCGACCGCTTCGAGGAGCGCTCGTCGCTCAAGACCTGGATCTTCCGGATCCTCACCAACCGCGCCAAGACCCGCGGCGTGCGCGACTCGCGCGTGGTTCCGTTCTCCGCGCTGGCCGCGGAGGAGACCGGCGAGGGGCCGAGCGTGGAGCCCGAGCGCTTCTTCGGGCCCGGCCACCGCATCGAGGGCCACTGGGCGGTGCCGCCCACGCCGTGGGCCGCGGGCGGCGAGGAGCGCGCGCTCTCGCGCGAGACCCGCGAGGTGATCGGCGCGGCGATCGACGCGCTGCCGCCCGCGCAGCGCACGGTGATCTCGCTGCGCGACGTGGAGGGTGTGGACGCCGAGGAGGTCTGCCGCCTGCTGGACCTGACGGAGGGCAACCAGCGCGTGCTGCTCCACCGAGCGCGCACCAAGGTCAGGCGTGCGCTCGAGGACTACTTCGCGAGCGGAGAGGAGGCCGCGTGAGCGCCGCGCGGGCACCGGCCGAGATCGTCTGCCGGCAGCTCGTGGAGCTGGTGACCAGCTATCTCGAGGGCGCGCTCGACCCCGACACCGCCACGCGCTTCGAGGAGCACCTGGCGATCTGCGCGAAGTGCACCGTCTACGTCGAGCAGTTCCGGCTCGTGATCGCCGAGGCGGGCACGATCACCGCCGGTGCGCTGCCGCCGGCAACGCGCGCGGGCCTGCTCGAGGCGTTCCACGGCTGGAAGGGCTCGGCCTAGCCCGGCGACGAGAGGCTGAGCGCGAAGCGCCCGGCCGAGTCGGTCCACAGCTCGTCCAGCTCGAGGCCCGCGCCGGCCAGCTCCAGCTCGACTCGCGCGGGCGTGAACTTGGTGCTGATCTCGGTGCGGATGTCCTCGCCGGGCGCCAGCTCGAGGTCCAGGTCCGCGGCGTCGATCCGAACGGCCTGCCGCCGGCGCGAGCGCAGCCGCATCTCGATCCACGAGTTGACCTCGTCGTAGAACGCGATGTGCTCGAACGCGTCCGGGTCGAAGTCGGCGTCCAGCTCGCGGTTGAGCACGCGCAGGGCGTTGCGGTTGAACGCGGCGGTCACGCCCTGGCTGTCGTCGTACGCGGCCTCGAGCACGGCCCGGTCCTTGACCAGGTCGGTGCCCAGCAGCAGCCGGTCGTCCGGCCCCATCAGCTCGCGCAGCATCGCCAGGAAGCCCGCGCGCTGCTCCGGGTGGAGGTTGCCCACGGTGCCGCCGAGGAACGCGAACAGCCGGTGGTCGCCGTCGGGCAGGTGCTCGAGGTCGCGGTGGAAGTCGCCGATCAGCCCGCGCACCTCCAGGCCGTCGTAGAGGTCGCAGAGCTCCTCGGCGCAGCGCTCGACCACGGTGGGCGAGACGTCGACCGGCACGTAGCGGCGGATGGCGCCGGTGGCGAGCAGCACGCGCGTCTTGGTGGCCGAGCCGGAGCCGAGCTCCACCAGCTCGTCCACGCCGCGCACGATCTCGAGCGCGCGCCGGTCGAGGATCTCGCGCTCGCAGCGGGTGGGGTAGTACTCCGGCAGCTCGCAGATGCGGTCGAACAGCTCGGAGCCGGCGGCGTCGTAGAAGAGCTTGGGCGGCAGCTCGCGCAGCGGGCGCGTGAGCCCCTCGCGCACCTCCTCGGCGAGGTCGCCGCCCGCGCTCAGGCGGTCCTCGATGAGGATCCGCGCGCTCACGCGTCGTTGGCGAGTCGCAGCCCGCTGAAGATCTGGCGGCGGCCGGGCAGGTCCCAGTTGCGGAAGCTGTTGGTCACGGCCCGCCCGTGCGTGGCCCACGAGCCGCCGCGCAGCACGCGGTAGCCGCCGCCGAAGAACGGCGCGGAGTACTCGTGGTAGGGGAACGCCGCGAAGCCGGGGTAGCCCTCGAAGCTGCTCGACGTCCACTCCCACGCGTCGCCGGTCATCCCGAGCACGCCGTACGCGGAGGCGCCCGCGGGATACGCGCCGGCCTGGGCGGCACCCCAGCCGGTCTGGCCGATGTTGGCGCGGTCCGGGGACGGCGGCGCGTGGCCCCAGGGATGGGTGCTCGGTGCGCTCGCGTGCGGGCCCCAGGCGGCCGCCTTCTCCCACTCGTGCTCGGTCGGCAGCCGCCGCCCGGCCCAGCGCGCGAAGGCGTCGGCCTCGAACCAGGAGACGTGCATCACCGGCTTGGCGGGGTCGAGCGCCTCGAACCGGTCGCAGATCCGCTCGAGGCCGTCGCCGGTCCAGTGGAGCGGGCGCTCGGCGCTCTCCTCGCGCCGCCAGGCCCAGCCCGCGCCGGACCACAGGCGGCGGCGCTCGTAGCCGCCGTCGGCGGCGAACTCGAGCCAGTCGCCGTTGGTCACCGGCAGCCGGTCGATCTCGAACGACGGGACGTCGACCAGGTGCCGTGGCCGCTCGTTGTCGTACGCGAACCCGCCGGCGGAGGCGCCGGCCGGGAACGGGCCGCCGTCCACCCTCACCCGTCCCTGGTGGACGCCGGCGCGCGCCATGGGCAGCGGCCGGCGAATCGGCTCGTACATGCCGGGGTCGGCGAGGCAGATCGCCTGCGCCATCGTCTCGTTGTGCTGCTGCTCGTGGCGCACGACCATGTCCCACACGACCCCGTCGCGGTTGAGCGGGCTCGCGGGGTCGGCCAGATCGGTCCGCGCCAGCACATCGAGCGACCGCGCTCGCACAGCGGCCATGTACTCGCGCGCCTCGCCCGAGCGCAGGTAGGGCAGCTCGCCGCGGTCGTAGCGCGGCGTCTCGGTGGCGTCGTAGACCTCCCACAACTCCGGCCGGAGCGGATCGAGCCCGCCCGCGCGGTTGCCGAGCCACAGGTCCTCGAACGCCGCGATGTGGCCGATGTCCCAGGCGAGCGGGCTCATCAGCGTGCTGTGCACGCGGTTCACGTCGCGCTCGTCCAGGCGCTCGACGAGGAACAGCGTCTGGTCGCGGGTGCCGGCGAGCAGCGCTTCGATCCGCCGCCTGTCCAGCGGGCCAACCCCTCCGAGGGGCGCTGAGTTGTTCTTGGGGAAGGACACCTTCTTCAGGACGAGCCGGTGCTGTGCAGACCCTAACGGTCCGGCTCAGGTAGGGTCCCGGCCGGGCTTGGGGAGAGGGAGATATGCCGCATCTGTTCAGGGATAGGCCGGTCGCTTTGCAGCTTGTGCTCGCGGGGTTCGTTCCCGCGGCGTACGGCGCTGTCACCGGATGGACGCTCGGCGTCGACAAGACGGCGTACCTCGTGCTGTCGTTCCTCGGGATCGCCGGTGGTTACCTGGCCGGGCTCGAGCACGACGGGGCGCGCGAGGGTGCGCTCCGCGGCTTGTGCGGCGGGAGCCTCTTCGGCGGCTTCATCCTGCTGGCGCACGAGGCGATCGGGAAGCAAGCGAAGGCCGACCTCCCGCATCCGGCGATACTGCTGCTGGCCATCACGATCGTCTTCGGCGTGGGGCTCGGCGCGCTCGGCGGACGGGCGCGGCACAAGCGCGAGCTGGAGGCCCCCAAGGCCAAGGAGGAGAAAGAGAGCGTGGACTTCAAGCGATTGCATTGGGCCGAGTTCGTCGGCTTCGCCGGTGCCCTGGTGCTGTTCGGTTCCCTGTTCCTGCCCTGGTTCTCCACGAGCTGCGCCACCAAGGCGGGCAACTCGCCGCCCGGCTGCAACCCGAACTCGAACTACGGCGGCAGGTTCGGCGACTTCACCGCCTTCCAGACCTACAAGATCATGGACTGGCTGCTCGTGGCGGCGTGCATCGCGCCGTTCGTGCTCGCCTACCTGGTCGTGCGCAAGTCGAAGCTCTCGTGGCGGCCGGGCGAGGTCACGATGATCGTCGGCATGGTCGCCGCGGCGCTGATCTGGATCAACGGGATCATCTTCGGCCGCCCGGGTGACACCGTGGGGATCAACATCGAGTACGGGTACTTCGTCGGGCTCGTCGGCGCGAACATGATCCTCGTGGGAGGCCTGATCAGACAGGCGCTCGGCGGGCGCACGCGCAAGCCGCCGGGCGTCATCTAGCGGATGAGCGGCCCCATCTGATGCCCGATCCCGCGGGCGCACGGCCCGATCGCAACCTGGCCATGGAGCTGGTCAGGGTCACCGAGTACGGCGCACTGGCGGCCGCGCGCTGGGTCGGCCTCGGCGAGAAGGAGACCGCCGACGGCGCCGCGGTGGACGCGATGCGGCTGATGCTCGACACCGTGCGCATGGACGGCGTGGTGGTGATCGGCGAGGGCGAGAAGGACGAGGCTCCGATGCTCTACAACGGCGAGCAGATCGGCGACGGCTCGCCGCCGCAGGTGGACATCGCCGTCGACCCGCTCGAGGGCACCACGCTGGCGGCCGAGGGCTCGCCGCGCGCCCTGGCCGTCATGGCGATGTCCGAGCGCGGCACGATGTTCAACCCGGGCCCGGCGGTCTACATGATGAAGATCGCCGCCCAGCCGGCGTACGCGCACCTGCTCGACCTCGACCGCCCGCTCACCGAGACGCTCGGCCTGATCGCCAGGGAGAAGGGCACGGAGGTGCGCGACGTGACCGTGATGATGCTCAAGCGCGACCGCCACGCCGACGCCGTCGAGGAGATTCGCCGCGCGGGCGCGCGGATCAGGTTCATCTCGCACGGCGACGTGTCGGCGTCGCTGCTCGCGGTTCAGCACGAGTCGCCGATCGACCTGCTCTGGGGTATCGGCGGCACGCCCGAGGGCGTGATCTCGGCGGCCGCGATCAAGTGCCTCGGCGGGCAGATGATCGGCCGGCTGTGGCCGCGCAGCGACGAGGAGCGCCAGGCGATCTCCGACTTCGGGCTCGACCTCGACGAGGTGCTCGACGTGAACCGCCTCGTCGCCGGCGACGACGTGTTCTTCGCGGCCACCGGCGTTACCGACGGCGACGTGCTGGAGGGAGTGCACTACACGGCCACGGGCGCGACCACCGAGTCGCTCGTGATGCGCACGCGGTCGGGCACGGTCCGGCGCGTGTCGGCCACGCACGACCGCGCCAAGCTCCGCGAGATATCGGGCCAGCGAGCGGGCTAGCAGCCGGGCCGCGCTCGGCGAGCTACGCGCTCGCCTGGTCCAGCTCTTCCGAGCGCGCCGTGGCCTCCATCTGGCGCGCCCCGTCCACGTCGCCGCGCTGGAGCGCCTCGCGGGCCTGCTGGCGCAGCGAGCCGACCACCGACTCCGGCAGCTCCAGGCGGGCGAGCGAGCGCAGGAACGCGTTGGTCACGATCACGTGGATGCGCAGCTGCGTCTGCGTGTAGAGCCAGGCGCCGAAGCGGGCGAGCCGGCGTGGCACCCAGCTCTGCGCGATCGCCGGATAGAAGTTCGCGACCTCCGAGCTCACGCGGGCGGTCACCTCGTCGCCGCCGGGGTCGTGCTCGGGGCGCTCCACGCAGATCCGCAGGTAGCCCTTGTTGCGGCCCTGCGGTGCCACCAGGATGCCCTTCTCGATCCGCCACGTCACCGCGCCGCGGTTGGGCTCCGTGTCGTACTCGGGCGGCCGGAACGTGAGCAGCCTGAGCGGGCGGGCGATCAGCACCACCTCGCGGCCGACCGGCGTGTAGAGAACCCGCACCAGCCCAAGCGTGAAGCGGCTCAGGAAGACCCAGTAGGTGCGCGCCAGGCGCTCGAGGTACTCCGCGCTCCAGATGTTGTCGAGCTCGCGGCGCGGGAGCGTCACGTCGGCCACCTGCTTGGTCGTCACGCTGCCGTCCTCGGTCGACGACTCCTGCGGGGTCTCCACGATCTCCACGCGCCCGAGCGCGCGGCGGCGGCGTTCGAGCAGGCGTCTGGGGTCCCGCGGCCTCACCGCTGAAACGTACCCACCGAGAGCGGCTCCGCATGCACGAGCTCGCCGCTCGCCAGCTCGCCCTCGCCCCGCGGAACCAGCGCCAGCGCGTCCGCCCCGAGCATCGAGCTGATCCGGTGGGAGCCCTGCGGGCCGGTCGGCTCGGCGTGCCAGCCGTCGTCGCCGGCGCGCAGGCGGCAGCGCACGGCCTGCTCGCGGCGCGGGTTGAGCCGGATCGGGGCGTCGAGTCGTGCGCGCACGTGTGCGCGCGCGGGGTCTGCTCCGGCCATCGCTCGCAGGGCGGGGTGGGCGAAGAGCTGGAACGTGACCATGGCGGAGACGGGGTTACCGGGCAGGCCGAACACGAGCCGCGGCGGGCCCGCGCCGGCCGCGTGCGTGCCGAACCAGGTCGGCTTGCCCGGCTTGAGCGCCACGCCCCAGAAGGCCTCCTCCACGCCGAGCTCGGCCAGCGCCGGCTTCACGTGGTCGTGCTCGCCCACGGAAACGCCGCCGGAGACGCAGACCACGTCCGCCTCCTCGAGGGCGGTCGCGAGCGCCGCCACGGTCGCCTCGAAATCGTCGCCCACGCGGCGCATGCCGGTCACGCGTGCGCCCGCGGCCGTGGCGAGCGCGGCCACCGCGGGAGCGTTCGAGTCGCGGATCTGGCCGGGGCCGAGCGGCTCGCCGGGCCCCACGAGCTCGTCGCCGGTCACCACCACCGCCACCCGCGGCACCCCGCCGCAGGGGATCTCCGCCAGGCCGAGCTGCGCGAGCATCGCCACCTCGGACGGCCCCACCTCCGTGCCCGCCCGGATCACCACGTCCCCGGCGTGCACGTCCTCGCCCGCGCGGCGGATGTTCGCGCCCGGCGCGACCTCCTCCACGCTCACGCGCCCGCCGGAGCGCTCGGTGCGCTCGACCGGCACCACCGCCGCCGTGCCGGCGGGCACCATCGCGCCCGTGGAGATGGAGATCGCCTGGCCGGGCCCGAGTCGCCGCCCGGCCGGGGTGCCCGCGCGCGCCTCGCCCGCCAGATCGAGCTCGCCGGCCCCTGTCGCGCCGACCGCGTAGCCGTCCATCGCCGAGGAGTCGAACGGGGGGAAGTCCCCCTGGCTGGCCACGTCCTCGGCAAGCACGCGCCAAAGCGCGGCGCCCAGCGCGACCCCCTCGGCCGCCAGCGGGCGGACCGCTCCGAGCACCCGGGCGCGCGCCTCCTCCACCGAGATCAGCTCGCCGGCCACCGCGGCTCCCGTTCCGATCTCGGCTCGCCCGCCATCCCGGGCATCTTCACAAGTCGCGTCCCGCGACGGATGGTTCCGCCGAAAAGCCCGCAATTTCCGATCTTTAGCCCCAACGGGACCCCCCTCCTGGCAGTTATCTTGCAGCCTGAAGCCGGGCTATTTGCAGTCCGGACCGAGGGGTACAGTCGGCGACCACGTGATCACCGACACGCCGCAAATCTCAGCCAGCCGAATCTCCGCAGCCGCGCAACAGCCCGTGGACTCTCCACTGTCCCGTCTTGACGAATCGCGCGGCGAGATCGCCAAGGCATGGCTGCAGCGGTTCGTGGAGCGGGCCACGCTCGAGGAGATCGAGCGGCTGCCGATGCAGCGGCTCGTCCGCGAGCTGCCGGACCTGATCGGCGAGATCGCCCGCGCCGCCACGCGCGGCCCCGGGCCCGACGACTACCTCGACTGGGCCCAACGGCTCGTGGAGCTCAGCGGGCGCGAGAGCATCGCGGCCCAGGAGCTCGTGCGCGATCTCGCGGTGCTCCAGTCCGCGATGATCTCCACGCTCCACCGCGGGCTCGACCGGCTCGACCCGGTCGCCGCGCTCGAGACCGTCGAGCGGCTGGCCGAGCTGTTCAGCTCGATGCAGGCGGACGCGGTCGGGGACGTGCTCACCGTGCGCACCGGCGAGCAGGAGTGGCTGGGGGAGACCGACGGGCTCACCGGCCTGCTCAACACCCGCTTCATGCAGCAGCACCTCCACCACCTGGTCGGCGTGCAGAAGCGCTACGGCCATCCGTTCGCGCTGCTGCTCGTGGACATCGACGGGCTCAAGCGAATCAACGACGCCTACGGCAGCGCGGGCGGCGATCGCGCGCTGATGGGAGTGGCCACCGCGCTCGGCGAGACCATCCGCAGCGTCGACACCCCGATCCGCATGGGCGGTGACGAGTTCTGCGTCCTGCTCCCGTTCCAGACCGCATCGCGCGCGAAGGTCTTGGCGGAGCGCCTCGCGGCCGCGATCGAGGGTGTCGAGACACCGGCGCCGCATCCGCTCCGCGTGGCGATCGGGGTGGTGTCGTGCCCGCAGCACAGCACCCGCGCGGAGGATCTGCTCGAGATTGCCGACAGCGCGATGTATCGCGCGAAGGCGGCGGGCGAGTCGGTCGCCGTCGGGACCACCAACGGCGCCGAGCCGGTCGAGGACCTGACCGACCCCTAGCCGCCCGTACCCGGCGGCTACTGGATGAGGCCGTTGCGAATTGCGATCGCGACTGCCTGCGTCCGCGTGTCCGCGTGCAGCTTCGCCAGGATCCGCTTCGTGTGAGTGCGCACGGTCTCGGTCGAAAGGCCGAGCTGCTTCGCCACCGCATCCGTCTGCAGCCCGTCGGCGAGCATCTGGAGGATCTCGCTCTGACGCGCCGTCAGTGTCCGCTCGCCCTCCTCGAGAACGATCGACGACGAAAGCGCCGGGTCCACGTAGAACTCGCCGCTGTGCGCCGCGCGTATCGCGCGCACGAGGTCCTCGGGCGGCGAGTCCTTGCGCACGTAGCCCTTCACGCCCGCCTTGAGCGCGTCGGCCAGCAGGCGCGGGCCGCCGTTGCCGGTGAAGACCACGATGGCGGAGTCGAGCGTGTCGCGCAGCTCGGCCACCAGGGACTCCACGTCACCGCCGGCGTGCGAGGGGTCCACCACCACGACGTCCGGCGGGCGGCCGCCCTCGGCGAGCGCGGCGGATGCCGACACCGCGTCGAGCACCTCCACGCCGGGGAGCTCACGCTCGAGCAGCGCGCGAATGCCCTGACGCACGACCGGGTGCTCGTCCACGATCAGGCAGCGCATGGCGGGCGGCGGGCTCACGAGCCGGGGCCGCGTGGACGCCTGCGGGCAGGCGCGTACGCGCGAGCAGGGGGCACGGCGGCGAGCCTACCGCGTATTGGATCGGCTGTCACCATCCGGGCCACGCCTGGCACCCCGGCGCGGGTACCTGCCGAAAGCGGGCGCGGCGCAGGCGTCAGGGGCGCGGGAGGCGCTGCGCAAGCTTGGCCACGACCTTCAGGCCCGCGTCGCCCACCGACATCCCGAGACGGATCGCGGCCGTGATCGGATCCTGGCCCTGCGCTGTCTCCACGCGCTCGTCGCGCACGGAGGTGCGCGGCGCTCGCTGCCCGCCGCGCCCGACAGCGGACGGCGTGGTGGGAGCCGGGCCGCCGGCGCGCGCCCCGGTGGTGCGCGGCTTGGCCCTGGCCGTGCCCTTCTTCGCCGCGGCAGCTTTCTTGGGACCGGCGGACTTGGCCGAACCCGCCGTCTTCGCGCGCGAGCGCGCTGCCTTCGCTCCGCCCTTGGCGCCCCCGCCGGCCGCGCTCGGCGGCTTGACCTCCGCCGCGCGTTTCTCGCTTCGCCGGCCCGGCCGCGAGCGCGGCAGGTTGCCCATCACTCCGGGATCGTCGGTCACGCGCAGCACGATAGCCCGAACCCCGTGCGCCCGCCGCCTCGCCGACGCTTAACGAACGCGCCGCGCACCGTCCGGCGTGCTTGGCGGTTTTACGAATGGAAGCTGATCGTCGGGGGTATGCCACAGGCCCGTCATTTCGGTTGACTGCAAGAAAAGACGCGCACTAGACTCGCCTCGCCTGCTTTGATGGCACTCGGGTCGCGTAACCCCTGGGATGGGAGAAACGGAAGGGCATGTCGGTAGCTGAGCTGCAGGAACTGGAGGAGGTAAAGCTCCTCGTCCTCAAGGGCACCCAGACCGGTGTCCTCACTTACGGCGAAGTCGCCAGCGCGCTGACCGAGGTCGACATCGACGACGGCGACGTCGAGGAGCTGCACGCGTTCCTCGAGAAGTCGGAGATCGAGCTCGTCGACGACGACCCCGCCCACGCGCAGAACGCGGCACAGGAAGAGCGCGCACCGGACACCAAGGGCCGGCGCCGGGCCAAGAAGGCCACGATCGACCTGAAGCCGGACATGACGACCGACTCGCTTCAGCTCTTCCTGAAGGACATCGGGAAGGTGCGTCTGCTCACCGCCCAGGAGGAGGTCGACCTCGCCAAGCGCATCGAGCGCGGCGACCTCGACGCGAAGCAGAAGATGGTCGAGTCCAACCTGCGGCTCGTCGTCTCGATCGCCAAGAACTACCGCAACCAGGGCCTGCCCTTCCTCGACCTGATCCAGGAGGGCACTCTCGGCCTCGTCCGCGCCGCCGAGAAGTTCGACTACCGCAAGGGTTTCAAGTTCTCCACCTACGCGACGTGGTGGATCCGCCAGGCCATCGCCCGGGCTCTGGCCGACAAGGCCCGCACGATCCGCATCCCGGTGCACGTGGTCGAGAAGCTCAACAAGATCGGGCGCGCCGAGCGCAAGCTCGTCACCGAGCTCGGTCGTGAGCCGACCGCCGACGAGATCGCCGAGGTCACCGGGATCGACCCCGAGGAGGTCGACTCGATCAAGCGCTCCGCCCAGGCTCCCGTCTCGCTGGAGAAGCCCGTCGGCGACGAGGAGGAGTCCGAGTT
>JAXDJC010000166.1:0-6953 GCA_034663685.1 Thermoleophilaceae bacterium
GGGCGCCGACACCTCGCGGCCGTCGATCTCGAAGTTGACGAACCTTGTCTCCGGGCGCGGCATCAGATGTTCGACTCCTGGCCCGCGTGCGACCGGGGGCGCGAAAACCGAGCCAGCCGAGGACGCAGGGCGAAGTCGATGCATGAATGCATCGACGAGTCCGAGGACGAAGGCCTGGCGAAGGTTTGCAGGGCCATCCGGGGGTGCGGGGGTCGGGGGTCGAACATCTACCTAGGCGGCTGGGCTCCCCACGGCCACGTCCGCGCGGCCGCCGTGCGCCGCCAGCGGCAGCCCGCCGTGCTCGAGCCGCTTCTCCTCGATGTGGCGCTCGAACTCGTGGCGGAACTTCTCGATCATCGAGCCGATCGGCATCGCCATCGAGTCGCCCAGCACGCAGAGGCAGTTGCCCATGATGTTGGTCTGAACGTCGGCCATCGTGTCCAGGTCGGCCGGCGTGGCCTCGCCGTTGTCGATGCGCTCGAGCATCTTCACGGTCCAGTTGGTGCCCTCGCGGCACGGCGTGCACTTGCCGCACGACTCGTGCCGGTAGAACTCGGCGAGGCGCAGGGCGAGGCCCACGATCTCCTGCGAGTCGTCCACCACGATGATCGCGCCGGAGCCGAGCATCGACCCGGCCTCGGCCATGGTCTCGAAGTCGTAGTCGAGGTCGAGGTCCTCCTCGAGCAGCACCGGCGCCGACGAGCCGCCGGGGAACCAGCACTTGACGCTGCGCCCCTCGGGCGGGCCGCCCGCGAGGCCGTAGACGATGTCGCCCGCGCGCATGCCGAGCGGGATCTCGTAGTTGCCCGGCCGGCGCACGTTGCCGGACACCGACACGAGCTTGGTGCCGCTCGACTTCTCGGTGCCCACCGACTTGAACCACTCGGCGCCGTGCTCGATGATCGACGGCACGTTGCAGAGCGTCTCGACGTTGTTGATCAGCGTCGGGCCCTGGTAGAGCCCCTGGTTGGCGGGGAACGGGGGCTTGAGCCGCGGGTTGCCGCGCTTGCCCTCCAGCGAGTCGAGCAGCGCGGTCTCCTCGCCGCAGATGTACGCGCCGGCGCCGCGGTGCACCACGAGCTCCACGTCGTGGTCGGAGTCGAGGATCCCCCTGCCGAGGTAGCCGCGCTCGTAGGCCTCGCGCACCGCGGCCTCGAGGATCCCGGCCTGCAGCTCGTACTCGCCGCGGATGTAGATGAACGCCCGGTTGGCGCCGGCGGCCACCGCCGCGATGGCGATCCCCTCGATCAGCAGGTGCGGGTTCTTCTGCATCAGCAGCCGGTCCTTGAACGTGCCCGGCTCGGACTCGTCGGCGTTGCAGCAGAGGTACTTGTCCATGGCGCCCTTGGGCAGGAAGCTGGCCTTCTTGCCCATCGAGAAGCCCGCGCCGCCGCGGCCGCGCAGGCCCGAGTTCTCGAGCTCGGCGAGCACCTGCTCGGGCTGCATCTCCGTGAGCGCCTTGCGCAGCGCGCGGTAGCCGCCGCCCTCCTCGTAGCCGGCGATCGTGCGCAGCTTCGGGTCGTTCAGGTTCTTGATCAGCCGCAGCTGGTCGAGCGCGCTCACGCGCGGCCTCCCCACGGCAGCCGGTAGTCCTCGTCCTCGAGCCCGCGGCCGGGCAGCGGCGTGCGGCCCTCGCGGATGGCGGCCACGATCTCCGGCGCGTCGCCGGCGTCGAGCGGGCCGATGTAGCGGCCGTTCACCGACGCCATCGGCGCCATGTCGCACGCGCCGAGGCACTCGAACTCGCGGATCTCGGTGTCCTCGAGGTCGTGGCCGGCGGCGGCGATCGCCTCGAACACAGCCTTCGCCTTCACGAGGTGACAGGCCACGCTCGTGCACACGTAGACCTTGTTGCGCCCGACCGGGTCCTCGTTGAGCTGGTCGTAGAAGCTGGCCACCGACGAGAGGTACGCCGGCGTCACGCGCATCACCGCCGCCACCTGGCGGATGGCGAGCGGCGAGCACCAGCCGTGCACGCGCTGGGCGGCGTGCAGCGCCGGGATCGACGCGGAGCGGTGGTCGGGGTAGCGCGACATGTACTCCTCGATCTCCGCGCGCAGCTCGTCGGGCACCTCGATCTCGGCGGTGTCGGGGATCACCGCCGGATCCGCCTGGTCCTCGGTGGAGCGGTCCCAGCCGCGCGGCAGCTCCGGCGTCACCGGTCGATGCCCCCGAGGATCGGGTCGAGCATCGCGATCGACGCGATCAGGTCGGCGATCAGCGCGTCCTGTGCCATGTACGGCAGCGCCTGGAGATTGACGAACGACGGGTCGCGCATGTGCAGCCGCGCGGGCTTGGCCGAGCCGTCGGCCAGCACGTAGCAGCCGAGCTCCCCGCGCGGCGACTCGATCGGCAGGTACACCTCGCCCGGCGGCACGCGAAAGCCCTCGGTCACGAGCTTGAAGTGGTGGATCAGCGCCTCCATCGAGGTGGCCAGCTCGTGCCGCGGCGGCAGCGCCACCTTGCGGTTCTGCGTGATGTAAGGGCCCTCCGGCAGCCCGTCGAGCGCCTGCTCCACGATCTTGAGCGACTCGCGCATCTCCGCCATCCGGCAGCGGTAGCGGTCGTAGTTGTCGCCGGTCGTGCCCACCGGGATCTTGAAGTCGAAGTGGTCGTAGGAGCTGTACGGCATCGCCTTGCGCAGGTCCCACGGATCGCCGCAGGCGCGCAGCAGCGGGCCGGTCACGCCCAGCGCGCGCATCTGCTCGAGCGGCACCACGCCGGTGTGCTTGAGGCGCTGGAGCACGATCTCGTTGCGGTCGAGGATCGCCTCGTACTGGTCGATCCGCGACGGCATCTCCGCCAGGAACTCGCGCACCTTCTTCTCCCAGCCGGGCGGCGGGTCGTCGATCACGCCGCCCACCTGGAAGTAGCGCGTGTGCAGCCGCTGGCCGCCGGACATCTCGAACAGGTCGAGGATCTTGTCGCGCTCGCGCAGCGCGTACCAGAGCATCGAGATCGCGCCCACGTCGAGCGCGGAGGTGCCGAGCCAGAAGAGGTGGCTCGCGATCCGGTTGAGCTCCATGTGCAGCACGCGCAGGTACTGAGCGCGCGGCGGGACCTCCTCGTCGAGCAGCTTCTCGACCGCCATGCAGAAGGCCGCCGAGTTGAAGTAGTACGAGAGGTAGTCCATCCGCTCGACGAACGGGATCACCTTCCAGTACGACTGGTCCTCGCAGCTCTTCTCGATGCCGGTGTGGACGTAGCCGATGATCGGCAGGCACGAGCGCACCGTCTCGCCCTCGAGCGTGAGCAGCAGGCGCAGCACCCCGTGCGTGGCCGGGTGGTGCGGGCCCATGTTGATCGTGAAGAGCTCGGTCTGCGGCTCGATGGAGGTGCCGAACACGGGCGCGCCCGGCTCGTCCATCCGCTCGAGCGTGACCGACCGCTCGCGGTCGCGGTAGGGGACAGCCAGCGGGGAGCGCTCGTCAGGCATTCGAGTTCGGGTCTTCGTGCTCGTTGAAGGTGAAGAGCACGGGCTCGCCGCCCATCGGGAAGTCGCGCCGCTGCGGGTGGCCCTCGTAGTCCTCGGGCATCAGGATCCGGCGCATGTCGGGGTGGCCGTCGAACTGCACGCCGAACATGTCGAACACCTCGCGCTCCTGGTAGTCCGCGGTGGGGAAGAGGTCCACCACGCTGGGCACGACCGGCTCGTCGGTGCCCACCCGCACCTTCACGCCCAGGCGGTCGAGCCGCTCGCGCGAGAGCAGCTGGTAGTGCACGCCGAGGCGCGGCTCCTCGGGGAGGTAGTCGCAGCCGTGCACGCTCATCAGGTGAGGCCAGGCCTCGGCCTCGTCGTCGCGCAACAGGGCGAGCACGTCGCGGATCGAGCCGGGCGCCACCTCGAGGGTGGCCTGCTCGCGGTAGAGGTTCGTGCCCACCACGGCGTCCTCCCCCAACCTCTCCCTCACGCCCGCGGCGATGAGCTCCAGCCCGGTCGCGTCCAATAGTTAGCTCCGCGGGGCTTCCAGCCCCGCGTTCGGATGGCGACTCTCGGCCTCCGGCCTCGCGTGACCGGTCGAGCTTTGCTCGACCTCTTCCGTTCCCCGCGCGTGGTACCGCTCGCGCCAGCCCAGGTCGGGCTGCCCCTTGATCTTGTTCTGGAGCTTGATGATCCCGTACATCAGCGCCTCGGGCCGGGGCGGGCAGCCGGGGATGTAGACGTCGACGGGCACGAACTTGTCGGCGCCCTGCACCACCGCATAGTTGTTGAACATGCCGGCGCTGGAGGAGCACACGCCCATCGCGATCACCCACTTGGGCTCCAGCATCTGGTCGTAGATGCGGCGGATGACCGGCGCCATCTTGATCGAGACGCGGCCCGACAGGATGATCATGTCCGCCTGCCGCGGCGAGGCGCGGAACACCTCGGCGCCGAAGCGCGCGGCGTCCATCCGCGGCGAGCCGACCACCGAGATCATCTCGATCGCGCAGCACGCCAGGCCGAACGTGAGCGGCCACGGCGCGTTGGCGCGCGCCCAGTTCTGTGCCTTCTCGAGCGTGGTGAGGCCCACCCGCTCCTCGACGTAGGAGTCGAGGTCGGCGTCGGTGATGTCGCCGCGCAGCATCTGACGCGCGCGGAGCTGCCGGATGCGCAGGTCGTCGGTCGCTCCGGCGCCGCCGAGCGCCTGGCGACTCACTTCCATTCGAGCGCCCCTCTCCGCCACACGAACACGAGCGCGGCGAACAGCAGCGCCACGAACACGATCACCTCGACGAGGGCGAAGGTCCCGAAGTCCCTGAGCCCGACGGCGACCGGGTAGAGGAACACCACCTCGATGTCGAACAGGATGAAGAGCATGGCGATCAGGTAGAAGCTGATCCCGAAGCGGAAGCTCGACGTGACCTCCGACGGCAGGCCACACTCGTAGGGCTCCGACTTGACCTTGCTGGGCCGGCGCGGCCCGAGCACGCCGTTGAGGTATGTGAAGAGACCGCCGATCCCGGCACCGAGCAGGACGAAAACGAGGGCTGGCAGGTAGCTCTTCAGCATGAGGAGCGGACTTATATACCCGCTTGTGACAACTTGCCACATAGTGCGAAAGGGCGCTTTCTGACTGAGGTTCACGTGGTCACCGGCATTGCCGTCCTGGGGCTCAACGCCCTGGCCGCCGCATGGGGCGCAATCGCGTGGCTGCGGCACGACCCGTCGAGCTTCTTTTGGTACGTGCTGCGCGCTGCGCAGGCGGCCGTCGTGGTCCAGGCGGCGCTCGGCGGCGTGCTCCTCGCCCAGGGCCGCCACGCGCCCGACGGGCTGCACCTCTTCTACGGGATCACCCCGCTCGTGGTCTCGTTCGTGACCGAGGGCATGCGGGCAGGGGCGGCGCAGATGGAGCTGGCCGGGATCGAGGACGTGGAGGCGCTCGAGCGGCGCGAGCAGGTGCTGCTGGCCCGGCGCGTGGTGATGCGCGAGATGGGCGTGATGACGATCGGCTGCCTGATGATCGTGACGCTCTCGCTGCGCGCTGCGATGATCTTCTAGGCGCGTTGGCGCCCTTGCTGGCGTATGCGCCGACGGACTACGGTGGGTGGGTGAGGACGCTGGCCCGGACTCGTGTGGCGCTGCCGATCGCCGTGGCCGCGGCGGTCGCGTGCTCGCTCCCGGCGGTCGCGTCCGCGACGAGCTACAGCCCGGACACAACTCAGGATCTCGTGGCCGACGATGGCCATTGCTCCCTGCGCGAGGCGGTGATCGCCGCGAGCTCCAATTCCGCGAGCGGCGCGTCCGCCGGCGAGTGCGCCGCCGGCGGAACGGGCCCCGGCGACTCGATCACCCTCGGCGCGACGACCTACGAGCTGACGCTGGACGGAGCGGGCGACACCGGCGGGGACCTCGACCTCTCAGGCGGCGTCGACATCGCGGGCGCCGGCGCGAGCGCCACGACGATCCTCCAGAAGGCGAACGACCGCGTGATCGAGCTGGCCTCCGGGTCGAGCTCGATCTCCGGTCTGGCGGTCGCGGGCGGTGACGGGGTGGACGGCGCGGCGGTGGGGTTGAACGTGAACGGCAACCCCGGCGCGAACGGCGGCGGCATCGCCACCGCAGCCGGGAGCACGCTCGCGCTCACCGACGCGATCGTGCGCAACAATCACGCGGGCGACGGCGGATCCGCCGGCTCTGCGGACGTGAGCCCGACCGCCGGCCCCAGCGGCGGCGCGGGCGGCAAAGGCGGCGGCGTGTACAGCGCGGGCAAGATGACCCTCACGCGCACGCGCGTGATCGCCAACTCGAGCGGTACCGGAAGCGCCGGCGTGAACAAGTTCGGGGCCTTTGGCAGCTTTCCCAGCTCCGGCAGCGGCGGCGCGGGTGGTCACGGTGGCGACGGCGGCGGCGTGTGGAGCGGCTCGGCGGACACGAGCGACCTGGCCGTGGTCGACTCGACGATCTCGGGGAACGCGGCCGGTGCCGGCGGCTCCGGCGGCCAGGGGGTCGGTGGCAATGCGTCCGGCGGCGCCTTCGGCCCCGCCTCCGGCGGTGCCGGCTCGGGCGGATTCGGCGCCGACGGCGGCGAGGGCGGCGGGATCAATGCGGGCGCCGGCACCGTGAGCTCCACCACGATCTCGGGCAACACCGGCGGCGCCGGCGGGCAGGGCGGAGCGGCGCAGGGCGGTAACGGATCCAGCGGGACGGCGGCAGGGTTGCCGGGAGCGGGCGGTGGCTCCGCCGCGGGCGCGGCCGGGGGCTCCGGCGGCACGGGCGGGCTGTCGGTCTCGGGCGCCTTCCAACTCGGCAACGCCACGGTCAGCGCCAACACCGCGGGGGGCGGAGGCAACGGCGCGGCGGCCACGGGAGGCAACGGCGGGGCCGCCGGGCCGCCCGGTTCGGCTCCCAACAACATGCCCTCCGGCGGCGCGGGCGGCAATGCGACGTCGGGCCAGGGCGGCGCGGCGGGGCACGGCGGCGTGACGACCCAGGGGACGGTCACGATCACGAATGCCACGATCACCGCGAA
>JAXDJC010000174.1:0-27261 GCA_034663685.1 Thermoleophilaceae bacterium
CGGACCGGAGTGGCTGAGTGGGAGGAGCTCCGCCACTCCGGTCCATGAAGGCGGGGCCACTGTAACCCACTCCTCCCCACAATGCAACACTTTTCTCCACAGAGTGCCTCGGCGCGTTCCGATCGGATCGCCATCCGGCCGGGATTTAGCTTGCTAGAGCGCTAGAGGGGGCGTGTCAGGCGGTGGGGCGCCGTCCCAGATTCTCCGGGATTCGCATTGCATCGGAGCGATTTGGGTGGGCGCTTGCGCCCGCGGCGTCCCGCGGGCGGGGTCGTCCCGGCCGGCGAGTGAACCGTTGTGGTCGCCATAGCGACCACAACGGTTCAGCCGATCGCGCGCACTGCCGCCGCCACCACCGCGGCGGCCGCCACGGCCCAGAGCACCGACAGCCGCGCCGCGAGAACCGCGGCCGCCGCCGCCACGCCGGCCGCGCGGGCGTCGAGCACGATCTCCTTGTGCTTGCCGAAGGTCTCCACCACCACGAGGGCGCCGAGCAGCGCCGGGGCCACGAGGGCGATCAGGCGCAGCGCCCACGGCGGCAGGTCGCGGCCGCCCAGTGCGACCGGGCCGGCCGCCTTGATCGCGAACGTGGTCACCGCCAGGCCCGCGATCGT
The DNA here is from genome assembly GCA_034663685.1 of Thermoleophilaceae bacterium. Taxonomy (GTDB): domain Bacteria; phylum Actinomycetota; class Thermoleophilia; order Solirubrobacterales; family Thermoleophilaceae; genus AC-37. The sequence goes on from JAXDJC010000174.1 coordinate 615, forward strand.
GGTCCAGACCGCGCTCACCCGCGCCGGGCTCCGGCGAAGACAGCGGCGGAGGCGGCCAGGATCGGCACCCCGGGCGGAGCGATCGGAGTGAGCGCCAGGGCGATCGCCGCCCCGGTGAGCGCGACGATCACGGCCTTCCGGTTGCGTGCCTCCGACATGAGCAGGCCGAGGAAGAACGCGGGGAAGAGGGCATCGAGGCCGAGCTGCTCCGGGTCACCGAGCCGGTCGCCCACGAGCACGCCGATCAGCGTCCCGAGCACCCAGGCCGGATAGGCGAACGCGGTCGCGCCGAGCAGGAAGTCGCGGTCGAAGCGCCCGCCGCCGCGGTTGGCCAGCGCCCAGGAGGCGTCCACAACGGCCTGGCCCTGGAGCGCTCGGGCCAGGCGCCCGCCGGTGGTCGAGGGGCCGAACGCGATGCCCATCGTCATGAAGCGGGCGTTCAGGAGGATGCCCGCGAGGATCGCGGCGCCGGCCCCTCCCCCATCCGCCAGCACCGCCAGCGCGGCGAACTGCGACGCCCCGGCGAACACGATGGCGGAGAAGGCGACCGTGGCCACGGGGCCCATGACGGGCCTCGCGAGCACGCCGAAGGAGATGGAGACGAACAGCGCCGCGAGCGCGTAGGGCAACCCGGCCCGGGCACCGGGCTCGAGGCGGGCGCGGAGCTCGCCCTCGGCGGGCGGCTCCCCGAGATGAGGTTCGGCGGCCACTCGGAAGAGTGTGCCGCGCCGGCTCGCGGGGGCGGGCCCGTGCGCCGACGGCTACGGCCCGATCGGCAGCGGCTGGCCTCCGCCGAGCAGCGCGGCGGCCAGCGCGGCCGCCACGAGCAGCAGCACCGACGGCACCAGCAGCAGGGCGACCACCAGCTGGATCTTGGGTCCCGCCTTGGCGGCCTCCTCCTCGATCCTCCGGCGCCGCGCGGCCCGCGCCTCGCCCGCCTGGGCGGCCAGCGTGCCGCCGAGCGGCGCGCCGTGACGCGACGCGCGGTTGATCGCCGCCGCCAGCTCGCGGATCTCGGGCAGCGGCAGGCGCGCGGTCGACCGCTCGAGGGCCGCGGCCAGCGGAACGCCGAGCTCCACCTCCCTCGCCACGGTGCCCCACTCCGACGCGATCGGCCCCGCGGCCCGCTCCGCGACCGTCCTCAGAGCGGCCGGTGGTGCCAGCCCCGCCTCCACCGACACGCGCAGCAGGTCGAGCAGCGCGGGAAGGTCGCGCCGGACGGCCCGGGCACGCTCGCGCGCGCGGCGCGCCAGCCACCAGTCCGGCGCCAGGAAGCCGGCCACAGGCGCCGCCGCAACCACCAGCGGGCCGAGCCGGCCGGGCGCGGCGGCTCCGAAGATCGCCCCGAGCGGAGCGCACGCGGCGGCCGCGGCGAGCTTGGCCGCCATCACCTCGCGCGGGCCGAGGCCGGGAGGAGCGCCGGCGGCCGCGATCCGGGTCTCGAGCGAGAGCGGCGCGCGGGCCCCGGCGGCAGCTCGGAGCCGAGCGCCCGCGCCGGCGAGGAGGCGCAGGGCGGCCGGGGTGCTTCGATCGCGGCGGGCGCGTGCGGAGCGGCGCGGCGCCAGGCCGTCGAGCAGCTCCGCCAAGCCCACGGTGCCCGCCGCCGCGGCCACGGCGGCGATGGAGGCCGAGAACGTCACCGGTCCATCCTCGGGGGAGGTGGCACGGGATTCCGCGCCGGTGGTGCGACCCTCAAGCCCTCACCCTCCCCAGCCGCCGTATCAAGACCGCGGCAACCGCCTGGAGCGCCAGCGCCAGGCCGGCCAGCCAGGCCGTGATGAACGAGCTCGCCAGGCCGCCGATGAACCCCGGGGTCGCCAGCTCCGCCAGCAGCGCGCCGCCGAGCGGAAGCAGCACCACGATCAGCCCGGTGAAGCGCGCCTGTGCGGTGGCCGCGCGCGCGTCGGCCTCCACGCGCGCCTCCTCCTCGAGCGAGCGGGCGCAGTCGCGGAGCAATCGCGCGAGGTCGCCGCCCGACGCCCGCTGGAGCAGCAGCGCGGCCACGATCGTGTCGATGCCGTGCGAGCGCAGACGGCGGCGCAGGGCCTCGAGTGCGTCGTCGGTGCGCGCGCCGAGCTCGAGCTCCGAGGCCACGCGCCGAAGCTCCGCGCCCGCCGGGCCCTCGATCGCGGGAGCCGCGACCGCAATCGCGCCGCGCACGGAGTGTCCGCCGCCGAGCGCGTCGGCCAGGGCCGTGGCCAGGCCCGTCGCCCCCGCGCCGGCCGCGGCGCGGTAGCGCTCGCGCGCGGCGCGCAGAACCCGCGCGAGAGCGACCGGACCCGCCACGGCCGCCGCGATCCCGATCGCGGGCCCGGCCACGAGCCATCCCGCCAGGAACGCCGCGATCCCTCCGGCCACCAGCAGGCGGCGGCGCTCCGCGGCGCCCGGGTCGCGGCCCTCGCGCCCGGCGCGCAGCACGGTGTCGGCGAGCCGGCCCGCAGAGCGGGCGACGCCCGGCGCGGAGCGGCCGGCGAGGGCCGCGGCCTCGTGCCCGAGGTCGATCGCAGCGGTCGCGCCCAGGAGACCCGCGGCGAAGGCGAGGCCGGCGGCCGCGGTCACCGCCACACGGCCCGGTCGGGGCCCGCGTCCGGCGTGCCGAGCCGCTGCGACAAGCGCCCCTCCCCCGGCGGGCGCCAGAGCGGGCGCTCGCCGCGTAGCCGGTACAGCTCGCGCGTGCCGGCGCCGCCGGGCGCGCGCACCACCTCGGCCACGCACTCCACCCTCCGGCGCCCGTCGGCGGCGCGGGCCTGGTGCACCACGATGTCCACCGCGCTCGCCACCTGCTCGCGCACCGCCGCGTGCGGCAGCCCCACGCCGGCCATCAGCGCCAGCGTCTCCACGCGCCGCAGCGCGTCCTCGGGCGAGTTGGCGTGCACCGTGGTCAGCGATCCCTCGTGCCCGGTGTTGAGCGCCATCAGCATGTCGAGCGCCTCCGCTCCGCGCACCTCGCCAACCACGATCCGGTCGGGCCGCATCCGCAGCGCGTTGCGCACGAGCTGGCGGATCGTCACCTCGCCGCGGCCCTCCACGTTCGGCGGCCGCGACTCGAGCCGCACCACGTGGCGCTGGCGCAGCCTCAGCTCGGCGGCGTCCTCGATCGTCACGATCCGCTCGCCGTCGGGAATCGCAGCCGACAGCGCACCGAGCGTGGTGGTCTTGCCGGAGCCGGTCCCGCCGCTCACGAGCACCGCCGCACGGGCCGCCACACAGGAGCCGAGGAACTCGGCCAGGCCGGCCGGCAGCGTGCCGTTGGCCACCAGGTCCTCGAGGGAGAAGCCCGCCGGCCGGAAGCGGCGGATCGTGAGGCACGGGCCCGACAGCGCCAGCGGCGGGATCACCACGTTCACGCGCGAGCCGTCGGCCAGGCGTGCGTCGCAGAGCGGCGAGGCCTCGTCCACCCGGCGGCCGAGCGGTGAGAGGATCCGCTCGATCGCGTGCATCAGCTCGGCCTCGTCGCCGAACGCCACGCCGGTCTGCTCCACGCGGCCGCGGCGCTCCACCCACACCTCCCCGGGACCGTTCACCATCACCTCGTCGACGGCCGGGTCGGCCAGCAGCGGGTCGAGCGGGCCGAGCCCGGTGGCCAGGCGGATCACCCGCGCCACCAGCGCATCGCGCTCGCCCGCCGGCAGTGCCGCGGCCTCATGCTCCACGAGCTCGCGCACGTCGGCCTCCAGCGTGCCCGCCGAGGAGCTGCCGTCGCGCGCCTGCTCGATCATGCGCCGGCGCAGGGCGTCGGCCAGGTCGTCGAAGTGGTCCACGACCAACTAAGGCCGCGGCGGCGGAACTTCGCCCCCCGGCGCCGCTACCGCGTGGCCGCGTCCCTCACGGCCGCGCCGCCCTCGTCGATCTCGATGGCCGTGGTCTCGGCCACCCGGGCCACGAGCATGTACTGGCCGATCACCAGCAGCAGCTCCACGATCTCGCGCGGGGACAGGTGCGCGCGCACCGCCTCGAAGGCCTCGTCGGAGGCGCGCACGTCGCGCACCACCTCGGTGGTGAAGCGCAGCGCCGCGCGCACGTCGTCGCCCAGGCACTCCGCGTCCAGGTCGCCGCCCTCGATCGCAGCCACGTCCTCGTCGCTCGCGCCGACCGCCTTCGCGATCGGCACGTGCTGCACCCACTCGTACTCCGCGCCGGAGAGCCGGCCCACGTGCAGGATCGCGAGCTCGCGCAGCCGCGCGTCCAGCTCGAGCGACGACAGCAGCGCGCCGCCGAAGGCGAGCCAGGGCCGGAACGCCGTCTCGGCGTTCGCGGTCATGCGGAAGATGTTGATCGGCGGCACGCGTTCGAGCGCCTGGCGCACGGGCTCGGGCGCCTCTTCGGGATCGACGTAGGGCAGCCGCGCCACGCGCGCAGACTAAAGCGCGCGGCGCCTGACATCCTCCGCCCCGTGAGCATCGACCCCGCACGCGAGGCCGCCGCGCGCGCCGCCGTCGAGCGGATCGAGGCCGGCATGACGCTCGGGCTCGGCTCCGGGCGCGCGGTCTGGCGCACGATCGAGCTGATCGCCGAGCGCTGGCCGGACGCGCCGCCGGTTCGCTCCGCGTTCGCGTCCGAGCGCACCAGGGCGCTGGCCGCCGCCGCGGGCATCGAGGCGGTGGAGCTCGACGGCGCCACTCGGCTCGACCTGGCCATCGACGGCGCCGACGAGATCGATCCCGACCTCGGCCTGATCAAGGGCGGCGGCGCCGCGCTGCTGCGCGAGAAGATCGTGGTGGCCGCGGCCGAGCGGTTCGTGGTGGTGTGCGAGGCGCGAAAGCAGGTCGCGCGGCTCGGGGAGACCTTCAGGCTCCCGGTGGAGGTCGTGCGGTTCGGCTGGCAGGACACCCGGCGCCGGGTGCTCGACCTTCTGCCGTCCGCCGAGCTGCGCAGCGCCGACGGCGGCGACCCGGTCGTGACCGACGAGGGCCACCACCTGCTCGACTGCGAGCTCTCGCCCGACGGCGACCTGGGCACCCTCGCCCTGCATCTGAAGGCCACCATCGGCGTGGTCGAGCACGGGCTCTTCCTCGGGATGGCCGACGAGGCGCTGCTGGGCAGTCCGGACGGCTCGCTCGAGGTGGTCCGGCCGGGCTAGGCGGTGGTCTCGGCCGCGCCCGCGTGCGGCTCGGCCCCGCCGGCGTCCGGCTCGGGTGAAGGCTCGGGCTCGTCGACGTCGGCCGAGGCCTCGGCCTCGATCGCAGCGGGCGCCGACAGCGCCCACTCGCTGAGTGCCTCGAGCGACTCGGCACCCGGCTCCGCGGCCTCGTTCTCGCCCTTGCCCGGCAGCTGGCTCGCGGCCATCGCCTCGAGCCAGATCGTGGCCTTGTCCGGCGCGAGCGGCCGGCTCAGGAAGTAGCCCTGCGCGTAGTCGCAGCCGAGCGACGCCAGCGTGCTGTACGCCTCGGCGGTCTCCACGCCCTCGGCCACCACCTTGAGCCCGAGGTTGTGCCCGAGGTCGATCGTGGACTGCACGATCGTCGCGTTGCCCGGGTCGTCGCCCATCGACATGCAGAACGACTTGTCGATCTTGATGAAGTCGACCGGCAGGTTCTGGAGATAGGCGAGCGACGAGTAGCCGGTGCCGAAGTCGTCGACCGACAGCGCCACGCCCATCTTCGAGAGACGCGTGAGGATCGTCATCGCGCGGCGGTGGTCGGCCATGATCGTGGACTCCGTGATCTCCAGCTCGAGCGAGCCCGGGGGCAGGCGCCAGCTGGTCAGGAGGCGCGCCAGGTCGTTCGGCAGGCGCAGGTCGATCAGGTTCTGCATCGAGAGGTTCACGGCCACGCTCACCTCGAGCCCGCGCGTGCGCCACGCATTCGCCTGGCGCAGGGCCGAGTCGAGCAGGTAGAGCGTCATCGGGCGCAGCAGGTTGGAGCGCTCGGCGAGCGGGATGAACTCGTCCGGCGAGAGCAGCCCGCGCTCGGGGTGGTGCCAGCGCGCGAGCGCCTCCACGCCCTCGGCGCGTCCCGTCTTCATGTCCACCTTCGGCTGGTAGTAGAGGACCAGCTCGGTCTCGTCCATCGCGCGACGAAGCTCGCCGATCAGCGCCAGCCGGCCGGCGTCGTGGCGGTGCTCGTGGCGCTTGGCGTCGTAGAACTCGTAGCCGGAGCGGTTCTCCTTGGCCATGTACATCGCCACGTCGGCGGCGCGCATCACGCTGTCCACCGTGCGGCCGTGCTCGGGGAACACTGCGATGCCGATCGAGCCCTCGCACTGGAGCGCCAGGCCGCCCACCACGACCGGCTCCTCGAGCACCTTGAGCACGCGCCGGACCACGGGCACGACCGACTGACGGTCGGGCACCTCCGGCAGCAGGATCGCGAACTCGTCGCCGCCGATGCGCGCCACGGTCTCGGTGTCGCGCAGCACGCTGTGCAGCCGCGAGCCGATCCGCTGAAGCAGCAGGTCGCCGTTGTGATGGCCGAGCGTGTCGTTCACGTCCTTGAAGCGATCGAGGTCCATCAGCATCACCACGCCGATCCGCTTGCGGCGGTGGTTGCTGGAGATCGTGCGCTCCACGAGGTTCGTGAACATCGTGCGGTTTGGCAGCCCGGTGAGGCCGTCGGAGAGCGCCTGCTCCTCCTTCTCGGCGGCCTGCCGGCGCAGCCGCTGGGAGGCGCCGGCAACGATGCCCACGATCGCCCCCCAGACCAGCAGCAGCCCGAACCCGATGGCGAAGTAGAGCGTGCGCGTGTCGTCCTGGATGCGGCTGGCGATGCCGGCGTAGGGGATCCAGACCTCGGCGCTGCCGGTCGGCGGCGCGCCCGGGGCCGAGCGCAGCGGCACGAACACCTTGAGCACCCGGCCGAGGCTCGCGTCCTCCTGCGCGGGGTCCGCGCTCAAGTCGACGACCCTCGACACGGAGTTGCCGAGCAGCGCGTCCGCGGCCTCGTGCGGCGCGTCGTGCTTGCCGATCTTCAGGCGGTCGTCGGCCCAGATGATCGTGCCCGACCGGTCGCGGATCGTGAGCCGCGCCACGTCCGATCCGCCGCGGGCGGAGGCTGCCGACGCGGTGAGCCGCACCTGGGCATCGCTCGTGACCGCGTCGCCGGGGTTCAGGTTGTCGCCCACCACGCGCCGCAGGGCGAGGTCGGAGACGAGGCGGCCCTCGGTGCGGGCCGAGGCGATCGCCCGGTCGCGCGCCTGCCCGGTGAGCGTCTGCGTGAGGAAGACCCCGAGGAGGACCACCGGCACGAGGCTCACGAGCGCGAACTCGATCAGCCAGCGCCGCTTCTGCTTGATATTCGCGTCCACGCTCGCGTCCCGGGGGCTCAGTCCCCGTGGCCGCGATGCGTCGGCTTCGCCGGCAGCGCGTACCTCGAGGGCGAGGTCGGCACGATCGGGTTCTCGATCTGACCGAGGCGCTCGATCAGGTGCGTCCACTGCTGCGGATCCAGGACGGCGCTGGCGGCGCGGCCCGTCTTGCGGTTGTCACCTGCGTTCGCGCGAAAGCCGACGTGGATGTGGTTGTAGTGGTCGCCCATCGCGAGTGTGTTCTGACCGAGCGAGAGCAGCGAGATGATCTGGTGCGGGCGCATCGTGCCCTGGAGGCCCATCAGCCGGCGGACCGTCTGCTCGGCGATCCCGCCGCGGTCCTGGTGGCCGGTGATCGGGATGCCGTTGACCGCGGCGATGTCGACCGCGCTGCCCGTGGAGTGCTCGGACACGTTGCCGCTGGAGGTGTAGGTGCCGTGGTCGGACTTGAGCGAGCTCACCGTCGGGCGCAGCCCGGACTCGGCGAGGTACGCGAGCACGGCCAGCACGCGGCGATCGATCTGGCCCGTGCGGATGTCGTTGCGGCCGCTGGCGTCGAGCACGATCCGCCCGTCGTTCAGCACCCGGCGCTCGAGCAGCGGCTTGGACATCATCAGGATCTGGCCGACCGACGCGTTCGAGCTGTCCTTCAGCACGTTCTGGCCCTTGGCGCGGTAGATCGCGGTGGACTCGAGCAGCTTCCAGCCGTCGAGGATCGGCTTCGGGTCGATCCGCGGCGCGCCCTTGCCGGCCGGGCGGATCATGAAGTTCATGTGCGCGGCCTGCTTGGGGTCGGGGCGCCCGACGGTGCCGAGCACGGTGCCGCCGATCACGCGCGAGCCGGCCTGCAGGCGGCGCAGCGTGGCGTTCTTGGAGTTGAGCCCGAGGCCCGCGGTGAAGACGTGGCCGTAGGTCTGGAAGTTGCCGCCGTTCGAGGCCTCCGCGTCGAACATCTGCTCGAGGCCGCCGGCGGCCTTGGAGCGCCCGCGGGCGGGGTGGGCGAAGATGCGCGGCTTGGTCACGAGCTTGGGGCCGCCCTCGCCGCCGGCCGTGTTGTTGCTGCTGTTCGCGGCCACGGCCTTGGCCTCGTTGCCCGACGGGCCGGGGTTCTTCTTCGGCACCGCGTAGACCTTGGCCACGCTGCCGAGCCCGGCGTAGGTGTACTGGTTGCCGTACACGTCGCGGAGCACCACGTAGCTGCCGTACCGGCGGTTGTGGCCGATGCGCTCGATGCGCCCGTCGTTCACGGCCAGCGCGGGGGCGCCGCGGTCGGAGAAGATGGCGAGGCCGTTGCGCGCCGGGTTGTCGTTGACCACGTTGTTGGTGTGGCGGCCCGGCTTGAGCGCGCGAGTGGCGTTCTGGGTGTTGATGCCGTCCGCGTAGCGGGCGCGGGCGCCCACCGGGAAGCGGCCCTCGGTCAGGCCCGTGAGCGAGCCGACCACGTCGGTCGGGACGCCGGCCAGCAGCTTGGCGCGGAGCATGACCGAGTCCACGTACCAGCCGGCGTGGTTGTAGGAGAAGATCGCCTTGCGGACGTTCTTGTCGCCGCCGCTCGCGTTCAGGTACCTGGCGGCGGCGAAGATCGCGTCGACCGGGTTGAACGGATCCTTGGTGCCGTCCTTGTTCGCGTCGACGCCGTACATGCGCCACGTGGCGGGCATGAACTGCATCCAGCCGAGGGCGCCGGCCGAGGAGACGTTCAGGTTGCGGCCGTAGTCCGTCTCGATCTCGTTGATCGCGGCCAGGACCTCCCAGCGGATGCCGTACTGCGTGCCCGCGGCCTGGTAGATCGGGAGCAGGAAGACCGGCACACGGAACTTGCGGATCACGAAGTTGGGCACGCCCTTGGCCGCCCCCGGGCCGGGGAGCGCATCGAAGAAGCCGGGGTTGGAGCGGGTGGGGCTGCCGTCGGTGTGGTGCAGGGCCGGGCGCGGCGTGTTCACGTGGCCGGTGTTGTTGTGGGCGCTGCCGCCGGCGCGGCGGCCGCCCGAGCGGCCCGAGGAGTGCTTGCCGCCCTTCCGCTTGCTCGGCTTGGCCTCGGCGCCCGAGCTCGCGTTCTGGCTGTGGCCGTGTCCGACGGACGGCGCGGCGTCGCTCACGCTCCCGCTGGGCGAGCTGTCGCCCTTGCTGCCGGCGGGCTGCTGGCCCTGCTCCTGCGTGGCGGCGGGTACGACCTCCGGGGCGGGCGGGGTCGCTGCCTCCGCGGGCTGGCTCGCCGCGCGGGCGACCTCGCCGCAGTCGCTGCCGCCTGACTGGGCACAGAGGTCGGCGTAGGGCGGGTGGTCGAGCGGCGGCGCCTGGTCCACGATCGCCTCCATGGTCCCGTCGGCCTTCTTCAGCCTGAGGCCCGCGGCGTCGGCGAGGCTGCTGATGTTCAGCGGCGTGATGGACAGCGCGAGCAGGATCGAGGCGGCCGCGGCGCGGCGGCCCACGACGGCCGGCTGGCGCGAGCGGCGGCGCCGGCGCTCGGCCTCCCAGGTGGCGGGACGGCCGATCTCCAGCACGAGGTTGGGCGCCACCTGAACGGAGAAGCTCGTCTCCTCGTCCTCGAGCGCGGCGACGGAGATGGCGAACGCAGAGCGCCAGAGCCAGTCGTCGTCCTCGATGCCCGGACGCAGGTCGAAGGAGGCGGGAAGCGGGTCGTGGCGGTGGATCGCCAGGCCGTCGTCGATGAGCAGGGCCGCTTCGAGCAGCGGGCGGGCGAGCCGCGAGCGGTAGCGACCCTCAATTCGGAGTAGCGCAAGCTCGCGCCCACTGGGCACGTGTTCGAAGCGATCGACCTCGAGCGGAGCGAAGTCGGCGTGATGGGGGTTCGGAGGGGCTGCCATGGACGACTGTTCGGTCTTTGTCGGCAGTGGCTCTCCGGCCCTTAACCGGGCTGGGACGGGCCCTGCGGCCCGCATCCGTCACCGTGTCGCAGGGCTTCCCGCGTGCGCGCGCGAGCGCGGCGGCGCGCGGTTGCTCAGAGCGAGCCGCTGTCGACCACCAGCGCGCCGGCCCGGCCGCGCTCGCCGGGCGCCCGCGGCAGCAGCCTGATCTCGCGCGCGAAGCTCTGGGCGGCCGCCAGGAAGACCGCCTGGCGCAGGGTCACGCGCAGCGTGGCGAGGGTCGTGGCGCCGCCTGCGCCGCGGCCCTGACCGGAGGCCGCGGCGGCGTCGCCGGGCCGCGTGGCCAGCAGCTCGACGGCCTCGATCGCCAGGTAGGTGCGGCCGCTGCCCGAGCCGCGCTCGCTCGTCACGATCACGTCCACGCGCGTGCCCGGGCCGCTGCCGGCCAGCCCCTCGCCGCCGGCCACGGCCACCTCCACGGCACGCTGGCCCGGCGCCATGGCGGCGCCCGGGCCGTCGCGAGTGCCGTCGCCGGGCGCGGCGAGCGAGCCGGCGGTCACGTATCCACCGGCCGCCACGGGTGCTGCCACGGTGGCCCCGACCGCCTCCTCGGGGGCGCCGAGCGCGTCGGGCGGCGCGTAGCGGGCCGGCACGCGGCGCACCGTCAGCGCGCGAGCCGCCTGCCTCTGGTCGATGCGCTGCCCCTGGCGCAGGTCCGCCGCGGCCACCACCACGGCCACCGGCGGGCCCACTCGCGCGTCGAGGCCGCGCTCGCGCCGCTCGACCCGCGAGGAGGCGAGCCCGCCCGCCGCCACGGCGAGCGCCAGCAGCACGGCGCCGCGCCGGCGGCGGGCCGAGCGGGTCACGATCCCAGCGGGAGCTCGAGCGCCGCCGCGGCGCGCCCGCCGCCGCGCGAGAAGCTGAGTGTGCCGCCGCAGTCCTCGACCGCCCGGGCGGCGATGCGCAGCCCGCGGCCGCGGCCGGGCGCGCTGCCCGCCGGGTCCTCCCCGCGCAGCCCGTTCACCACCTCGAGCCGCACGCGGCGGCCGCGGCGCGTGGCCTCCACCCGGACCGGACCGCTCCCATGCTCCACCGCGTTCGACAGGAGGTTGCCGAGCGCCCGGGCGAGCCGGCCGCGGTCGGCCCGGACGCACACGGGCCCAGCCCGCCAGTCCACCAGCACGCGCCGCCCCGCCGCGCGTGCGGCCGGCTGCCAGGCCGCAGCAGCCGAGCGCGCGAGCCGGTCGAGCGCGAGCGGCTCGCGGAGCGGCGGGTGGCTCGCTCCCTCGCGCGCCGCCGCGAGCTCGTCCAGCGCGGCCCGGGCGCGGTCGAGCTCGCTCGCGAGCGCGCGGCCGATGCGGCGCCCCAATGGGTCGCGGCCGAGCCGGTCGAGCGCCAGCCCGAAGGCCGTGAGCGCCCCGCGCAGCTCGTGCTCGGCGTCGCCGGCGGCCTCCAGCCGCGCGTGAGCGGCCGACGCCCGGCGGTCCGGCAGTGCCCAGCGCGACGCCGCGGCTCCGGCCACGGCCCACCCGGCGGCGGCGAGCGCGCTCACGCCGCCTCCGTCAGGCGATAGCCCACGCCGCGTACGTTCACCACGAAGTCCCGCCCGCTCCCCGAGAGCTTGCGGCGCAGCCGGCACGCGTGCGTGTCGATCGTGCGCGTGCTCCCGGAGGCGAGGTAGCCCCAGACGTCGCGCAGCAGCTCGCCCTTCGGGTGCACCCGAGTGGGGTCGGATGCCAGCGCGTAGAGCAGCCCGAACTCCTTCGCGGACAGCTGGATCGACTCGCCCTCGAGGCGCACCGAGCGGGTGGCCGGGTCCACCGTCAGCTCGCCCACCCGCAGAAGGCCGCGCATCCGCCTCCCCGCGCTGCGGCGCAGGACCGAGCCCAGCCGGGCCGCCAGCTCCGCGTAGGAGAAGGGCTTGCAGACGTAGTCGTCGGCCCCGCGCGTGAGTCCGCGGATGCGGTCGGCCTCCCCCGCCCGCCCGCTCAGAACCACGACCGGCGTGTCGGGGTCGATCCGCGAGGCGCCGCCGTCGGCCGCGCGCACCCGGTCGAGCACGGCGAGCCCGTGCCCGTCGGAGAGGATCAGGTCGAGCAGGACGACATCGGGCCGGCGGACCTCGAGCGCCCGCAGCGCCTCGGCCACTCCGCCGGCCCCGGCGACGCGGTAGCCATCGGCCGCGAGCTGGTCGCATAGGAACGCCCGCGTCGCCTCGTCGTCCTCCACCACGAGGACAGATCCCTGAGTGGATGCCATACGTAGGTAAGGGGCCCCGTGAAGCTTTTCGCCCCCCCGCCACGTGGGTAGGTCCGACCCCCGAATGGCCGCTCCTGTTCGCATGCAGCGCCCGTAACTGCTAAACCTTTCTTGAGCAATGCGCCGCAGCCTCCTCGAACACCGCGGATTCCGGCTTCTGCTTGCCGGTCAGTCGCTCACGATGTTCGGCGACCTCGCGCTCGTGCTCGTGCTCGGGATCTGGGCGAAGACGCTCACCGGCTCCACCGCGCTCGCCGGCTCCGTGTTCCTCGCGCTGCTCGGCCCGATGCTGCTCGCGCCCGTGGTCGGCCTCATGGTGGACCGTTTCCCGCGGCGCAAGATCCTGATCGCCAACGACATCGCCACGGCCCTTGCGCTGCTCCCGCTCCTGCTCGTGCACGACCGCGGCGACGTGTGGATCCTGTTCGCCGTCGGCGGCGCGTACGGCCTCTCGCAACAGGTCTTCTTCGCCGCCCGCACGGCGCTGCTCGAGTCGATGCTCGACGACGAGCAGCTCGGCCCGGCTAACGCCGTCCTCGAGATCCTGCGCCAGGGGCTGCGGATCTGCGGCCCGGCGGTGGGCGCCGGCCTGTTCGCGGCCTTCGGCGGCGCCGCCGTGGCGCTGCTCGACGCCGGCACGTTCCTCGCCTCCGCCACGCTGCTCGCGATCCTGCGCGCGCCCGACCTCGCCCGCGGCGCAGTTCCGGACCGGCCACTCGGCCGCCAGCTCGGCGCGGGGCTCCGCCACATCCTCGCCACCCCCATGCTGCGGCGGCTGATCGGCTCGCTGTGCGCCGCCGTGGCCGTGCTCGGGATCATGCAGGTGGCCGGCCTCGCCCTGGTGGACCACGGCCTGCACCGCCCGGCGGCGTTCCTCGGCGTGGTGTTCGCCTTCGAGGGCCTCGGCTCGATCGTGGGAGGGGTGCTCTCGCCGCGTGGCCTGCGCCGGCTCGGCGAGCCGCGCCTCGCGGGCGTCGGCCTCGGCACCATGAGCCTCGGCGTGGCGCTGATGGCGGTGCCCGACGTGACCCCGGTCCTCATCGGGGCGGCGATCGCGGGCGGTGGGTTCTCCACGTTCATGATCGGCTACACGACCCTTCTCCAGCGCGCCACGGCCAGCGAGCTCCAGGGCCGGGTGTTCGGCGCGGCGGAGGCCGCCGCGGGACTGCCCTACCTCGGCGCTCTGGCGGCCGCCGTCCTCGGCGTCGGCCTGGTCGACTACCGGCTGCTGATGCTCGCCGGCACGGTGGTGCTTGCCGCCGCCGGTGCGCGGCTCGCGAGCGGGCCGGAGACGGCTCCGGCGCGCGTCGGGGCGGCCACGGCGGTCGCGCGCCGCGCCTCCGCGCACTGACCAGGCTCGAAAGCTCGCCCGGCGGCGGCATCCCATGTACCGGAGCCGCCGCCGCGCGCGAGCAAATTCGCTACTTAACTGCGGTGATTAGCGGAGGTGCCAGACCACGTTGTCACCCCCTCCCCCCTTGGTTGGTGTCGTGAAGTCAGGAAGGCGATCTTCTGGTGCCCCAGCTCGTCCGGGCGTGCGTCGAGCCCGCCGTCGGGCGCGGCCCCGCGCACGCCGAGTAGCTCGAGTCCCGCCTCCTCGCACGCGGCGCGCACGGTCGCCACCGGGTGGTGGCGCTGCACGTGGCGTCCGATCGGCAGCGGCTCGGCGCCGGGGACGAGCAGCTCGATCGCCGCGGCCGCCACGCCGCCGGGCTCCATTCGGCCGTCCCCTTCCCCCCGCCAGCGAAACCGGGTACCGTCGGCTTCGAGGGAGAGCTCGGTGGCGAAGCCGGTCCTGTAGGCAGCCAGCGAGTTCGTATCGAACACGGCGAGGCCCCCCGGGGCTAGGGCCTTGGCCATGCTTCGGAGGGCAGCGACCAGATCGCCTGTCGAGAGCAGGTAGTTCATGGAGTCGTCGACGCAAGTGATGAGGTCGAACCGGTCGCGCCAGGGCAGGTGCCGCATGTCCGCCACCGTCACGTGGGCCCTGCCGGCAGCCTTGGCGCGGGCGCGTGCGGCCATGCTCGGGGAGAGGTCGCAGGCCACGACCTCGTAGCCGCGGTCGAGCATCGGCATGAAGCTGTTGCCGGTGCCGCAGGCCACGTCGAGCAGCCGCCGGCCCGCCAGACCGGACTCGCGAGCCCACCCCTCGAGGTCGCCGAGCCACTCGTCGTAGGGGTAGTCGCGCGTGAACGCGTCGTAGAACGGCGCGAACGTTTCGTACGTCCCGAGGGCGCCTCGCGGGGGTGCCTGTGCCGGTGCGGCCATACCGACAAAGACCCGTGGTTAGGTCAGGATCGTTTCACCGGATTATCTTCCTCAAGTGGCTGGGCGTCTTTCCAAGGGTTGTGACGTGCGAACAGAAGCCCCGCGGTGGGAATGGGACACGGCGCGGAGGCGCTGCCTCCGGGAGGCTCGACGCATCCTTCGCGACAGCGACGACGCCGAGGAGGCGGTCCAGGAGGCGTTCATGCGGGCGTGGCGCAACCAGGCGGCCTGCCGGACCCCGAGCATGCCCCTCCCGTGGCTCGTGCAGATCACGCGCAACGAGGCCCTGCGGCTGGCCGCCCGCCGCTCGCGCCGGCAGGCGTGCGAGGTACCGGAGGAGAGCCCTGAGCGCATTGTGGGAACCGACAACGGACTCGAGCGGATGCTCGAGTCGGTTGCGACCGAGCAGGCCCTCAGCGTCCTGCGGCCCGAGGACCGGACCCTGATCCGGCTGCGCTACGTCGAGGACCTCACCCAGGGGCAGGTCGCCGCCCGGCTCGGCGTTCCGGAGGGAACCGTCAAGGTCAGGCTCCATCGCGCGCGCGCGCGCCTGCGTGGAGTGGCCGGCGATCTGGCCGCGTAGCGACGGATCCAGCGCCTACGCGCCGCTCCGCGAGCGACGACGCGCCCAATCCGCACTTTCGGTCCTCCAGACGTTGTGGAATGCCACAACGTTCGGCCCGTAAAGCCGCCCCAGGCGGTACAGTCTCCCAGTGGAGGAAACCATTTGACCGTTCCAGTTGACATCACCGATCCGCGCATCGCCAAGGCCTACGCCCACCCGCTGCGCATTCACATCCTCGGCCTTCTCGACGACCGCGTGGCGAGTCCGAGCGAGATCGCCGGCGAGCTGAACGCCCCGCTCACCCACGTGAGCTACCACGTCCGCCAGCTGGCGGGCCTCGGGCTGATCAAGCTCGTTAGGACCACGCCCAGGCGCGGCGCCGTCGAGCATCACTACACGGCCAAGCTCCGTCCCAAGATCACGGACGAGGCCTGGGGCCAGATCCCCGAGGTCGTCAAGAAGAACCTCGTGTCGGGCTGGGTCCAGCAGCTCGGGGCTCACGTGGCGGACGCGGTGTCCGCCGGCGGGTTCGACCGCGACAACGCTCACATGAGCCGCATCCCGATCGAGCTCGACGACAAGGGCTGGCAGGCCGTCGCCAAGGAGCTCGACAAGACGATGGACCGGATCTACCGGATCGCCGAGGAGTCGAAGGCGCGGATCGACAAGGACCCGTCGACCGAGCACTGGCGCTCCACGGCCGCGATGATGCTCTTCGAGGGCCCCTCGCAGACCGCCGGCCTCCCCGAGGACGCCGGCATCCGCAGGCACAAGCGCCGTCGCGCGAAGACCAGCGCGTAGCCGGCAGCCCGCCTGAGCCGTTCCGCGTAGGTCCTTCGCGCCAACGCGACCCCGAACGGGTGGACATCGTGCAATCTGGGTTGCAGCCTGCCTTTCCGGGGAGGAATCGGGGTTACGATGCCGACGCCGCAGCGGGGGCCCGTCGCGGTGGAACCTTCCATGGATACGACGCGACGCGGAAACTACGAGTCGGGCTCCGACTACGTCCTCGAGTACGGGGAGCTGCGCTTCACCTTCAACGAGCGCGACTTCACCGAACGCGTGGAGCAGGCGGCGGTCAAGCTCGCCTTCGTGGACGGGCCGCTCGACGACGGCGAGCGCGAGGACCTCGTGAACCTGGCCGTGAACGGCGAGGTGAGCGAGCCGACCTCCGCGCTGGGCGAGCACATCAACGAGCGCTGGGGGGATCTTGCCGGGCCCTCAGAGCGATCGCTGGTCCACTGGCTGCGGCGGCTCGTCTTCCGCGGCGCGTGGCTCGACCAGCGGGTGAAGGAGGGCGAGCTCGAGATCGTCTTCGACGACCGCACCCACTCGTTCGGCTACGCCCAGCCGGACCGCGACTACGAGGTGATCGAGCTCTCGCCCGAGCCGTCGTGGTCGGGCGTGGCGTACAACCGCCGCTAGCTACTTCAGGCGGTCGGCCTGCAGCGTGCCCGAGCTGGGCGCCAGCTTGAGCTTGCCGCCGCCGTCGCCCTCGAGCACGATCTGAGTCGTGGCCAGCCGCTGCGGCTCGCCGGCCAGGCCGGTCGAGGCGATCACGGTCAGCGTGCCGCCCTCCTCCAGGCAGCGCGCGGCGCCGAACAGGCGGCGGGCCACAGCCGGGGGGAGCGCGTCGAGCGAGTCGAGCACGATCGCGGCGTGGCCGCCGGACTCCACGCGCCGCTTGGCGCGCTCCACGGCGATCTCGGCGGCCTGGGACTGCTCGTCGACCGGGCGGTCGAAGGCTCCGCCGACCACGCGCAGCGACTCCTCGCGCCGCCACTCCGTGACCTCCTCGGGACGGACGCCCGCGAGCACCACGGTCAGGTCGATGTCGTCCTGCTTGGCCAGCTCGAGCGCAACGGTGCGCAGCAGGGTGGTGATGCCCGAGCCGGGCGGGCCGCCGACCGCCACGCGCGAGCCGCGGCCGAACGGCGCCGAGGCCAGCTCCTTGGGCGCGGGCAGCTTCTCGCTCGCGAACACCGGCGTGCCGTCCTCGAAGCGGCGCCGGTCGGGCGCCGGGTCGGCCGAGCCGCCGTTGATCGACTCGACCCGCACGAGCGACGGGTAGCGCTCCGAACGGCGCGGCGAGCGCACCGGGCCGGCGATCTCGTCGCCGGCGCGCAGCTCGCAGCGGCGGATCTGGGCCGGGGAGACGTACACGTCCTCGCGCGAGTGCGCGAACGGGTCGGGCCGCATGAAGCCGCTCCCGTTGGGGAGCACGTCGAGAACGCCGGTGCGGGTCTCGCCGCGCGACTCCTCGTCGTCGCCGTCGTCCTCGGGCGCGTCGCCGTCGGCCTCCTCGGCGCGGGCGCCCTCGGCCGCGGCGTCGGCATCGTCGGCGCCGGACTTCTTGGCGCGGCCACGCCGCGGCGGCGCATCCTCGGAGTCGTCCTTCCCCTCGTCCTTTGCGGCGGTACCGGAGCGGCTGCGCCCGCGGCCGCCGCGGCCGCCGCGGCTGCGCGTGCGCCCGGCCGGCTTCTCGCCGCCGTCGTCGCTGCCGTTGGAGGACGAGCTCTTCGGCGTGGACTCGCCGCCGCCCTGCTTGAGCAGCGCGTCGATCAGGTCGTCACGACGGAGGGCTCGATAGCCCTCGATGCCCAGCTCCGAGGCGATCATGTGCAGGTCGGCGAGCGGGCTTCGCTCCAGCTCGGCGCGGTCGAGGATCGCCAAAGTTCAGGGCCCCTTCTGGTCTTGCGGTCGGGTCATTGCGCGGAGAGGATGCCACACGGCCCGGCGCAGGCCCGGATCAGGCCCGGCGCAGACCGGGATCGAGCCGCACGTCCGCCTCGACACCGCGCTCGCCGCGCAGCGCGGCCCGCACGGCCAGGTAGTCCGCCGTGGCGGCCACGTCGTGCACGCGCAGGATCGAGGCGCCGGCGTCCAGCCCGGCGCCGATCGCCGCCAGCGTGCCGGCCAGCCGGTCGCGGGGCGCCCGCCCGGTGATCGCCCCCACGAAGTCCTTGCGCGAGACCGCCAGAAGCACCGGGTGGCCCAGGGCAACGACCGCCGGCAGCGCCCGGAGCGCGGCCACGGTCTCCGCGGGGGTCTTGGCGAGGTCGGGGCCCGGGTCGAGCACGATCCGCTCCACGCCGTGCGAGCGGGCCAGTTCGATCCGCTCCCGGAGGAACGCGACCACCTCCTCCCCCACGTCCGCGTAGCCCGGGAACCTCTTCTCCTTCGGCGGCGCCGCGGTGTGCGTGATCACGAGCGCGGCGCCGGACTCGGCGCAGGCCTCGGCAAGCGCCGGGTCGCGCAGGCCGCTCACGTCGTTGACCATGGTCGCCCCCGCGGCCAGCGCGGCGCGCGCCACGGCCGGCTTCCACGTGTCCACGGACACCTCGATCCCCTCCCCCGCGAGCCGGTCGATCAGGGGAACCACGCGATCGGTCTCCTCGCCCTCGCTCACCGGCGGGCGGTCGGTCACGCCGGACTCGCCGCCCACGTCCACGATCGCCGCGCCCGCGTCGCGCAGCGCCAGCGCGCGGCGCACCTGCTCGTCGAGGCTCCCCACGCTCGCACCGTCGGAGAACGACTCCGGGCTCGCGTTCACGATCCCCATGAGGACCGGGGTGCTCACGGGGCGGCGGCGGGCTCGGCGGTCGCGTTCAAGCGCTCCGCCCGTGCGACCTCGAGCCATGCCTCGAGCTCGCCGTCCACCTGCGCGGCCTGCCAGCCCAGCTCCGCGCCCAGCGCCTCGGCCACCGCCCGCGCCTCCGGGCTGCCGGGCGCGGTTAGGGCGGGGGCCGCGAGGATGCCGAGGCGCGTGCGGCGAAGGAGCGCGTCCGCCACCGTGGCGGCCTGCTCGTTGCGCGCGGCGAATGGGGCCTCCACCAGCAGGTCGGGCAGGTCCGGCACGATCCGCCGGGCCAGCTCGGGCCGTTCCTCAGCCATCGCCAGCACGTCGTTCGCGGCGTGGCCGTAGCGGCCGGCCAGCAGCTCCAGCGACTCCTCGTCCACGCCCTCCACGTGCGGCAGGTCCCCGGCCGGCTCGCCCAGCGGGATCTCCTGCGTGCGGCACGGGGCCTCGCGGCCCTCGCGCTCCACCACGCGATCCACGGCCAGCTTGGCCATCCGGCGCCACGTGGTGAGCTTGCCGCCGGTGATCGTGACCAGCCCGGAACGGGTCTCGAACAGCTCGGCGCGGCGCGAGATGTCCACCGACTTCTTCGAGTCGCCCGTGGAGATCAGCGGGCGCACGCCGGCGTAGGCCCCGGTGAGGTCGGTCCGGTCGAGCGAGAGCTCGAAGAACTCGTTGCACGCGCCCAGGAGGTACTCGATGTCGCCGTCGTCGGCGGGTATGTGGTCGAGGTCGCCCTCGTAGTCGTTGTCGGTGGTGCCGACCAGGGTGCGGCCGAGCCAGGGCAGGGCGAAGATCGAGCGGCCGCCGCCCGCCGGCACGATCGCACCGGACTTGATGGGGAGGCTGTCGTAGGCGAGCGTCACGTGCGTGCCGCGGCTGGGCCGGATGCGCGGGACCTCCGCGGCGTCCAGCACCTCGTCGTGGCGGATGGTGTCCGCCCACACGCCGGTCGCGTTGATCACGTTGTCGGCGCGGATGTCGAACTCGTTCGCGCTTGCCTCGTCGCGGCAGCGCACGCCGCCGGCCCGCCCGTTCTCCTCGATCAGCTCGAGCACGCGGCAGCGGTTGGCCATCACGGCCCCGTAGCGCTCGGCCTCCCCGAGCACGGTGAGCACGAGGCGCACGTCGTCGGTCTGGCAGTCGTAGAAGAGGTAGGCGGCGGTGGGCTCGCGGGCGGCCAGCGCCGGGAGCAGCTCCAGCACCTCCTCGGCGTCCACGACCCGGTGGCGCTCCGGGCTCCACTCCTCGAGCGAGGGCCCGTCGTCGCGGCGGCGCAGGGTGGGCAGCCGCACGCGGTCGGTGGCCATCACGTCGTAGGCGCTCAGGCCCGCTCCCATCACCCGCTCCGGCGTCTTGCCCTCGAAGTACGGGATCAGGAGCGCGAGCGGGTGCACCAGGTGGGGCGCCAGGTTGACCATGATCGCCCGCTCGAGCAGCGCCTCGCGCACCAGCCCGAGGTCGAAGTTCTGCAGATAGCGGAGGCCGCCGTGGATCAGCTTGGACGACCGGCTCGAGGTGCCGGACGCGTAGTCCTCGCGCTCGACCAGGGCCACGCTGTACCCGCGCGAGGCCGCGTCCAGCGCAACGCCCGCACCGGTGATGCCGCCGCCGATCACCACCATGTCGAAGCGGTCGGACTCGAACGAGGCGAGTGCGTCCGCGCGCGGGATCACGGCAGGTACGTTACGTACTTCTCGACCGGCGCCCGCTCCGGGGCCTCGCGCGGCTGGCGCGGCGTGCCAAGGTGGATCAGCCCGAGCACGCGCTCGCCGTCGGGGATGCCCACCGCGGCGCGGCCCTCCGGAGTGCGCAGCACGGCCGGAGTGCGCCAGTAGCCGGCCAGGCCGCGGTCGTGGGCGCCGAGCAGCAGCGCGTACACGGCGCACGCAGCCGCGGCATGGTCCTCCTCGTCCTGCACCGGATCGCCGCACTGAAGCGTGGAGGCCGCGATCAGGGTGGGCGCGCGGTCGAGCTTCTCGGCCGCCTCGACGCTCGTGACGGCGTGCTTCAGGGCCGCCAGCGCCTCGGCCCCGAGGACGCGGAAGCGCCAGGGGTTGGTGAGGTTGTGGTTCGGTGCCCAGCGTGCGAGCTCGAACAGCTCGTCCAGCACCTCGCGTGCGACCGGCTCAGACCCGTAGGCCTTGTGGGTGCGGCGCGTGCGGATCGTGGTGTCGAGGTCCATCCCGACGAACGTAGCGGAGGGCGGAATCCTGCGCCCGCTGCGCCGGTTCGCGGCCCGAAGGCCACATCGATGCTGCAACGTGCTTGTGAACCGGACGGGCCTGAGGAGACTCGGCCGCCCACCGAGCGAAACCGTCCCCTCGGACGACCACACCCCCTCCGGTCAGTGCCCGAGCTAAAAGCCCCCACAGAAGAGCGGCGCCGCGATTACGAGCGCCGCGCCATGGTCGACGTGGCGCTCAGCCTCGCCGAGCTCGACGCGGACTGGGGCGACTACGAGCACGCGCTCAGGTACCTGGACGCAGCCGAGGAGCTCACGCGCGGCTCGATCTCGCGGCGCTGGGCGCTGCGCCGCCGCCGCTGGGTCGACGCGGCTAGAGGCTTCTCCCCCTAACCCCTCGAAGGGGGGGAACGCGACCGCCGGCCGGGGGATTGAGCCTCGCCCGGCCGGCGGCGCAATACCGTCCCGGCGCCGGATATCCCCAAACCGCCGGCGGGTACTGCTACAACCTCGCGATGCGCCGACCCCTCACAGCCTCCGCCCTTGCCATAGCCGCGCTGCTCGCCGCGCCGGCCGCGGCCCAGGTTCCCGGCGAGCCGATCACCGTGAACCCCGCGGCCGCCGGCAAGGCGTCGCACCTGATCATCGACATCCGCACCTCCGACGACCCGAAGGCCGGCGGGCGCGCGCCCGAGTCCGCGATCCTCGCGGCCGCGAACGGGTTCAAGTTCGACCCGCACGCGCGGACCGAGACCTGCTCGGCGGACCAGGCCAAGGCCAACAACTGCCCGGGCAACAGCAAGATCGGGTCCGGCACCGCGGACGCGACGGTGTCGAACGGCGTGGTCTCGCAGCCGGTCACCGCGGACATCGAGATGTTCCTGACCCCGCCGCTCAAGGCGGGCGACGTGGCCGGCGTGGTGCTCCACATCAAGGAGCGCAGCACGGGCGCGCAGGGCAACACGAGCGGCCGGATCGTCAAGACCTCCGGCACGTTCGGCATCGAGGTGCGCTTCGAGGACCTGGCCGCCGCCAACGCGGCGGCCCCGCAGGGCTACACCGTGCGGATCGATCGCATCCAGGCCGACGTGGGCGCCTCGCACACCGAGAAGGTGACCAAGTACAAGACCGTGAAGACCAAGAGCGGCAAGAAGAAGAAGGTGCCGTACAAGGTCAAGGTCGTGCACGACCTGATCCGCAACCCCAAGACCTGCGCCGGCTCCTGGCCCTACCAGGTGCGGCTGCGCTACTCGGCCTCGGACGAGAGCGTGCGCGACGGCTCCGTGACCTGCTCGGGCTGAGCGCCCGCCTCGACCTCAGGCGGTGAGGGCGTGCGGCCGCGTGATCCGCGGCCGGGCGATCGACTCCGGCTCCGGCTCGCCGGCCGGCGGGGGCGCACCGAGCAGGTGGTAGGCCAGCCGGGTGGCCAGGGCCATGATCGTGATCTGCGGGTTCACGCCGATCGAGCTGGGCACCGCGCTGCCGTCGGCCACGTACACGCCCTCGACCCCGTGCAGCCTGAGGTCGCCGTCGAGCACGCCGTGCGCGGGCCGCGCGTCGGCGCGGGCGGTGCCCAGCGGGTGGAAGGCCATCAGCGTCAGGTCGCCGGGGCGCAGATCGAAGTCGCGCACGCGCGCAAGCTCGCCCTCGTGGCGCAGCTCGCCGAGCGCGTCGACCGGCGGGTACACGGTGCGCGCTCCGGCGGCGAAGTAGAGCTCGCAGAGGAGCTCGATCGAGCGCTTGAACGTGGCGGTGTCCTCGCGGTTCAGGTCGTAGTGGATCTCGACCCGGCCGGCGCGCTCGCGCACGTGCCCGCGCGAGGTGTCGGAGACCATCATCCCGAACTGCGACATGCGCTGGTAGTCGAGCATCAGGTCGCGGTGGCGCTCGCCGCTGTAGGGGAACGACATCGCGGCGTAGTCGGGCGGCCCGGCGGCGCCCTCGAACATGATCCCGTCGTCGGCGAACTCGTCGATGAAGTACGACTGCGGCACGCCGGTCGACATGTCCACCTCCTCGTCCATCAGAGCGCGGACCGCGGTGGCCGGATGGATCGAGAGGTTGCGGCCGAGCTCGCCGGAGTCGAGCCCCAGGCCCTGGCGGCGCAGGAACAGCGGCGTGGCGATGGCGCCCGCCGCCACGATCGCCGTGTCGCACTCCACGCGCAGCGTGCCCCCGCCCGTGGTGGAGGCCTCCACGGCGCGCACCCGCCCGCCGGCGACCTCGAGCCGCGTTGCGCGGCAGCCGGTGTAGGTGGTGGCGCCGGCGTCCCACGCCAGCGGCACGTACGTGAGCCCCACGTGCTGCTTGGCAGAGGTCGGACATCCGAACGTGCAGATGCCCGAGCCCACGCAGCCGCGCACGTTGCGGTACACGAAGTCGCCGGACCAGCCGAGCGACTCGGCGCCGCGCTTGACCACGTGCGCGTTGCGCCCGGCGTACGCGGCCGGGACCTGGATCACGTTCTGGATCCGCTCCACGCGGCGGAAGTACGCGTCCAGCTCGGCGGCCCCCAGGCCGTCGAGGCCGAAGCGCTCGCCCCACATCTCCAGCACCGGTGGCGGGGTGCGGAAGCACGTGCCCGAGTTGATGAGCGTGGTGCCGCCCACGGACCTGCCGAGCGGCAGCAGGATCGGTGTGTTCCCGAGCGTGGCCGTCTGGCCGGCGTCGCGGTAGAGCTCCACGAGCATGTCGCGCGGGCGCGCGTTGAAGTCGTCGGTGGTGTGCCGCGGGCCCTCCTCGAGCATGGCCACGATCATGCCGCCCTCGGCCAGCTCCTTCGCCACGGGCGCGCCGCCGGCGCCCGCTCCGATCACGCAGGCGTCCACGCGCACGGTCCGGGTGCCGGCGATCGCTCCGCCGTCCTCGATCCGCTCCACTGCCGGGCGGAAGGCGGTGGTCCCATCGGTGTAGAGCCGGTCGCCCTGGGTCGGGCGGTGGCCGTTGGCGCTCACGGGCGTCCCTCCGCGGCGCGCAGCCGGCGGCCGCGGTCGAGGTTGGCCTGAGCGTCGTAGCCCAGCCGGCGCAGCACGGCGTCGTTCCCGTAGTAGGAGAGCTGCGCGGCGGTCTGCATGAGCTTCATGAGCAGGCGCACCTGCGAGTTGCGCGAGTGCTCCACGCTCTGGATCCAGTCGCTGCGGCGGCCGCGCTCCAGCCGGCGCAGGCGCGCGCCGTGGGTGGCGAGCGGGGCCAGCTCCGCCGCCAGCAGCAGGGCGCGCATCCCGGTGCGGTTGAGCCGCGGGAGCAGGCCGAGCCAGCGATCGAAGAAGGCGACGGCGTCGGTCTGGCGGACCGCCGGGAGGACCGGCTCGGGCGCCACCACCGCATCCGTGAAGCATGCGAAGATCGAGGCCTCACGGCCGCTGATCGTGCGCAGCATCGGCTGGCAGCCTACCTGCGAAAAGGAGCCCCTTGCCCGAACCCGCAATCCATCAGGTCGTAATGGTGCAGGCGTCGCCGGAGCAGGTGCTGGGCCAGCTGCTCTCGATCTCCGGGGCTGACAAGTACCAGCTGGTCGGCCACGGGCCGCAGGGCGTGACCCTGCACCGCAAGAAGATCCCGGTCTGGGCGATCGTCGTCGCGATCTTCCTGTTCCCGATCGGGCTCGTGGCGCTGCTCGCCAAGGAGGAGGAGACGGTCGGCATCGGCGTCGAGCCGGTGGCCGGCGGCACGCAGGTCACGATCAACGGGCAGGCGTCGAGGGTGCTCCAGTCCGCGTTGCAGTACGTGCTGAGTGGCAACGTGGCCACCCTGGAAGGGGCGCCGCAGAACGCGTACGCGGTGCCGCAGCAGCAGCCGTACGCGCCACAGCAGCCGTACGCGCCACAGCAGCCGTACGCGCCGCAGCAGCCGCCACCGCAGCAGTGGACGCCGCCGGCCCCTCCCCCGCCCCCTCCGCCGCCCGCGGTCTAGGCCGGCGCCGGGCTCGCGTTGCGGCGCGCGACCTCCTCGCGCACCCGCGGGGCCACCTCGGTGCCGAGCAGCTCGATCGCGCGCATCGCCCTCGCGTGCGCAAGGTTGCCCACGCTGATCTGCGCCATGAAGCGCTCGTGGCCGAACAGCTTGTGCTGGAAGAGCACCTTCTCGGCCACCTCCTCCGGGCTGCCCACGAGCAGCGCGCCGCGCGGGGAACGTAGGGCCTCGTACTGCGGGCGCGTCATCGGCGTCCAGCCGCGCTCGCGGCCGATGCGGGTCATCATCCCCGCGTAGGGGCCGAAGAACTCGTCGGCCGCCTGCTGTGAGCTCTCCGCCACATACGTGTGCGAGTTGATGCTCACGGGCAGGCCCTCGTAGCCGGCCTCCTGCGCGGTGTCGCGGAAGAGGTCCACCAGCGGCGCGAAGCGCTCGGGCTGGCCGCCGATGATCGCCAGCGCCATCGGCAGGCCGAGCGCGCCGGTGCGCACGGCGGACGCCGGGGTGCCGCCGACGGCGACCCACAGCGGGATCTGCCGCTCCGGGCGCGGGTAGACGCCGAGGCCGTCAAGTGACGCGCGGTGTCGGCCCGCCCAGCTGATGTGCTCGGAGTCGCGCAGCTTCAGCAGCAGCTCGAGCTTCTCGGCGAAGAGCTCGTCGTAGTCGTGGAGGTCGTAGCCGAAGAGCGGGAAGGACTCGATGAAAGAGCCGCGGCCGGCCATGATCTCGGCGCGCCCGCCGGAGAGCAGGTCCAGTGTCGCGAAGTCCTGGAAGACGCGGACCGGGTCGTCGGAGCTGAGCACCGTGACGGCGCTGGAGAGCCGGATGTCCTCGGTGCGCGCGGCCGCTGCGGCGAGCACCACGGCGGGCGAGGAGACCGCGAAGTCGGGGCGATGGTGCTCTCCGACGCCGAACACGTCCAGGCCGACCTGGTCGGCCAGCTCGATCTCCTCGATCAGGTCGCGCAGGCGCTGCGCCGGGGTGATCGTGCGCCCGGTTGCGGCGTCGGGCGTGACCTCGGCGAAGGTGTAGATCCCAAGTTCCATGTCGGTTCGCGTCCGTTCTGGGGTGACGTCACGTGCCGCGGCGAGCCGCCAGATGGTTGCACGTGCAATTTCTTACGGACAGCATAGCGCCACCGTGTCAAGAGCCCGCCGCTGGCACGGCGGGGTCAGGCCGCGGCCTTCACGACGAGCATGTCCTCCTCGCGCTCGCCCGCGCGCAGGATGCCGCGCGCCTCGAGCTCTGGCGCGCGCGCGGTGACCAGTGGGCCGAGCGCCCCGCGGCGCTTCTCGAGCACGTCGACGGACAGCCCAGCGCGCTCCAGGCGCTCGACTGTCGGCTCGATGCCGCAGATCGAGGAGTGGACGAGCAGCAGGAACCCGCCGGGCCGAAGGTGCGCGGGCGCGGCGGCGCAGATGCGATCGAGGAGCGCGCGCCCGTCGGTCCCCGCATCCCACGCGCGCTGCGGCCCGCGCGCCGGCAGTTCGTCGTCCTGCGCCGGGACATACGGGGGGTTGGAGACGATGACGTCGAACCGCTCGCCCGCGACGGGAGCGAAGAGGTCGCCGCGCAGCGCTCGCACGCGCACGCCGTTCAGCCTGGCGTTGATCCTCGCCGTCAGCACCGCGCGGCGCGAGACGTCGATCGCGGCGACCGAGCCGGCGCCGTGGCGGGCGGCCGTGACGGCGAGGAGCCCACTGCCGGTGCAGACGTCGAGCACGGCGGCGCCAGGAGGCATCTGCGCGCGCAGGTGCGAGGCGAGCATCCAGCTGTCGGAGCGGGGACGGAAGACGCCCGGGAGGGTC
>JAXDJC010000178.1:0-7526 GCA_034663685.1 Thermoleophilaceae bacterium
GTCGGCCGGGCTGGAATTCTCGGTGCACGCCCATTCGCGTATGGTGGGAGCTGAATCCGAGTTCGACGAGCCGAGGAGGACCATGGCCGACGTGAAGCCGATTCCCGATGCCTATTCGCGGGTCACCCCATACCTGTGCGTAGACGGAGCCGTTGATGCAATCGACTTCTATACGAAGGTCCTGGGAGCCAGGGAGCGGATGCGGATGCCCGGCCCCGACGGGAAGCTCGGTCACGCCGAGATCCAGATCGGCGACGCGGTCGTCATGCTCGCGGACGAGTCTCCCGAGATGAACTTCCGCAGCCCGAAGACCATCGGCGGTACGCCGGTGACGATTCACGTGTACGTGGAGGACGCGGACGCCGTATTCGACGCTGCGGTGGCAGCGGGCGCCAACAGCCTCCGCCCGGTCGAGAACCAGTTCTACGGCGACCGCAGCGGTCAGTTCGAAGATCCGTTCGGCCACCGCTGGAACGTCGCGACCCACGTCGAAGACGTGCCGCCCGACGAGATGGAGAAGCGGGCGGCGGAGATGATGGCCGGGCAGGCCGGCTAGTCAAAGCCGCGGCGCGTCGCGCGGTGGAGCGCCACGATCTCTGCTCCGAATCTGGTTCGAGTACCGTCCCATCAGGGGCCCCGTCGACTACCGTTCGCTTGACGCGATTAGAGGTGCGCGGTGGCATGACCGGACAGGGAGTGATCGCAATGGCGGCGGCGCTCGCCGTGGCTGGCTGTGGATCGGGACATGCGCGCGTATCCGCCTCCTGGCACGCCGTCGACTCTTGCTTGGAGCGTCGCCCGGCCCTGGTCGGCAAGGTCAGAGGCGATGACAAGGACGGCCCCGGCGGCCGCGGCTCCCTCTTCGTGACGGTTTCGCCCAGCCGGTATGCCGAGGCGTTCCGATTCCGGACCCACGCCGCCGCCGTCGCGGGCGTTGGCCCACGGGGGACGATCGCCTACTACGGGCCGATTGCGCTTCTGGTGAGCTCCGGGTCACGCGGCGAGGAGGCCTTCATCAAGGGCTGCTTCGCTCGCGTCTACGGGTGAGGGTTGGTGTCGAACACCAAGTCGGTCCGCGTAGCCGATGTACGGTTCCCGCCGTGAGCGCGCACGAGAATTCACCCCATGCGGACACCTCGCCCGATGCGACGGACCAGCACCTGCGGCCCTGGGTCGCCCCGACGTTGCGGAAGGTCGACCTCGATCTAACGGCCGGACCGAGCGTCAAGAATCCCAACCCGACGGAGGGGGGAGACTTCTCGTTCGGCCCCTCCTGAGACGGGGCCCGGCTGCGCTGAGCGACCGCTGACCGGGGACTCAACCCGCGAGCGGGAGCTCGCGCGACGCGTCGGAGCGCCCCAGCAGCTCGAGGAACGCGCCCACGACCCGCGGGTCGAACTGCGAGCCGGCGCACCCGCGCAGCTCCTCGCGGGCGGCCTCGGCGGTCAGCGCCGGCCGGTACACGCGGTCGCTCGTCATCGCCTCGTAGGCATCGGCCACAGCCAGGATGCGGGCCTCGAGCGGAATCTCGGCGCCGGTCAGGCGGTTGGGGTACCCCTCGCCGTCGGGTCGCTCGTGGTGCGCCAGCACCCACTCGCCGATGTCCTCGAGGTTCGCTCCGCGCAGGATGCGGGCGCCGATCTCGGGATGCCGTCGCATCTCGGTCCAGTCCTCGTCGCTCAGCCAGCCGGGCTTGCGCAGGAGGGTGTCGGAGATCCCGATCTTGCCGACGTCGTGCACGATCCCGCCGAAGCGGACGCGCTCGACCACCTCCGAGGGCAGCCCGAGCTCGCGGGCGATGGCGCCGGCGTAGCGGCCGACCGTCTCGGAATGCGCGGCCGTTCCGGCGTCGCGGATGTCGATGACCTCCGCCAGCGCCAGCACCGTCGAGCTGTGGCGCTCCGACCGGGGCGTCGCGTGGCCGTTGCCGAGCATCAGGGTCTCGGCGATCTCCGGGTTGTAGACGACCGTGCGGTCGCGGCCGAGCTTCTTCGCCGCGTACAGCGCCTCGTCCGCACCGGTGATCAGCGTCTCCGCCGTCACGCCGTGCTTGGGGAAGGTCGCGACGCCGAGGCTGATGGTGACCGGGAACGGCCCCTGCGTGAAGGTCTCGCGCACCTGCCGGCGCATCCGCTCGGCCAGGATGTACGCGGCGTGGTGGTCGGAGTCGGGTGCGATCACGGCGAACTCCTCGCCGCCGATGCGAGCCGCGGTGTCGATCCGCCGCTTGGCGCTCTGCATGATGTGGCTCAGCTTCTCGAGCGCGCGGTCGCCGGCGCCGTGGCCGAAGCGATCGTTGATCGCCTTGAACCCGTCCAGGTCGCCGACGATCACCGACAGCGGCCGGTCGCTGCGCCGCGCTCGCTCGAGCTCGGTCTCGAACAGCTCCTCGAAGCCGCGCCGGTTGAGCAGGCTGGTGAGGCTGTCGGTCCGCGCGGCGTCGGAGAGGCGCCCGATCAGGCGGTCGACGTGGTGGCGCTGCACGCCGATGAGCGCGCCGGCGACCACGAGCGTGGAGGTGACGATCGCCCAGTTGATGACCGGGGTGGTGGCCAGGTCGTCGCGCACGATCAGCGTGGCCGAGTAGGCGAGCGCGACGAAGCCCATCTGGAGCAGGGCGCGCCCGCGGCTCAGGAAGTAGAACGAGTAGATCGCGATCCAGAAGTAGAACATCGCGTAGGGGCTGGTGGTCTCGCTGCTGGAGTAGACCGCCCACTCGATCAGCACCGTGCCCGCCACCAGGAAGGCCTGGAAGCCCCAGAGCGGAAGGCGGTCGTAGGCGAAGAAGAGGCCGATGGCCAGGGCGAGCGCGACGACCGCGGTGATCGCGATCCGCGTCTCCTCGGCGCCCGACGGCGAGAAGAAGAGCGAGACCGCCGTGATCGCACCGCCCGCGGCGAACAGGTACATCAGCGAGCGAGCCATCACCCCGCGCTCCGCGCATCCCTCCGCGGAGGGAAAGGTGGACTCCTGGAACCCCAGGCGCTCTCTCACAGACGGATGCATCCCTGCGGCCACTATCGGTGCGATGCTCGTTTCGCGCCACGTACATCCGTCCAGGTGGACGTTTGGTCAGGCTTCGGGCGTGCCGGCGGCCCGCTCCTGGGCGCGCTCGGCCAACTCCGCGTGCACGCTGCGCTCGCCGCGGGTGCGGCGCTGCCACTCACCGTCGGAGTCGAGCACCCAGGCGAAGGTGTCGTCGGCGAAGCAGCGCTCGAGCGTGTCCTCGAGCTCCGCCTTCAGGTCGGGCGCCTCGACCGGGACCACCAGCTCCACGCGGCTGTCCAGGTTGCGCGGCATCAGGTCGGCGGATCCGATCAGGTAGCGGGTCTCGTCGCCGCGCTGGAACCCGTAGACCCGCGAGTGCTCGAGAAAGCGCCCGACGATCGAGACCACGCGGATGTTCTCGCTCACGCCCTCGATGCCCGGCCGCAGGCGGCAGATCCCGCGCACGTTCAGGTCCACGGTCACGCCCGCCTGCGACGCCCGGTAGAGCGCGCGGATGCAGCGCGCGTCCACGAGCGCGTTCATCTTCATCACGATCCGGGCGTCCTCGCCCGACTGGTGAGCGGCGATCGTGCGCTCGATCTCGCCGATGATCCCGTCGCGCAGGTACTGGGGTGAGGTGAGCGCCTTGCGGAACTCGCGTGGCCGCGCGTATCCCGTGAGTGAGTTGAACAGGTCCGCCACGTCGGCCGTGAGCTCGCGATCGGTGGTGAAGAGGCCGAAGTCCTCGTAGATGCGCGCGGTCTTGGCGTTGTAGTTGCCCGTGCCCACGTGCACGTAGTTGCGCACGCCGTCGCCCTCGCGCCGCACCACCAGCAGCGCCTTGGCGTGGGTCTTCAGGCCCGGCACGCCGTGCACCACGTGCGCCCCGGCCTCCTCCAGCGCGCGCGCCCAGCCGATGTTCTGACGCTCGTCGAAGCGCGCCTTCAGCTCGAGCATGCAGACCGCCTGCTTGCCGCGCTCCGCCGCCCGGATCAGGGCCGGGATGAGCGACGACTCGTCGTCGGTCCGGTACACCGTCAGCTTGATCGCGAGCACGTCGGGGTCCTCCACGGCCTGCTCCACGAAGCGGACCACGCTCGCCGAGAACGACTCGTAGGGCTGGTGTACGAGCAGGTCGCCCTGGCGCATGGCCGCGAAGATGTCGGCCCGCCCGCCCTCCTCGGACTGGAACGCGAGCGGCGTGACCGGCGAGTGCGGCGGGTCGCGGAGGTCGGAGTGCCCCTCCACCTTGTAGAGCTCCCACAGGTCGGTGAGGTCGAGCATCCCCTCGACGTCGTAGACCTGCCGCTCCTCCACCTGAAGCCACCCGACCAGGCGCTCGCGCAGCTCCGCGTCCATCGTCGCGCCCACCTCCAGCCTCACCACCTCGCCGAAGCGGCGGCGGCGCAGCTCGTTCTCCACCGCCTCGAGCAGGTCGTCGGCCTCGTCGGAGACGGTGAAGTCGGCGTCGCGCGTGACGCGGAACACGTCGTGGCTCACGACCTCCATGCCCGGGAAGAGCTGGTCCAGATGCCGGGCGATCGCGTTCTCGAGCGGCACGTAGGCCCCGTCCCCGATCGGGACGAAGCGCGGCAGCACCTCCTTCGGCACCTTCACGCGCGCGAACGTCTCCACCTCCGTGACCGGGTCGCGCAGCCACACCGCGAGGCTCAGCGAGAGGTTCGAGATGTACGGGAACGGCCGGCCCGGGCCCACGCCGAGCGGGGTGAGGGCGGGGAAGATCTGGTCGCGGAAGACGCGGTCGACCGCCTCCAGCTCGTGGTCCTCGCACGCCTCGCAGGTGATCACGCGCATGCCGTGCTCGGCCAGCTCCGGGAGCACGGCCTCGGTCCACTGGCAGGAGTGGCGCTCGCCCAGCTCGGCCACGCGCTCGGCCACCCGGTCGACCGTCTCGGTCGGAGTGAGCCCGTCGCTGCCCGGCGTGTCGATGCGCGCGTCGACCTGGTCGTGCAGGCCGGCGACCCGGACCATGAAGTACTCGTCGAGGTTCGACTGGTAGATCGCGAGGAACTTGGCGCGCTCGAGGAGGCGGGTGGTCTCGTCCTCGGCTAGCTGGAGCACGCGATCGTTGAAGTCGAGCCAGGAGAGCTCGCGGTTGTCGTAGAGCGACGGGTCGGCGAGGTCGGGGCCGCCCTTCGACGGACGCATCTCGGCGTCGCGCTCGGCGGCCTGCGTGGGCTCCATGTCAGGTCACCTCGCCGTTCAGCGATGCCGCGAAGTCCGCCTTCTCGAGCCGTGCCCACTCGCGTACGAAGCGGCGATAGAGCACGTCGCGGCGCGCGCGCAGATATGCGGCGAGGGCCTCGAGCCCGGCGTAGTGGCGGCGGTGCGGGGCCTCGCGCGCGGCTGCCGGCTCGAGGTCCGCGGCGGTGCGCGCCGCCGTGGCCGCCACCGCGGTCGCGTCCTCGCCGCGCAGGCGCGCGAGGTGGCGCTCCACGAGCGGCAGATGCTCGTCGCAGTCGTGTATCTCGCCCAGCAGCTCCTGGAGCTTCTTGGCCTGCTTGGCGCCGTGCCTGGCCTTGGCGCCCAGCACCGGCTCGCTCATCTCGAGCACGTAGCGCAAGCGCTTGGCCGCGATGCGCATGTCGTGGAGATCCTCCACCGCGTCCGGATCGTGCACCGCATGCTCGAACGAGCGCACCTCCTTCAGGCGGGTCTCAGCGATTCGCTGGAGCGCCTCGTCGAGCGGCATCTCGGGGGCGAGCCCCTTGACCTTGCGCGCCCTCACGCCGGCTGCACCTCCGCGGTGAGCGCCAGCAGACGCTCGTGCAGGCCCTCGCGCTGCACCCGCTCGAGCGCCTCGCCCAGCGTCTCGTTGGCGCCCGCCTGCCGTACTCGCAGATGCTCGATCAGGTGCTTGATGCCGTCGCGGTCCCCCGCCGGGAGCGTGTCGCGCACGCGCGCGAAGGCCTCGATCGCCACGTCGGGGTCGCGCCGCTCGCCGAGGGCGTCGGCCAGGCGCTTGACCTCCTTGAGCACCTTGCGGTGCTGTGCCTTGGGGAAGCAGATGGCGAAGATCTCGAGCGCGGCCCGCAGCCGCCGCGTGGCCACGCGCATGTCGTGCACCCGCTCGATGTCGCTCGTGTCGAGCACGTGCTCGGTGTGCTCGAAGACCTCCTCGGTGCGCACCGCCACGACGCGCGTGGCGGCCTCGCGGAAGCTCGCGGAGTCGGCGAAGCCGGGCACGGTGCGGGCGCTCGCCATCGCTCAGCCGCCGGCGCCGGCCGCGATCGCGGCGGTCTCGCGCGGGCGCAGCAAGACCTTCAGCTCGCCCTTCTGGATGCCGGCCAGGCCGCCCTTCTTCATGCGCACCTGCGCGCCGGTGAGCGTGTGCACCGCCATCGAGAAATCGGGGTCGTGGCCCACCAGGAGCACGTCGCCGTCCTCGAAGCCCGCGGCGAGCTGCTCGGCGTCGAACGGCCCGCCCGCGAGCTTGGGCTCGTGCACCGGCTCCACCCCGAGCGGCTCGCACGCGAGCCGCGCGGTCTCGTACGCACGTACCTTCGGGCTCGTGAGGCACACGGACGGCTTCACCCCGAGCACCTTCAGCGCGGCGCCCGCCGCACGCGACTGGCGCTCACCCTCCTCCGTCAATGGACGCTCCGCATCGGGGCTCCCGTCCGCGGCCTCGCCGTGGCGAAGCAGCCAGATCATCGGCTCCGGACTGTAGCTGTTCGCGGAGCCCCCCGGGAGCGCCTGCAAGGGCTTTCACACGGCTTTCACAAGCGGGTTCCCCGCGGTTTCACCCGACGGACATCGCCTCGTAACACGGCCCAACCGAGCGCGGCGTACCGTCGACGGCATGGTGCAAATCTCATCCATGTTCAGAACCGTGGTCTGGCGCGACGATGCGCGGGCGCTCGGCGACTGCCTGGTGTGCGGGGACCCCGTGCGCGAGCGCGACGACCGGATGCGGCTTCGCGGCCGCCACGTGCACACGCGCTGCGCCGGCTACCGGCTCAGGCAGGTCGCGCGGCCTCGCATACGCGGTTCACGCAACGCAAGGGCGACGTTCACCGGCGATTAACCCGGCGGTAACACCGCCGCCCGGCCGCTCGCAGAGACTGCCCAGGCCGCCCGGTCTCGCAAGCGGGCGGCGAACGCGTCCTCCCTCCCACACAGCGCCGGCGCCGGATCTCTTCCCCTCTGGCGCCGGCGCGGACGCGAGCCCGGCGGGGACGCCCCGGCCCGGCGCGTGCCCGGCGCGGA
The DNA here is from genome assembly GCA_034663685.1 of Thermoleophilaceae bacterium. Taxonomy (GTDB): domain Bacteria; phylum Actinomycetota; class Thermoleophilia; order Solirubrobacterales; family Thermoleophilaceae; genus AC-37. The sequence continues at coordinate 7,219 of JAXDJC010000178.1, forward strand.
GGCCTCGCGCAGCGCCCGCCGGCCGTCACGACAACGTAACCCGCCGGTCACAGCGCTTTAACTCGATTTGCGGGCAATTCGCCGATCCTGACCTCGATACCAATCGAACGAAAGGACGGCGTACACCGATGGACGCCAAGCTCGCGGGGCAGCGGCCCCGCACCGAGATCCACTTCCACATCCTCCCGGCGATCGACGACGGGCCACCCAGCGTCGAGGACAGCCTCTACCTTGCCGATCGCGCCCACCGCGACGGCACCGGCACGATCGTCGCCACGCCCCACGTGCGAACGGATTTCCACGCGCGC
>JAXDJC010000179.1:0-29351 GCA_034663685.1 Thermoleophilaceae bacterium
CCGCCAGCTTCGACCTCGAGAACCTCCCGAAGCCCAAGGAAATCAACTCGGTCCTCCAGGAGTACGTGGTGGGCCAGGAGCCGGCCAAGCGCACGCTGGCGGTGGCCGTCTACAACCACTACAAGCGAGTGCAGATGATGCAGTCGGACCAGGAGCAGGACCTCGAGCTCCAGAAGTCCAACATCCTTCTGCTCGGCCCCACGGGCTGCGGCAAGACGCTCCTCGCCCAGACGCTGGCCAAGATCCTCAACGTGCCGTTCGCGATCGCCGATGCCACGGCTCTCACCGAGGCCGGCTACGTGGGCGAGGACGTGGAGAACATCCTCCTGAAGCTGTTCCAGGCCGCGGACTTCGATGTCAAGAAGGCCGAGACGGGGATCATCTACATCGACGAGGTCGACAAGATCGCGCGCAAGGCCGACAACCCCTCGATCACGCGCGACGTGTCGGGCGAGGGCGTGCAGCAGGCGCTGCTCAAGATCCTGGAGGGCACCGTGGCCTCGGTGCCGCCGCAGGGGGGCCGCAAGCACCCGCACCAGGAGTTCCTCACGATCGACACCACCAACATCCTCTTCATCTGCGGCGGCGCGTTCGCGGACCTCGACAAGGTGGTCGAGCGGCGCATCGGGCACAAGGGCGTCGGCTTCGGCGCCGCGGTCCGGTCCAAGTCCAACAAGGACACCGGCGAGCTGTTCGAGCAGGTCCTGCCAGAGGACCTCGTGGAGTACGGGCTGATCCCCGAGTTCATCGGCCGCCTGCCGGTCATCTCGGTGATCCACCAGCTCTCGCAGGCCGACCTCGTCTCGATCCTCACCGAGCCGCGCAACGCGCTCGTCAAGCAGTTCGCCCGCTTCTTCGAGTTCGACGGGATCGACCTGGTGTTCGCCGACGAGTCGCTGGGCGCGATCGCCAGCAAGGCGCTCGCGCGCGAGACCGGCGCCCGCGGCCTGCGGTCGATCCTCGAGGAGACGCTGCTCGACGTGCAGTTCGAGCTGCCCTCGCGGCGTGACGTGAAGAAGTGCGTGGTGACCAAGGAGACGATCGAGAAGGGGCTCAACCCCACCCTGGTCACCGAGGCTGCGCCCGAGGAGGACACGGGCGCGGCGGCCGAGTCGGCCTAGCCGCTCGCGAGCCGCTCTGCGCCGCGGATTGCAAGCGGCGTTGCAATCTGTCGAATGGACGCTTGTTCGAACGCTCTTCGCGGGGGCGCATATACGCGCGGGGGGTGCCGAAGGACCGTGTGAGGCGCATCGACCCAGTGCGGCTCCCCCTCCAAATGGCAGACAAGCACGACGGTCACAACAACACGGAGCTCGCCGACCTCGCCGAGGCCGCCCTCGGCGTTACGCCCGAGCAGCTCCGCGCCTACGAGACGATCATCACCCGCTTCCTCAGCGGCGAGTACCTCTCGATCGACGTCGAGGGCAGGGTGATCGCCTGGACCCGGGCCGCTGAGCAGCGCTTCGGTTGGGCGTCGGCCGAGATGACCGGCGAGGAGCTGACCGAGGCCCTCATCGTGCCCGAGGCGCAGGACGAGGCGCGGGCCGTGATCGCGCCGGTCTTCCGCGGCGAGGAGCACGACGGCAGCGCCGGCATCCAGCTCGAGCTCGAGACGCACCGCCGCGACGGCTCCCGGCTCACGACGCCGGTCGCGTTCGTCCCGATCCGGATGGGCGACGGCTACGACCTGAACCTCGCCCTCCAGGACATCATCACCCACCGCGGCAACCCGGTGGAGCTCCACCGGATGAAGAAGCGCCACGCTCACGTGCTGCGGCTGATCGTGACCGCGCTCGACGGTGGCGAGCTGCCGGACCCGCTCGGCGACGACGGCTGGCGTCCGGGCGGCACGAGGATCGAGGAGCGCTGGAACGCCGCCGGCGCGCTGCTGATCTTCGACTCCACCTCGCTCGAGGCCGAGCAGGCCGAGGCGGACGCAGCCGCGGACGCGGCGGTCGAGGCGGGCCGCCCGCCCGCGAGCTCGTCCGAGGTCGACTGGCTGCGCGCTGAGAACGAGCGGCTGCGCCGCGAGGTTCGCGCCGCACAGGACGAGACCGAGAAGGTGCGCATGTCGGCCCAGGGCGCGAGCGCCCCGGCGCCGGACGTGGACGACCCGTCGATCTCCTCCGAGGACATCGAGCGCGCGCTGCGCGAGGACGGGTTCTCGCTCCACGGCCAGCCGGTGCTCGATCTGCGCACGGGGTCGATCGCGCAGCACGAGCTGCTGCTGCGAATGACCGGGCCCGACGGCTCGCTGATCCTCCCGCAGGCGTTCTTCGGAACGGCGCACCGTGCGGGGCTGACCTCGGCGATCGACCAGTGGGTCGTGCGCCGCGCCATCCGCACGATCGCCGAGCAGGCACAGGTGGGCCGCGACATCAAGCTGGAGGTGAACCTCACGGCCGACTCGCTGGAGGACCGGATCCTGCTGCCCACGATCGAGCGCGAGCTGGCGGCCACCGGCATCGACCCGGCGCGGCTGATCCTCGAGGTGCCCGAGCGGGTGGCGATCGACGACCCCGAGGGCTCGAGCCGGCTCGCCAAGCGGCTGCGCACGATGGGCTGCTCGTTCGCGCTCGACGACTTCGGCACCAGCTTCGGCTCGTTCCGCTTCCTGAAGGACCTGCCGGTCGACTTCCTGAAGATCGACGGCGACCTGATCGTGACGCTCTCGGAGAGCCGCACCGCGCAGCTCGTGGTCAAGGCGCTCGTGGACGTGGCGAAGGGGACCGGCGCCGAGACGATCGCGGTGTTCGCGTCCGACGACGAGGCGCTGCGGATGCTCGGCGAGCTGGGCGTGGGCTACGCGCAGGGCCACAAGGTGGGCCGCCCGCGTCCGATCGCGGAGGCGCTGTCGGCCGTGGAGACGCCGGCGCTGCGGGCCGTGGACGACGGTCAGGCGGCGGCCGGCACCGTGAACCTGGCCACGTAGCCGAGCGGCGTACCGGCCTTCCGGTCGAACTTGAGCCCCGCGCGTTCGGCGCGCCGGATCAGATCGCTCAGCGTGACCACGTGCGGATCGAGCACGACCTCGCCGAACACCACGCGACCGCCCGGCTTGACCACGCGCGCGAGCTCGCGGAGCGCGGCGTCCTGGTCGGGGATCTCGCCGAGCACGGTGACGAGGAAAGCTCCGTCGAAGCGGTTGGCCTCGAAGAGCAGCTCACGCGCGTCGCCCTGCCAGCCCACGATGTTCTTCACTCCGTTCTTGGCCGCGCGCTCGGCCACGAGGTCGAGGAACTCCTGTTGAAGGTCGAAGACCTCCAGCCGCCCGCCCTCCAGCCGCTGGGCCACCGGAAGGGTGAACTGGCCGGTGCCCGGACCGATCTCGAGCAGCCGCTCCTTCGCCTGCGGGTCGAGCACCTCGAGCATGCGGGTGACGCTGACTCCGGGCTTGGGGAGCTCGATCATCCAGCGGTGCCCGTACGGGCAGGCGGACGGGTTGCGCCGCCAGAAGAGGAAGCCGCCCGCGGCTGCTCCGGCAAGTGCGGCTGCGAGCAGAAGGCGGCGCATTTCCCCATGTTCGGGCAGGGGCCGGACGTAGCCACCTAAAACCTGTGCCACCGCCCTTGACGCGGGCCGATGGCCGCGATCAGTGTGGGGCGGTGAAGAGGGGGCGTCAGGTCTGGATCGTCCCGAAGGCCAAGAAGAAGCACTGAGCCCGCGCGGCGGGTAGCCTGCGCGATCGATGAAGGAGCTTGCCGACGGCCTCTACCAGCTGAAGGGCCGCCCCCCGAACGTCATGAACGTGTACCTGGCGGGCGACGTGCTGATCGACGCCGCCACGCGTCACTCCGGCAAGCGCATCCTCCGCCAGCTCGAGGGGCGCAGCGTGGCGGCCCACGCGCTCACGCACGCGCACGGCGACCATCAGGGCGCGAGCCACGAGGTGTGCGAGGCGCTGGGCATCCCGTTCTGGGCGAGCGAGCGGGACGCCGCGGTGGCCGAGGGCGGCTTCGACGCGATGCTGAGCGACATGCCGCCGAACATCGGGCCGAAGATCAGCCGCCGCCTGTTCGCGGGCCCGGGCCACCCGGTCGCGCGCAGGCTGCACGAGGGCGACGAGGTGGCCGGCTTCACGGTGTTGGAGGTCCCTGGCCACTCGCCGGGGCACATCGCGTTCTGGCGCGAGTCGGACCGCTCGCTGGTGATGGGCGACGTGCTGTTCGGGCTCAACCCGTACACGGGCCTTCCGGGCCTGAACGAGCCGCCGCCGTTCTTCACGAACGACCCCGCGCAGAACCGCGATTCGGCACGCAAGCTGGCCGAGCTCGAGCCCGCGCTCGTGTGCTTCGGCCACGGCCCGCCGCTGCGCGACACGCGCAAGTTCGTGGACTACATCGCGGCGTTGCCGTCCTAGCGCGGTTTCGAGTTAGCCCGGCGCGCCAGGGGGTCGAGGCGGTTAGGCTCTGCCTGCCCCTTGCACACGCGTCGTCGCTTCATCGCCACCGGAGGATCCCTGGCCGCTGCGTCGGTCCTGTCCCCGTGGTCGCTCGCCGACGCTCTCTCGGCGTCCGGCGGGCGCTTCCGGGACGGGGCGTTCGCCGACGGAGTGCTCTCCGGTGACCCGACCCCGCACGGAATCACGCTGTGGACCCGCCTTGCGGAGGTCCAGGGCTCCGGGAGCGTTCGCCTCGAGGTGGCCCGCGACAAGGGCTTCCGGCAGGTCATCGCGACGAAGGACGTCCAGACGAACGCGGACCGCGGCCACACCGTCAAGGCGCGTGTGGGCCATCTGAATCCGGACGAGCGCTACTACTACCGCTTCGAGACCGTCAAGGGCCACAGCCCCGTCGGGCGCTTTCAGACCGCGCCGGCTCCCGGCTCCAACCGGACGCTGCGCTTCGGCGTGTTCTCGTGCCAGGAGTACACGTTCGGCTTCTACAACGCGCACGCGGCGATGGCTCGCGAGGACCTCGACTTCGTCCTCAACCTCGGCGACTACGTGTACTCCGATGTGGGCCTCGGCGCGCCGATCGGGGTGCGCGACGCCGCGTACTCGCACTCAGAGGGGCGCTTCAGCGCCGCCAAGCTCGACGAGTACCGGGAGCTGTACCAGGTGGTGCGCCGCGACGGCGATCTGCGCGCCATGCAGGCGCGCTTCCCGATGATCTCGTGCTGGGACGACCACGAGGTGCAGAACAACTACTCGGGCGCCGACCCCAACGGCGGCGCCACGACCGGCGATCGGTACAGCCTCCGCCGGCGCAACAACGCCTATCGCGCGTTCTTCGAGCAGATGCCCACGGTGTCGGCACGCAATGGCAGCCGGCGGCTCTACCACTCTGCCGCGTTCGGCGCCAACATGGATCTCTTCGTCCTGGACGAGCGCCAGTACCGGCAGACGAACCCGTGCGGCGACAAGGTCGGGCCTGCCTGCCCCGAGCTCGGCGACCCGCGCGCGTTCCTCGGCGATTCTCAGCTCGCGTTCGCCCGCGCCGGTCTCAAGGGTTCGAAGGCGGCCTGGAAGGTGATCGCGAACGAGGTCGTGATGATGCCGATCAAGATCAACGAGACGGACTACGACGCCTTCGATGCCTGGCAGGGCTTCCCGGTCGAGCGCGAGGCGCTCCTTCGCACCGTGGACACCGTGGACGACGTCCTGTTCTTGACGGGGGACTACCACGCGTTCATTGCCGGTGACGTCCGCACCGCCGCCGGGAAGACGGTGTCGTCCGAGTTCGTGGGCGGATCGGTCAGCTCCACGACCGAGCCGGAGACGAAGTCGATCATCAGGACTCCCGGGTACGGAACGCCGGATCACGCCACCATGCCGGCGGACGAGCTCGCGCGCCGCCGAGCCGCCAACCCCTGGTACGTCGAGCTCGACTACGACCGGCACGGCTACTTCGTGTGCGAGGCCTCGCCTACCGCGTTCAAGACGACATTCAAGAAGCTCGCGACCGTTCGCGAGCGAAGCACCAAGCTGGCGGGCACGCGTTCCTGGACGGTGCAGCGGGGCCAGCGCGGCCTGAGTGCCTAGCGCACCGCCGACGCGCACGGGCTGGGAGGCACCACCGGTACGCTGCTCGCCGTGAACGGTGAGCGGCCGATGAGCCTGCGCGATGCCGAGGAGTACCTGCTCGACCTCGAGCTGTTCGGCATGCGCTTCGGCCTCGACCGCATGCACAAGCTGATGACGGCGCTCGGGATGCCGCAGCGGCGGTTCGCTTCGATCCACGTGGTGGGCTCGAACGGCAAGTCGTCGACCACGCGGATGGTCGCCGCGATCCTCGAGCGCCACGGCGTGCGCACCGGCACCTACACGTCGCCGCACCTGCGCTCGTTCGCGGAGCGGATCGAGGTGGGGGAGAGGCCGCTGACGGGCGACGAGTTCGGCGCGGCCGTGGCGGCCGTCGCGCGGGCGGCGCGGATGGTGAACCGGACGCTCGACGAGGACGACCGGGTCACGCAGTTCGAGGCGCTCACGGCGGCGGCGTATCACGAGCTCGCGCGGCGGCGTGTGGAGGTGGCGGTGGTCGAGGCGGGCCTCGGCGGCCGCTACGACGCGACCAACGTGATCCCCTCGAAGGTGCAGGTGCTCACGGGGGTGGGGCTGGAGCACACGCGCTGGCTCGGCCCGACCGTGGAGGACATCGCGGACGAGAAGCTCGCGGTGGTTCGCGACCACGCGGTGCTGGTGGCTCCGGCGGAGCTCGACCCGGGGGTGGAGGAGGTGGTCGCGCGCGTGGTGGCCGAGCGGCACGCGCGGCTGGTGCGGGCGCCGGCCCCCGCGGCCGCCCCCGCCCCCCTCGGCGGCTTCCAGCGCGCGAACTTCGCTCTTGCCCGCAGCGCCGCCGAGGCCTTCCTCGGCACGCTCGACGAGGACGCGGTGGCGCGCGCAGGCGCCGAGGTCAGCGTGCCGGGCCGCCTTCAGGTGGCCGCCGAGCGCCCGCTCACGATCCTCGACGGCGCCCACAACCCGTCCGGCACGCACGCGCTGGCCGCGGCCCTGCCGGAGGTCACCGGCGACCGCCGCCCGCGCGTGGGCGTGATGGCGGTGCTCGACGACAAGGACGCGACCGGGATGCTGCGCGAGATCGCGCCGGCCCTGGACGCGATCGTGTTCACGCGCTGCGCGAATCCCCGCTCGCTCTCGCCGGGCACGCTTTCGTCGCTGTGGGAGCAGCTCGGGGGCGCGCCCGCCGAGACCGTGGGGGACCCGCGCGCAGCCCTCGCGCGCGCACGCGAGTTGGCGGGGCCGGAGGGCTCGGTGATCGCCACGGGCTCGATCTACCTGATCGCGGACCTGGTGCGCGAGGACGCATCGGCGCGGGCGTCGGCGCTGTGAGCGAGGAGGGGCCCAGCCTCCTGGTGATGATCGGGATGGTCGCGGTGCTGGTGGCCGCGGTGATCCTCGTGTTCTTCGGGATCGGATACGCGCTGGGCCGGCTGCTCCTGTAGGCGAGCGAATCGGCGCCTTTCCGGCCCCGGCCGCGGCTACACTCCCCGCCCAGTGGTCGCCCCCGCCATCTTCGGCATCACTAATGACGCGCTGAATCTCGCGGTCAAGCTGCTGTTGCTGTTCCTTGCCGCGGTCTGGCTGGCGCTCGTGTTCTGGACCTACGCGGACGCGCGGCGGAGGGTGGCCGACCCGATGCTCGTGATGTGCGCCGGCTTCGCGGCGGCGTTCTTCCCGTTCGTCGGCTCGATCGTCTACGCGATCGTGCGCCCGCCGGAGTACCTGGACGACGCGCGCGAGCGCGACCTCGAGATCGCGGCCGCCGAGGCCAAGCTGCTCCAGGTGCAGGAGTCCACCTGCCCGCACTGCGGCCACGACATCGAGAAGACCTTCCTCCGCTGCCCGCACTGCACCCGCCGGCTGAAGGAGCCGTGCGGGAACTGCGCGCGGCCGCTCGACCCGCGCTGGCAGATCTGCCCGTACTGCGAGGCCGAGGTGCCCCAGGCCGCGGCGCCGCAGCAGCAGGCGCAGCCGCGCCGGCGCGGCAGGCGCGACGGGTCCTCCGAGCGCTCCGCGCCCGCACGCCAGACGGCGGCGGCTCGTGAGCCCGCTCCCCGCGAGCGCCAGCGGCCCGGCCGCGAGGGTCGCGAGCCGGGGGTGGAGCCGAGCGCCGATGCGTCGCGCGGCGGCCGTGGGCCTCGCGCCGAGGATGGGCAGCCCGGCCGCGAGGGGCGCGGCTCGCGTGCCGCCCGCGCGGAGGGTCCCCCGCGCAACGAGGCGGGGTCCCAGCCCACCCGCGAGGCGCGCGCGCCGCGCACCGAGTCCGGCGCCCGCGAGGGCCGCGCCTCGCGTGATGACGCCGCCTTCCGGCCCGTGCGCGACAGCTTCGAGGAGGCCAGGCCGGCTCGCGTGCTGCGCGACTCACCCCAGCGCGGCAGCGCCCCGCCGGATCCCTCCACTCGGGCGCCCGCACCGCCCGATCCCAGCACCCGCGTGAACGACGCTACGGCCGAGCAGCCCGCGCGGCGCCCGCGGCCGAGCGCCGACCCGGCGTAGACCCGGCCCCGCCGCGCCCTCGCCCGCCCCGGCCGCCCCAGGTGGACGCGGCCTCGTAGGCTTCCCGCCCTCATGGACCGGACGCTGATCCTCGTGAAGCCCGACGCCTTCGCCCGCGCCCTGACGGGCGAGGTGATCGCGCGCTTCGAGCGCAAGGGGCTGCGCATCGCCGCGCTCAAGCACATGACCGTCGAGCGCGAGCAGGCCGAGCGCCACTACGAGGAGCACAGCGAGAAGCCGTTCTTCGGCGACCTGGTGGACTTCATCACCGGCGGCCCGCTGGTGGCGATGGTGCTCGAGGGCCACGAGGCCGTGAAGGCCGCGCGCCAGGTGATCGGAGCGACCAACCCGGTCGAGGCCGCCCCCGGCTCGATCCGCGGCGACTTCGGCCTCGAGGTCCAGACCAACCTGGTGCACGGCTCGGACTCACCCGAGTCCGCCCAGCGCGAGGTCGGGATCTTCTTCCCCGAGCTGGGGTGAGCCCCCGGCTCACGCTGGCGTCGCGCTCCCCGCAGCGGCGCGAGATCCTCGAGCAGCTCGGCATCGACTTCGTCGTGGCCGAGCCGCACGAGGTGGAGGAGGCCGGCGAGGGGGACCCGCGCTGGCTGGTGGAGGAGAACGCCCTGCGCAAGGCGCGCTCGGTCAGCGGCGACCTGGTCGTGGGGGTGGACACCGACGTGGCCCTCGACGGTCGCGTGTTCGGCAAGCCCGCGTCACGCGACGACGCCGAGGCGATGCTCCTCGCCCTGTCCGGCCGGACGCACGAGGTGTGGAGCGGGATAGCTCTGCTCGACGCCGGCGCCGAGCGGACATCCGTGGCGTGCACCAAGGTCCGCTTCGCGCGGATCGAGCGGCCGCTGCTCGACTGGTACCTGGCCGCCGAGGAGTGGCGCGGCCGCGCGGGCGGCTACGCGATCCAGGGCCGCGGCGCCGCGCTGGTGGAGTCGATCGACGGGGACTTCTGGAACGTGGTGGGCCTACCCGTGCCGGACCTGCTCGAGCTGGCGCCCGAGCTGTTCACGTAGAGGCCGCGCGCCTACCTGACCGGCGCCCAGTCCGGGAAGATCTCGGGCACCTTGTTGTGGGTGAGGCGTGTCATGCCGGAGCCGTCGACCGCCATGGTGTAGAGCTCGAACCCGTCGCCGAGCCGGTCCCTCGAGATGGATCGGTTGTCGCGGTCGCTCGTGAAGGCGATCCGCGCGCCGTCCGGGGACCAGACCGGGTTGGTCTCGAACACCGGCGTCTGGGTCAGCCGCCGCACGTTCGAGCCGTCGGCGTTCATCAGGGCGAGATCCGACTGGCGCTTGATGAAGTCCTTGGCCAGCTCGAACGCGATGGTGGTGCCGTCGGGCGACCAGTTCGGGTTGAGCTCGTCGGTGCCGCCGGGCTTGGTCAGCTGGGTGCGCCCCGTTCCGTCCGGTGCGATCGTGGCGATGCTCGAGTCGAAGCCCGCGTCGGTGGCGTTGAGGATCGCGAACGCGATCGTGTTGCCGTTGGGAGACCAGATCGGATCGGTCACGTCGCGGCCCACGACGGTCACGAGGCGCTGCTTCGACGAGCCGTCGGAGCCCATGCTGTAGAGGCGCAGCCGCGAACGGTCGCCGTCCGCCTTCGACGACGGGCCGTCCTTGTCGCTCGCGTAGACGATCTTCGAGCCGTCGGGGGACCACGCCGGCGCGGTGCTGAAGGCCTTGTGGTTGGTCAGGCGCTTCAGGCCGCTGCCGTCGGCGCTCTCCACCCAGATCTCATAGGGGGCGTCCGGACCGGGGGTCGCGGAGAAGGCGATCTTCGAGCCGTCCGGGGACCACGCCGCCTCGATCTCGTCGCCGGGGCGCTTGATGCGGGCCGCCGCCGACCCGTCGGCGGCGATCGTGAAGAGGTCGGAGATCCCGTGCTTGCTCGGGCGCTGGTAGAGCAGCCTGCCGTTTCCGCCCGGAGGCGTCGCGACGGCGGTCGTGGCCACGAGCGCGATCGCCACGGCGGCGGCGACTCCTGCGGTGATCCTGGTCCTGCGCATGGTGCTCTCCCCCTGGGTAAAGATGGCGTAATCGGCATACTCTCGGCGCGGCTGGGACTTGTCAATCCACGGCATGTGGTGACCTCGCGCAAGCCGCCATGCGCCCTGCAAAACGGGCGAAAAGCGTTCGTTACACTCCGTCGCTCCCGAACGGCCCTCTCCCAAAGGGGGCTCAGTTCGCGCGAGGCCGGTGGTTTTTGGCCTCGTCGCGGACACGAACGCATCCCCTGACATGGGCCTTTTCTCCTACCTGACCGGAATGGGCGGCCGCGACATGGCGGTCGATCTCGGCACCGCCAACACGCTCGTCTACGTGCGCGGGCGCGGCATCGTGCTCAGCGAGCCGAGCGTGGTGGCGATCGACAGCCGCACCGGCGAGGTGCACGCCGTGGGCATCGAGGCCAAGCGGATGCTCGGCCGCACGCCGGGCACGATCCAGGCCATCCGGCCGCTGAAGGACGGCGTGATCGCCGACTTCGACGTGACCGAGCAGATGCTCCGCCACTTCATCCAGAAGGTCCACCAGAACCGCTGGGCCCACCCGCGCGTGGTGGTCTGCGTGCCCTCCGGCGTGACCGGCGTGGAGAAGCGCGCCGTGGAGGAGGCCTGCCTCTCCGCCGGTGCCCGCCAGGCCTACCTGATCGAGGAGCCCATGGCCGCCGCGATCGGCGCCGGGCTGCCCGTGGGCGAGCCCACCGGCAACATGGTGGTGGACATCGGGGGCGGCACCAGCGAGGTGGCCGTGATCAGCCTCGGCGGGATCGTGGTGTCGCAGTCGATCCGCATCGGCGGCGACGAGCTCGACGAGGCGATCATCAACTACGTCAAGCGCGAGTACAAGCTCATGATCGGGCAGCAGACGGCCGAGGAGGTCAAGCTCGAGATCGGCTCCGCCTTCCCGCTCGGCGAGGAGGTCCAGGCCGAGATTCGCGGGCGCGACCTGGTCTCCGGCCTGCCCAAGACCGTGGTGCTCACGAGCGAGGAGGTCCGGCACGCGCTCGAGGAGCCGCTCCAGGCGATCGTGGACGCCGTGAAGGAGACCCTGGACCGCACTCCGCCCGAGCTGGCGGCGGACATCATGGACCGCGGGATCATGATGGCCGGCGGCGGGTCGCTCCTCCAGGGCCTGGACGAGCGCCTGCGCGATGAGACACAGATGCCCGCACATCTCGCGGAATCGCCTCTAACGTGCGTGGCCGTCGGCTCCGGTCGCTCGCTCGAGGAGTTCGAGGCAATCCACCGCGCGAACCGGACCAACTCGCGGACCCGACGAAGGTACTGACCATGACCCACCGCGCTGAGAGGATCTGCGCGAGGGAGGGGAGTCAGAGGTGTACGACCGGAAGGTGATACGCAGGCGCCGAGCGGTTCTGGCGCTGTGCGTCGCCCTGTCCCTGCTCGCCCTGACCGCCTACTTCGGCGAGTCCCCCGGCGGCCTGCTGCACGGCGTCCAGCGCGGGGCCCAGGAGGTCCTGTCCCCGATCGAGTCGGGCGCGAGCAAGGTGTTCAAGCCCTTCCGCGACCTGTTCGGCTGGGTCGGCGACGCATTCAACGCAAACAGCGAGAACAAGAAGCTGAAGAAGGAGCTGGCCCAGGCCCGCACCGACCTCGCTCAGGCACAGTCCAGCTCACGTGACGCGGATCAGCTCCGGAAGATGGTCAACCTCCAGAAGGAGCCGGCCTTCCCGAACGGGATGAGCCCCGTGACCGCGCGCGTGATCGCCCGCTCGCCCACCGACTGGTCCTCCACGATCCAGATCGACAAGGGCACGAGCGACGGCGTGCGCGCGGACCAGCCGGTGATCACCGGCGACGGCCTTGTGGGCAAGGTCGCGCAGGCCTCGAGCGGCAACGCGACGGTGCAGCTGATCACGGACGGGGACAGCGGCGTGGACGCCACCGTCGTGCCGGACGGGAGCGGCGGAGTGATCAAGACGCCGGTCGGCGACCCCGGCGACCTCCAGCTCGACTTCGTGCGCCAGCCCAGGAACCTCAGGAAGGGCCTGACGGTGATCACCTCCGGCTTCAGGGCGGGCCAGCTGCGGTCGCTGTTCCCGCGCGGGATCCCGATCGGCACCATCCGCTCCGTGAATCGCGACGAGCTGGCCACCTACCAGCGCGTGCACGTCACGCCGTTCGCCGACTTCCGCCGGATCGACCTCGTGCAGGTGCTCACGGGAGCGGGCCGGTGATCGTCACCGCCGGCACGATCGTGAGGGTGGGCCTGCTGGTGCTCGTGGCCGTGGTCACGCAGATCTCGGGCTTCTCCGGCATCCGGATCTTCGGCGGCAGCTTCGATCTGATCCCACTGGTGGTGGCGGCGATCGCCCTCTACGGCGGCAGCGTGACCGGCTCGATCGTGGGCTTCGCGTGCGGCATGCTGGCCGACCTCGCGCTCGGCCACAACCTCGGGGCCTCGTCGCTGGTGCTCACGGCCGTCGGCTACGGGGTGGGACGCTTCGGCGAGGAGCGCGACCCGGCCCACGGCCTGATCGCGATCCCGGTCGGCGGCGGCGCCACGCTCGCGTACGTGTTCGCGCTCGGGGCCGTCAACTTCATGCTCGAGATCAACGCCCGCGTGAGCGGCCTGGTGCTGCGCGACGCGATCGTCACCGTCCTGCTCAACGCGTGGCTCGCGCTGCTCGTGTTCGGCATCGTCAAGCGCCTGCTGCGGCCCGTCCTTGCCAGTGAGCCGGGCCGGCGGCGCCGGCCCGCCGAGACCCGCCCGACCGGCCCGCTCGGGCTCCGTGGACTCGAGGTCTAGAGTGGCGATCGAGGTCCTCCCCTAAGCCGTGTACCTGGACCGGGACAACCGCACCCCACTGAGCCCGCAGCTCGCGGTGCGAGTGGCGATCATCGGCGGCGTGGCGCTGGTGCTGTTCGCCATCGTCTTCTTCCGCCTCTGGTACCTCCAGGTGCTCAGCGGCGACCGCTACCGCGCCGAGGCCAACAACAACCGCGTGCGCGAGATCACGGTGCAGGCGCCGCGCGGGCGGATCGTGGACCGCAACGGCCGCGTGCTGGTGGACAACCGGATCGCGTTCGCGGTCACGCTCAGCCCGGACAAGCTCCCGAAGGACCGCCAGGGCAAGAAGCGGCTCTACTCGCGGCTCGCGAGCGTGCTGAACATGAAGCAGCGCGCGATCGACCGCGACGTGAGCGACCAGCTCAAGCAGCTCCCGTTCTCGCCGGCCACGGTCAAGTCGGACGTGGCGCCGGCGGAGTACGCGTACCTGCTCGAGAATCAGGACCGCTTCCCGGGCGTGCAGGTGGAGAAGGTCGCGCTGCGCAAGTACCCGTTCGGCCCGATCGGCGCGCACCTGTTCGGCACCGTCGGCGAGGTGAACGGGGACCAGCTCAAGAACAAGCGCTACCGCGGCGTGAACCAGGGCGCGCGCGTGGGCCAGTCCGGCGTGGAGTACGCCTACGACCGCTACCTCCGCGGCCGCGACGGGGCCAACCGCGTGCAGGTGGACGCGCTCGGCAACTTCCGCTCCCAGCTCCGCCAGGTGGCGCCGCAGGCCGGCCGCCAGTTGCGCCTGAGCGTGGACTACGACGTGCAGCGCGTGGGCCAGCAGGCACTCGGCGGGGCCAAGGCCGCCTTCGTGGTGATGGACATCAAGACCGGCGAGGTGCGCGCGCTGGGCAGCTCGCCGTCGTTCGACCCGAACATCTTCGCCAAGCGGATCCGGCAGTCGGACTACTCGCGCCTCAGCAACGAGGCCAACGGCGCGCCGCTGCTGAACCGGGCCACGCAGTCGGTCTATCCCACCGGCTCGACGTTCAAGCTGATCACCGCCACCGCGGCGCTCCAGGGCGGCCTGATCACGCCGGACACCCCGCAGTACGACCCCGGCTTCCTCAGGGTCGGCGGCATCACGTTCCACAACGCGGGCGGGGCCGTGAACGGGTCGCTCTCGCTGCGCAAGGCGCTCCAGGTCTCGAGCGATGTGTTCTTCTACCGCCTCGGCCAGGAGGCCAACAACGCCGGCGACGGGCACCTGATCCAGACCTGGGCCAGGCGCCTCGGGCTCGGCCGGCCCACGGGGATCGAGCTGCCGGGGGAGAGCCCGGGGCTCGTGCCCACGCCGGAGTGGCTCAACAGGCAGCACAAGAAGATCCCCTCGATCTACTCCACCTGGACGGTCGGGCAGAACATCAACCTCGCCGTCGGGCAGGGCTACCTCCAGGTCGCCCCGCTCCAGCTCGCGGTGGCGTACGCCGCGATCGCCAATGGCGGCTACATCGTTCGCCCGCACCTCGGCGAGCGGGTCGAGGACGCCGACGGCCGCGTGATCCAGGAGTTCAATCAGCCCTCGCGCCGCAAGGTGGACGTCAAGCCCGAGTACCGGCAGGCGATCCTGGACGGGCTGCGCGCGGCCGCCGGATCGCCGGGCGGCACCTCGTACCCCGTCTTCAAGGACTTCCCGATCCCGATCGCCGGCAAGACCGGCACCGCGCAGAAGGGCGCCGGGCGCGCGGACCAGTCCTGGTACGCCGCGCTCGCCCCGTACCCCAACCCGCGCTACGTGGTCGTGTCCACGTTCGAGTCCGGCGGCTTCGGCGCCGACACCGCGGCGCCGGCCGTCCGCAAGATCCTCGCGCAGCTCTTCGGCGTGAAGAACACGGGGCCCAAGAGCGCCTCCTCAGGAGGGGGCCGGGTCTATGAGTAGGGTGCGCCGGTGAGCGCGGCGCTGGGCGAGCAGGTACAGCGGTTCCGGAGCCCGGACCGGCAGCGCTCGCCCCTGCTGCGGATCGATCCGCTGCTGTTCATCGCGGCGGTGGGGCTGATCGCGTGCAGCGTCTACGTGGTGGGCAAGGCCACCCACAACGACATCCCCGGCGACCCGGGCTACTACCAGCTGCGCCAGACCCTCTACGGCGTGGTCGGGATCGTGGTCATGCTGTTGATCGCGCGCTTCGACTACTCGCGGCTGCGCGAGCTCAAGCTCGGGATCTACGGCACGCTGATCGGGCTGATCCTGCTGGTGTTCGCCGTGGCGGGCGCCACGCGCGGGTCCAAGCGCTGGATCGAGCTGCCGTTCTTCAGGCTCCAGCCCTCCGAGCTCGGCAAGATCCTGCTCGTGGTGGCGCTGGCGGCGTTCGCGGTCGACCGCATCCGCCGGCTGAACGAGCGCGAGACCACGAGCCGGCTGATGCTGCTCGCGACCGTGCCCGCGATGCTCGTGGTCGCGCAGCCGGACCTCGGCTCGGGCATGGTCTACATGGCGATCGCCGGGGCCGTCCTGTTCGTGGCCGGCACCAAGTGGACCCACTTCGCGGTGCTGGGCGCGCTCACCACGGCGGCCATAGCGGCGGTGCTGGTGGTGGCGCCCGCCATGGGCGTGACCGTGCTCAAGACCTACCAGAAGGACCGCCTCACGGCCTTCGTCAACCCCACCCACGACCCGCGCGAGCAGGGCTACCAGCTCCAGCAGTCCACGGTGGCGATCGGGTCCGGCGAGAAGACCGGCCGCGGCCCGGAGGGGGCAACGCAGACCAAGCTCGACTTCCTGCCCGAGCACCACACGGACTTCGTGTTCTCCGTGATCGGCGAGATGTTCGGCTTCGCCGGGGCGGCGTTCGTGCTGTCGCTCTACGCGCTGCTCGTATGGAGGGCGCTGCGAATACTCACGATGTCGAAGAACCTCTACGGCACGCTGATAGTCGGCGGGATCGCGTCGATGCTGATGTTCCAGGTGTTCATCAACGTGGGGATGACCGTGGGCCTCGGGCCGATCACGGGCGTGCCGCTCCCGCTGATGAGCTACGGCGGATCGTCCGTGCTGGTCACGTTCATCGCCATCGGCCTCCTGCAATCGGTGCACGTGCAGGCACGGCTCACGAACGACGCGAAGCGGCGCGAGCTCATCGTCTGACCTGGGCGCCGGCGCCCGCGCCGCCGCTCCGGCAGCTACCCTGGGAGTCGTGAGCTTTTCACGCGCCTCACTCCCCCTTACGCGCGCCGCCTATGACGCGCGCGCCGCGGTCACGCCGCGCCCGGGGATGCAGGCGACGAACCTAGGAGTTTCTCTTGAGGAAGAAAGTGCTCGTCACGGTGGACCGTGGCGAAACGAGGGTCGCGATCCTGGAGGCGGAGGGGGACCCATCCTCCGCTGCTGAGAGCGGCAAGGGCGGTGGCCGCGGACGCGGTCGCGGCCGCGGCAGGTCGGGCGGATCACCCGGCCCCGCAAGCTCCGACTGGAGAGTCGGGGAGATGTACATCGAACGGCGCTGGAGCCGGTCGATCGTCGGCAACGTCTACAAGGGCAAGGTGGACAACGTCCTGCCGGGCCTCGAGGCGGCGTTCGTCGACATCGGCATCGACAAGAACGGCTTCCTGCACGTGGACGACATCGTCATGCCCGGCGTGGAGGTCCAGCGCCGCGGTCGCGTGGGAGGCAAGGGCCAGCGCATCGCCGAGCTGCTCAAGCCCGGCCAGGAGATCATCGTGCAGGTGGTCAAGGACCCCCTGAAGACGAAGGGGGCGCGGCTCTCGATGCAGCTGTCGATCGCCGGGCGCTACCTCGTGTACGTGCCGCAGGGCGAGGGCATCGGCGTGTCCCGCCGGCTCGAGGACAAGGAGCGCGAGCGCCTGCGCAAGGAGACCAAGGGGCTCGACCTCGGCGGCGGAGGGGCGATCATCCGCACCGCCGCGCGCGGGGCCAAGCGCGAAGACTTCGAGCGCGAGATCAAGTACCTGCACAAGCTCCACGAGCTGCTCCAGGAGCGGGCCAAGAAGGCCTCGGCGCCGGACATGGTCTTCCAGGAGGCCGACCTGTCGGTGCGCGTGGTGCGCGACATCTTCTCGGAGCAGTTCGAGAGCGCGCTCGTGGACGACAAGAAGCAGTACGAGCGCCTCACGTCGTTCTTCACGCGCACGGCGCCGGAGCTCCTCGAGCGCGTGGAGCTGTACGAGGAGGAGGAGCCGCTGTTCGAGCGCTTCGGCGTGGAGAAGGTGGTCCAGTCCACGCTCAACCGGCGTGTGGACCTCCCCTCCGGCGGCTACCTGATGATCGACTACACCGAGGCGATGACGGTCATCGACGTGAACTCGGGGTCGTTCACGGGGCGCGGCAAGGGGGCACGGCTCGAGGACACGATCTCGAAGACCAACCTCGAGGCCGCGGAGGAGACCGTGCGCCAGCTGCGGCTGCGCGACATCGGCGGGATCATCGTCATCGACTTCATCGACATGGCCCGCGCGCGCAACCGCGACGCGGTGCTCAAGACGCTCCGCAAGATGCTCGACGAGGACCGGACCAAGACGTACGTGATGGAGATCTCGCCGCTCGGCCTGGTCGAGATGACGCGCCAGAACGTGACCGACGGCGTGCGCGAGATCCTCACCAAGACCTGCCCGACCTGCGACGGCGAGGGCGTGGTCCTCTCCGAGGAGACGGTGGCCATCGACGTGGAGCGCAAGCTCCGCGAGCTCGCGGCCGAGAAGCCGGGGTCCAAGGCGTTCCTGATCCAGGTGCACCCGCAGGTCTCGTCGTTCCTGATCAACGGCCCGGGCCGGCCGATCGGCGACATCGAGGGCGACCTCGACAAGCACTTCCACTTCGAGGGCAGCGAGTCGCTGCCGATCGACCACTTCGCGGTGATGATGGAGGGCTCGTCCGAGGAGGTCGAGGAGCGTGCGCTGCCGTTCCGCGAGGGCGAGGAGGTGCTCGTCACGATCGCCGAGCCGCACATGTACGAGGAGAACGACGCGGTGGCCAAGCTCGACGGCTACATCATCTCCGTCGAGGACGCCATGCGGCACCTCGGCCAGAAGCGGCTCGTGCGGATCGAGCACGTCACGCGCTCGGCGGCCACGGCCTCGCTGGTGGAGGGCCAGGAGCCGCCGGAGGATTCCGGCGGCGGCCGCGGCGGCTCGGGGTCCGGCGGCTCCGACTCCGGCGGCGCGGGCGACTCCCCGTCACCCCGCAGGCGCGGGCGCCGCGGCGGTCGCGGGCGGCGCAAGCCGGCCGCGGCGGCGGAGCCGGCCTCCGAGTAGCGGCTCGTTTGCGGGCGGCCTCCGGGCTCGCGGGCCCGCCGCCGCCCTGAACGGCGGCATTGAGGGAGAGGCTCGAGCGGTTTTTCGTTCGTCGTCCTGCCTAATGTGGCTCCTGGCCCGAATGGGCAGGACAGTGCGCTCGAAACGCCTCCCTTAGGTGCTCGCCGTTTCCGCAACCGTTGGCGCCGCTGCGCCCCGCCGAGTTGCGTGCGCCTCCAGCGGGTCGAGCACCACGCGCCCGCCCCGGTCGGGCACGAACGTGATCGCCCGGCGGGCCATCCGCTCGGGCGCGGCTGTGCTCGGCCGGAGGCGGGTCTGGCGCAGGATCGTGGCCAGCACGGTCTTCATCTCGAGCTGGGCGAACTGCGCGCCGAGGCAGCGGCGCACGCCGCCCCCGAACGGGATCCAGGTGTAGGTGCCCGGCGGTGACTCGAGGAAGCGCTCCGGCCGGAACGCCTCGGGGTCGGGGTAGATCTCCGGCCGGCGGTGCATCAGGTAGATGCACGGGGCCACGGAGACCCCCGCGGGAAGCACCTGCCCGCCCAGCTCCATCGGCTCGGTGAGCCGCCGGACCACGACCACGATCACCGGTCGCAGCCGCAGAACCTCCTGCACGACCGCATCGAGGTACTCCTCGTTGCCGCCGCCCTCGAGCCGCTCGAGGGCCGCGGGGTGGCGAGCCAGCTGCTCGAGCGCCCAGGCCAGCGACGTGGCCGTGGTCTCGTGCCCGGCCACCAGCAGCGTCATCAGCTCGTCGCGGATCTCCACGCGGGTCATCGGCTCGCCGTCCTCGTCCCGGGCACCGAGCAGCATCGAGAGCACGTCGTCGCGCTCGGCCAGGGCCGGGTCCTTGGAGCGGCGGCGGATCTCGTCGAAGACCAGCTCGTCGACCTCCCGGCGCACCCGCAGGAAGCCGAGCACCTGGCTCTCGCCGAGCCGCTCGGGCCCGAACGCCGCGACCATGAACAGCCGCCGCCGCGCCGTGGTCCACTCGAGCAGCTCCTTGAGCGCGGTGCGCAGCCGGGTCATCCGCTCGCCCTCCTCCACGCCGAAGACCGTCCGCATGATCACGTCGAGCGTGATCGCCTGCGTGTGGGGCCGCGCCGCGGTGAGCGTGCCGAGCGGCCAGCGCTCGAGCTCGGCGGCGGCGATCGACTCCATCTGCTCCCGGTAGCGCTGGAGCCGCTCGCCGTGGAAGGCGGGCAGCATCAGCTTGCGCTGGCGGATGTGGCGCTTCTCGTCGAGCAGGAGGATCGACTCCGAGCCGAGCACCGGCTCGAGGATCGCGTTCGCCTCGCCGGCGTGGAGGCGCTCGGCGCTGCCCGTGAAGACCGCCTTCACGTCGTCGGGGTGGCTGATGAACACCAGCTTCCCGATGCGCTGGAGCGAGAAGGTGAACGTGTCTCCGTAGCGGCGCGCGCAGGCGTCCATGGCCTGCGTGGGGCGCATAATCCACGCGGCGGTCTGAAGGGGCACCGGAAACCGGGGCCCGGGCGGAAGGGACGCCTCCATTGGCGCCTGATCGTACCCCCGGATGACCGCTAGACTCAGCCGCTCGGCGCCCGCCGGGAGGGGCGCCATCTTTCTGTGATGTACGCAATCGTCAAAGCAGGCGGTAAGCAATACCGCGTCGAGGAGGGCCAGTCCCTGCTCGTGGACCGCATGCGCGAGGACGAGGGCGCCAAGGTGAATCTCGACGCGCTCCTGTTCGCCGACGGCGACAAGACGGTGTTCGACCCGGCCGAGGCCGACAAGATCAAGGTCGAGGCCGTGGTGGTCGGGCACGAGCGCGGCGAGAAGATCCATGTCCTCAAGTTCAAGCCCAAGCGCGGCTACAAGCGGCGCAGCGGCCATCGCTCGGACTTGACTCGGCTGGAGATCCGGGAGATAAAGGTGCTGTCGCGCCGGCCGGCCAAGAAGAAGGAGGACGACGAGGATGGCTCATAAGAAGGGACTCGGGTCCAGCCGCAACGGGCGCGACTCCGAGAGCAAGCGCCTCGGGGTCAAGGTCTTCGCCGGCGAGGCGGTCAGCGGCGGCGAGATCATCGTGCGCCAGCGCGGCACGGTCTTCAAGCCGGGCAACGGCGTCGGCATCGGCCGCGACCACACCATCTTCGCCACCCGCCCCGGCCGCGTCGAGTTCACCAGCGGCTGGCGCGGCCGCGTGATCTCCGTCTCGGACGAGTAGCCCGGCTCCCGGGATGGATATCTCCCTGGGATCCGTATTCGCCGGCCACCGGCTCGACTCCGTCGCCGGGCGCGGCGGCATGGGCGTGGTGTACAAGGCCACCCACCTGGCGCTCGACCGCATCGTGGCGCTCAAGCTCATCGCGCCCGAGATCTCCGGCGACGAGAGCTTTCGCGAGCGCTTCAAGCAGGAGTCGATGACGGCCGCCGCGCTCGACCACTCGAACATCGTCCCGATCTACGACGCCGGCGAGGAGTCGGGCCAGCTCTACGTGACGATGCGCCACGTGCCGGGCACCGACCTGCGCCAGCTGATCGAGGACCACGGCGCGCTGCCCCCGGCCGAGGCCGCCAGCATCATCGCCCAGATCGCCGACGCGCTCGACGCCGCGCACGAGCGCGGCCTCGTGCACCGCGACGTGAAGCCGGGCAACATCCTGATCGAGGACCGCGGCGGCAAGCGCCACGCCTACCTGACCGACTTCGGGCTCACCAAGCACGCCGCCTCGGACAGCGGCATGACCAAGACCGGGATGTTCGTCGGCACGCTCGACTACATCGCCCCCGAGCAGCTACAGGGCCAGACCGTGGACGCGCGCACCGACGTCTACTCGCTCGCCTGCGTCCTCTACCAGGCGGTGAGCGGCGAGGTGCCCTTCCCGCGCGACAGCGAGCCGTCGAAGATGTGGGCGCACATGGGCGAGGACCCGCCCAAGGTCCGGAGGATCCGCGCCGATGTGCCGGACGCGTTCGAGGAGGTGATCGAGCGCGGGATGGCCAAGAAGCCCGAGGACCGCTATCCCTCGACCGGCGATCTCGGCCGCGCGGCCCTGGCAGCGGCCGAGGACCGCCAGACCACGCAGGTCGAGCGCAGCGTGGCCACGGGCGACGCGGCCCCCGAGCAGGCGATGCCGCCGCCCGTCGTGGCCATGCCGGCCCCGCCGCCCGGGATCACGAGCTCGCCGGCGCCCACGGCCGGGGCCAACGCGCCCGCCGCCCCGCCGCCCCCGCCCGGTTACAGGCCTCCGCCTCCGCCTCCACCCATCACGCCCACGCCGCAGCCTCAGTGGCAGCCGAGCGGCCCGCCGCCGGTCTCGCGCCCGCGCGCCGGAACCGGGGGCGGGGCCGGTCGCGGTCCCGGGGGCGGGGGCCCGAAGAACCGCACGCCGCTGATCATCGGCGGAGCGGTGGCGGGTGTCGCCCTGCTCGGCGTGGTCGCGGCGCTCGCCCTCGGCGGCGGAGGCGACAAGAAGAAGGACCCGACCACCAGCTCGGTGAGCACGGGCTCGACGGACACGTCCGGCAACCCGGCCGACGCCGACATCCGGCTGGCGGTGGAGACCACGCTCGGCGCGGTCACGAGCAACAAGTCCGACGTGTTCTGCGGCGGCCTGTCGATCAGGTACCAGAACCAGCAGTTCGGCGGTCCGCTCGAGTGTGAGAAGGCCTTCAGGGCCGGTTCCCTCCCCGCTCAGTTCACTCCGTCCGAGATAAAGATCCAGGACGTGCAGGTGAGCGGGACCGACGCCACCGTGACCCTCACCGGCGGTGAGGTCTTCCGGCTGACCAAGGGCCAGAACTTCTGGGAGATCGACGGCCTGGGCTGAACCCGGTCCCCGCGCCCGCGCTGGTCGTGGGCGCGATCGTGTCGACTCAGGTTGGCGCGGCGCTTGCCAAGGGACTGTTCCCGACGCTCGGCGCGGGTGGGACGACCTGGCTCCGCGTGGGGTTTGCGGCCGTGATGCTGTGGCTGGTGGCGCGCCCGTCGATCGCGGGCCGCTCGGCGGGCGACCTCGGCACCGCCGCGCTCTTCGGCGTGACCCTCGCCGGGATGAACCTGTGCTTCTACGAGGCGATCGGGCGGATACCGCTCGGGATCGCTGTGACGATCGAGTTCCTCGGCCCGCTCGGGGTGGCCGTGGCGCTCTCGCGGCGGCGGCTCGACTTCGCGTGGATCGGGCTCGCGTGCGCGGGGATCGCGCTCTTCGCCAACCGCGGCAAGGGCCACTCGCTCGACCCCGAGGGCGTGGCCTTCGTGCTCATGGCGGCCGGGTTCTGGGCGGGGTACATCCTCATGAGCGCGCGCACCGGGCGCACGTTCGAGGGCGGCTCGGGACTGACCATGGCGCTGGTGGTGGGAGCCGTCCTGCTCGCGCCGATCGGGATCGCGGAGGGTGACGCCGAGCTGCTCGACCCGGTGCTGCTCGCCAAGGGCGCCGGCGTGGCGCTGCTCGCCTCGGCGATCCCGTACCGGTTCGAGCTCGAGGCGCTGCGCAGGCTGCCGACGGCCGTGTTCGGGATCCTCATGAGCATCGAGCCGGCGGTGGCGGCGCTTGCCGGGCTCGTCGTGCTCGGGCAGGGCCTGCGGGCGCGGGACGTGGCCGCGATCGCGCTCGTGGTGGCGGCCTCCGCGGGAGCGTCGCTCTCGGCCCCGCCGGCCGCCGAGGCACCCGCGGCTCCCTAAGCTCGGCGGGTGCTGCACGACCGCGCCAAGATCTTCGTCCAGGGCGGCGCCGGGGGCGATGGGGTGGTGTCCTTCCGGCGCGAGGCCCACGTGCCGCGCGGCGGTCCCGACGGCGGCGACGGCGGGCGCGGGGCCGACGTGGTGCTGGTGTGCGACCCGTCGATGCGCGACCTCCAGGCGTTCCGCCACCGAGCCCACTTCAAGGGCACGCGCGGCGGGCACGGGGAGGGCTCGAACCGGCACGGCGCGAGCCCGGCGGCTCTCGAGGTGGTGGTCCCGCCCGGCACCGCGGTGCACGACGCCGAGCGCGGCACGAGCTGGGAGCTGACCGACCCGGGCGCCCGCGTGGTGGTGGCGCGCGGCGGCCTGGGCGGGCGCGGCAACCGCCACTTCACCACGCCCACCCGGCAGGCGCCGCGATTCGCGGAGCGCGGCCTGGCCGGCGAGGAGGGCTGGCTCGAGCTGCAGCTGCGGCTGCTCGCCGACGCCGGGCTCGTGGGGCTTCCGAACGCCGGCAAGTCGTCACTGCTCGCCCGCATCACGCGCGCCGCGCCCAAGGTGGCCAACTACCCGTTCACCACGCTCGCGCCGGTGCTCGGCACGCTCGAGGGCGGCGACCGCCAGCTGGTGGTGGCCGACATCCCCGGCCTGATCGAGGGGGCCAGCGCCGGGGCCGGGCTCGGGCACGAGTTCCTCGCGCACGTGGAGAAGACGCGCCTGCTCGTGCACGTGCTCGACATCGCGCCGGTGGACGGGTCCGACCCGGTGGAGAGCCACGCGACGGTGGAGGCCGAGCTGGCGGCGCACGGCGCCGGGCTCGAGCGGCTGCCGCGGATCCTCTGCCTGTCGAAGGCGGACCTGGTGCCCGAGGAGCGCGCCGCCGAGGCGGCCGCGGAGTGGCGCGAGCGGCTGGGCGGCCGCGCGCTCGAGGTGCTCGTGACCTCGGCGGCGACCGGCCGCGGGCTCGACGACCTGAAGCGGGCGATCCTCGAGCACGTGCCCGAGGAGGCGCCCGTGGCCGCCCCCGCGGCGGAGCCCGGCCTCGAGGGGCTCGCCGAGCACCGCACCTACCGCCCCGGCGGCGACGGCTACAGCGTGGAGCGCACCGGCGACGGCGCGTTCCGGATCGCCGGCCCGCGGGTGGAGCGGCTGCTCGCCCGCCACGACCCGGCCAACGAGGAGGCCATGCGCTACGTGGAGGACCGGCTGCGGGGGATGGGCGTGATCGGCGCGCTCGAGGCCGCGGGCTTCGCGCCTGGCGACGACGTGGAGATCGGCGGAATCGTGTTCGAGCTCGACCCGGGGGCGCCGTTCGGCTAATCCCGTGGGGACCCCGTCGCGCGGGTTACGATCGCGCCGTGGCGGAGCGCGCCGACGCGGCGGTGATCGGAGCCGGGGCCTGCGGGCTGGCCGCCGCGGCGGTGCTGAAGCGCGCGGGGCTGCGGCCGCTCGTGCTCGATCGCGAGGCGGAGCTGGGATCGAGCTGGGCCCGGCGCTACGACACGCTCAGGCTCAACACGATGGGGGCCATGTCGCACCTGCCCGGCCGGCGCTTCCCGCGCCGCTACGGGCGCTACCCGCGGCGCGACGACATGGTCGAGTACCTGCGCGACTACGCGCGCGCTCAGGGGCTCGAGGTGCGGTTCGGGACCGCGGTCGAGCGCGTGGACCGCGCCGGCGGAGGCGGCTGGCGGGTGACCACCGCCGCGGGCGAGCTCGAGGCGCCGGTCGTGGTCGTGGCAACCGGCTACGACGTGGTGCCGAAGATGCCGCGCTGGCCGGGCGCCGAGTCGTTCGAGGGCGAGCTGATCCACGCGCGCGAGTTCCGCAGCGCGGGCCCGTTCCACGGCCGCGACGTGCTGGTGGTGGGAGCGGGCAACACGGGGACCGAGGTGGCCCACCACCTGCTGGCGGGCGGGGCGGCCCGGGTCGCCGTGTCGATGCGCACGCCGCCCAACATCTTCCCGCGCGACTGGCTGGGGCTGCCGCTCAACCCCACTGCGCTCGTGCTGGAGGCGCTGCCGCCGCGGGTGGGCGACCCGCTCGCCCAGATGACCCAGCGGCTGATCTTCGGCGACCTCGCGCGCTACGGGATGCCGCGGGCGCCGCACGGCCCGCTCGCCAGCATCCGCGAGCGCGCGGTGGCCCCGGCGGTGGACGACGGCTTCGTGGAGGACCTCAAGCGCGGCGCCGTGGAGCTGGTCGGCACGATCGAGCGGTTCGAGGGCGCCGACGTGGTGCTGGCCGGCGGGCGGCGGCGCCAACCCGACGTGGTGATCGCGGCCACCGGCTACTCGCGCGGCCTCGAGCCGCTCGTGGGGCATCTGGGCGTGCTCGACCCGGACGGGCACCCGATCGCACCGGACGGCCGCGCCACGCCGGGCGCGCCGGGACTCCACTTCATGGGCTACGTGGCCGCCTTCAGCGGCCAGCTGCGCCAGGCCCGCATCCAGGCCAGGCGCCTGGCCCGCGAGGTTCGCCGCGGCCGGGCATAACCTTGGCGCGGTGAGCACCGCGGTCATCAAGCTCGGTTCGAACATCGTCGCGCGCGAGGACGGCGAGCCGCGCATGGGCGTGCTCGGGCACGTGTGCGAGGAGGCGGCCGAGCTGCACCGCCAGGGCCACGACGTGGTGCTCGTCACCTCGGGGGCGATCGCGCTGGCCAGCGGCGCGATGGGCATGACGGGGCGTCCCACCGAGATGGCCGTGCTCCAGGCGTCATCGGCCGTCGGCCAGGGCAAGCTCTACCGGCTCTACGACGAGCTGCTCGCCTCGTCGGGCGTGGACAGCGCGCAGGTGTTGCTCACCTTCCCCGACCTATCCGCGCGGCGCCAGTACCTGAACGCGCGGGGCACGCTGCGCACGCTCCTGAGCTGGCGCGTGGTCCCGGTGATCAACGAGAACGACACGGTGGCCACGGATGAGATCTCGTTCGGCGACAACGACTTCCTGGCCGCGCAGGTGGCGATCCTGGTGGACGCCGACATCCTGCTGCTGCTCACGAACACCGAGGGCCTCTACACGCGCGACCCGGCCGAGGAGGGCGCCGAGCTGATCCGCGAGGTGCGCGACTTCGCCGAGATCGGCGAGCTCGACATCGGCGAGTCCACCTCGACCCACGGCACCGGCGGCATGCGGTCGAAGGTGGTGGCGGCCGAGATGGCCACCGCCGCGGGGATCCCCACGGCGATCGTGAACGGGATCCGCCCGGGCGCGATCGTGCGGGCGATCGCAGGCGAGGACGAGGGCACGCGCTTCCACGCGAGCGACCGGCCGATCGCGAGCTTCAAGCTGTGGCTCAAGTACGCCAAGCCCGTGCGCGGGCGGGTGGTGGTGGACGCGGGCGCGGCCGGTGCGCTGCGCGAGCGCGGCACGAGCCTGCTGCCGGTCGGCGTGGTGGAGGTCGAGGGCGACTTCCAGGCCGGCGACGCGGTGCAGGTGCAGGCGAACGGAAGCCCGATCGGCAAGGGGATCGTGAACTACTCGGCCGACGAGCTGCGGCGGATCAAGGGCCTCAAGTCGGGCGAGCTGCGCGAGGTGATGCCGCGCGGCAGCGAGGAGGCCGTGCACCGCGATTACTTCGTGCTGGAGTAGTGCCCCGCTGTACCCTGGGATCGTGGCCACGACCGCCCAATCGGTAGTCCAGATCTGCGCCGCGGCGAAGGAGGCTTCGCGCGTGCTCGCGCGCGCGGACTCGGGAACGCGGAACGCCGCGCTGGAGGCGATCGCCGCCGCGCTCGAAGAGCGCACGCAGGAGATCCTCGAGGCGAACGCGCGCGACATGGAGGCCGGCGCGGAGGCGGACATCGGCGCCGCTCTGCTCGACCGGCTCAAGCTGACCGGGGAGCGCATCGCCGGGATGGCCGGCGACGTGCGCAACATCGCGGCGCTGCCGGACCCCGTCGGCGAGATCATCGAGGGGAAGCGGCTGGCAAACGGGCTCGAGGTGCGCAAGGTGCGCGTGCCGCTCGGCGTGGTCGCGGTGGTCTACGAGTCGCGCCCGAACGTGACGATCGACTGCTCGGCGCTGTGCCTCAAGTCGGGGAACGCGATCGCGCTGCGGGGATCGTCGATGGCGGCGCACTCGAACGCGGTGCTCGCCGGGATCGCGCGTGACGCGACCGCCTCGGCCGGGCTGCCCGCCGACGCGATCTCGCTGGTGGCCGGCGGCGGGCGCGAGGAGCTGCCCGAGCTGGCCGCCCAGGACCAGTACCTCGACCTGATCATCCCGCGCGGGGGCGAGGGGCTGAAGGCGGTGCTGAAGGAGCACGCCAAGGTGCCGGTGATCTACGCGGCGTCGGGCAACTGCCACGTGTTCGTGGACGAGTCCGCCGACGTGGACCACGCGGTCGCGATCGCGGTCAACGCCAAGGTCCAGCGGCCGGGCGTGTGCAACGCGGCGGAGACGCTGCTCGTGCACTCCGCCGTGGCGCCGGAGTTCCTGCCCAGGGCGCTGCGCGAGCTTCGCGAGTCCGGCGTCGAGCTGCGCGTGGACGCGCGGGCGCGCTCGCTCGCCGGGGAGCTGGCCGGTTCCTTGAACGACGCGACCGAGGAGGACTGGGCCACGGAGTACCTGGCGCTGGTGCTCGCGGTGCGCGTGGTCGATTCGGCCGAGGAGGCGATCGAGCACATCGCGCGCTACGGGAGCGGGCACTCGGAGGCGATCGTCACGCGCGACACGGAGTCGGCGCGGGCGTTCACCGACGGCGTGGACGCGGCCTGCGTGTACGTGAACGCGTCCACCCGGTTCACCGACGGCGGGCAGTTCGAGATGGGCGCCGAGATCGGCAACTCCACCCAGAAGCTGCACGCGCGCGGGCCGATCGGCGTGCGCGAGCTCTGCACGTTCAAGTACGTGGTCGAGGGATCCGGGCAGGTGAGGTCGTAGCCGCCGTCCGGCTGGGAATGCTCGGCGGGGCGTTCAACCCGCCGCACATCGGTCACTTGGCGCTGGCGCAGGAGGCGCGCGCGAGGCTGGGGCTCGACGAGGTGCTGCTGATGCCGATGGCGCGCGCGCCGCACCGCGAGATCGAGCCCGAGCCGGGGGCTGAGGTACGCCTGCGGCTGACCGAGCTGGCGGTGCAGGGCGACGTGCGGCTGAGCGCGTGCCCGATCGAGGTGGACCGCGGCGGGCGCTCGTACACGGTGGAGACGCTGCGGGCGCTGCGCGACCGCGGGCCGGCCGACGAGCGGTTCCTGATCCTGGGTGGCGACGCCGCCGCGGGGCTGCCCGCGTGGCGCGAGCCCGAGGAGGTGCTGCGTCTGGCCACGGTCGCGGTGGCCGAGCGCGAGGGCTGGGAGAGCGAGCGGGTGCGCGAGACCCTCGATGGCCTCGAGGGGTCCGAGCGCGTCGTGTACTTCGAGATGCCGCGCTTCGACGTGTCGTCGTCGCTGGTGCGCCGGCGCGCGGCGGAGGGGCTGCCGGTGCGCTACTTCGTGCCGGACCTGGTGGCCGAGGAGATCGCCGAGCGCGGGCTCTACTCGCGCGAGGCGGTCAACGCGTCGTGACCTCGCGGGAGCTGGCGGAGCGGATCGCGGCGGTCGCGTCCGATCGGAAGGCGGCGGACATCCGGATGCTCGAGGTGTCCGGGCTCGTGGGCTACACGGACTGGTTCGTGGTCTGCTCGGGCAACACCGAGCGCCAGACGCGCGCGATCCGCGACGCGGTGGCCGAGTCGCTCAAGGCGGACGGGCTGCGCCCGCAGCGGGTCGAGGGCGAGCGCGAGGCGCGCTGGATCCTCATGGACTACCTCGACTGCGTGCTGCACATCTTCACGCCCGACGCGCGGTCGTACTACCGGCTCGAGCAGCTCTGGGGCGAGGCCCCGGCCGTGTCGGTCGGCTAGATGACCTCGCGCTGCACGATCTCGTAGCTCTGCCAGCCGGTCGGGCGCGGGGCGTTCTCGTGCCCGCCGCCTTGGATCGCGTCGCGGGCGGCATCGGCGGCCTTCTCGGAGCCCTCGAGCGTCTCCCAGAGGTTGAAGATCACGAGGCCACCGTCGCCCTTGCAGGCGATGTGCTCGATGGCGCCGTTCTCACGGGCGATCGGCTCGATCACCGGATCCAGCACCTCGTTCTTGAACTTGAGCAGCTCGTCCGGATCGCCGTCGATCCGGAACGTGGTGACGAACGCCATTGGGAGGTCCCTTCGGTAGTGGTCGGCGGGACGCTACCGGGGCGGGCGAGCGGCCGCGTTTCCGTCCGGCATACGAACTAGTGTTCG
>JAXDJC010000184.1:0-6658 GCA_034663685.1 Thermoleophilaceae bacterium
GGACGCGGCGCCCGTGGGGAGCCTGAGCCACACGCCGCGCGCCTTGCGCTGCGTGCCGGCGGTGTCGAACGGGAGGGTCAGGAGGCTGGCGCGGAATGTCGCGTCCGTCGGCGGCTGCGCCACTCCCATGCCCGTGGGGAGCTGCGTGCGCAGCTCGAGCGGCGACCCTGGCGCCTCGCCCTGGGTGAACAGCTCGAGCCGGGCCAGCCCGGCCGCGCGCGTCAGGTCCGCCGCCGGCAGCAGCACGCCGGCGGCCCTGCTGAGCAGCGCCGCGGCCCGTGCCGGGTCCGCGAAGGCGCTCGGCGCCGAGCTGATCGAGATCGCCTTGCCCTGGCCGAACTGGTTGTAGGTGCCGGTGATCGCCGTCTTGCGGCTGCTCGCCGGCCCCCAGCTCGTGGTCGCGATGGCCGTCGCCTGCGTGGTCGTCATCTTCGCGGGCTTGCCCGTGACCTGGGCGTCGAGGCCCGCGAACGCGGATCCCGGCGCGAACCCGAGCGTGTAGGTGCCGGGCGGAACGGTCCCGGAGAAGCTCGCGCCGAGCGGCGAGAGATTGCCGGCGCCGTTGAAGAGGTCGGACCCCGAGTCCCCGCCGGCGATCAGCAGCCCGTCGCCCTGGATCACCCGTGCGGCCACCTCGTCGCCGGACTTGCCCTCGAACGGATGGTGGTCGCCCACGAGCCAGAACTGGTTGTAGTCGCCGCTGCGCAGCAGCCGCATGAACTGCTGCTGCTCCTCGTGGCCGGAGCCGCAACCGGGGAGGTAGGTGGCGAACGTGTCCCCGAGCGCCGTCCGCACAGCTGCCTCGTCGCCGCGGTCGCACGCCCAGACCAGCACCCGGTTGCGCGGCGATGTGTCGAAGCTCGCGCCGTAGTTGAGCTGCTGGGGCCGGACGTGGATGATCGCGCGGTCGAGCGGGCGCTCGGACCCATCCGACAGCACGAGGTGCAGGCTCGCCTGGTAGTCGCGGTTCTCCGCCAGGTCCACCATGGTCGAGAGGGAGCCCGTATTCGGCCCGGTCCGGGTGATCGTGCGCGCGTCGTCCAGCCTCGTCAGCGTCTGGCCGGTGGCGAGGTCGCTGATCCGGACACGCACGGTCGCGCCCGGAATGTCGGCGTTGCCGGAGTCGGTCAGCGAGTAGCGGAACGTCTCCGTCGAGAAGCGCTTCGGGTCGGTCGGGCTGGCCGTGAGCGACCCGCGCACGCCGTCACCGGTGTCCGAGGCGGAGCGCAGCGTGAACTCGGCCGTGGCCTCGGCAAGTTGGGTGTCGTCGGCGGCGAGCAGCTTGGCACCGAGGTGGTAACCACCCGCGGCGAGGCCGTGGAGCGGCCTGTCCTGGCCCAGCCGCACGGTGCGTCCCTGAGCCACGTCGCCGGCCGGCAGATCCCAGCTGTCCAGTGCCGCACCGCCCGGGCGGCTGAGCGACAGCCGTACGTGCGCACCCGGCAGCGAGCTGTTCGCGCTGTGGTTGGTCACGAGCGCACCGATCGTGGCCGTCTCGCCCGCGTCGTAGCTCAACTGGTCGGTTTCCAGCGCGAGCCCGGCCGCGACATGCGGCTTGATGTCGAACGACGACGTTGCGCTGGCCAGCTCGTCCCCGACCGCGTTCAGGAGCCGCGCCGAGACCTCGTAGCGACCGGGGGTGGTGTCGCGCGTGTTCCAGTCGTCGTGGACGATCGCGTCACCGTTCGCGTCGATCCGCACCTGGCCGTCGTGAACGCCGGCGACCTCGGCCCCATCGGCGTCGCGGACCGACGTGACCAGGCGCACGTCGCGCTGCGCGACCGAGCTGTTCGCCAGGTGTGTCGCGAGGGCCACCGGTTCGTTGGCGCCGTAGGCCTGCTTGTCCGGGGCGACCGAGAGGTTGAGCCGCGGAGCCACCGCGTCCACGGACTTCTGGGCCTCGTCGTTGGCCACGTTCTGCTCGAACACGAGCCGGTCCGGATCGGTGACCACCGTCAGGGTGTGCGCGCCCGCGCCGCCGACCGGGTCCCATGAGAAGGAGAGCTTCGTGCTGCCGCCCGCCGCGAGCGCCGCGAGCGGCCGTTCGCCGATCAGCGTGCCACGCGCCGCGGTGCCGTCGTAGAGGCGGACGGTGGTGGCCTCGGAGGGCACGGCGCCGTTGTTGTGGACGTCCACATCGACCTGGCCCGACTGACCCTGCTCCAGCGCCGAGGGCTGGATGTCGCCGGACTCGACGGCGAGGTCGCTGTAGTTGCCGGCCTCCACGGGGGCCGGGCAGGAGCCCCCGCCGGTGCCGGTCCCGGGCGAGTCGGCCGGCTGCGCCCCGCTGCCCGAGCGGCTGCGGTCGTAGACGAACACGTCGCGCGCGTTGTTCGTGTCGCCGGCGGCGAGGTCGTCGGCGGTCGAGATGAATGCGACGCGGCTGCCGTCGCCCGAGAGCGCCGGGAGCTGGCTGGCCCCGAGGCCCGAGGTGCCCCAGCCGGTGTGGGAGACCTGCTCGGTTTGCCCGGCGGTCTGGTCTCGCATGAAGACCTGCCCGAACTCGTCCACGGTGACGTCCTTCAGGAGGAAGGCAGAGTTGTTCGGCGGTTGGTCGAACGCCACGTAGCGGCCGTCGTCCGAGATGACCGGTCTGACGGCGTTGACCCTGTTGTGGTGCTCGCCGTTGTTGTTCAGGGAGGCCGGCGCGACATCTCGGCTCGCGCTGTCCCACACCCAGGCGTCCCGGCTCTCGCCGACCCAGTACGGCCACACCCGCCGCGCCGGCGGCAGGAGCGAGATCGACTGGCTCTGGAACGCGACGAAGCGGCCGTCGCCGGAGATGTGGGGGCCGAAGCCGCCCGTGATCGTGCCGGCGCCGGGGACGATGCTCGCGGGGTCGAGCTGCCCCGTGACGAGGTCATAGCGGTACACGAAGCGGCTCTGAACGTTGTTGTTCCCGGGCTCGATCGGCGCGCCCGTCAGGCTGGCGTCCGAGTTGAACGCCACGTAGCGGCCGTCACGCGAGAGGGAGGGGTTGATGCTCTGCTGCGGGACGTTCTGCCCTGCGCTCGTGAGCGACACGATCCTGCGCGTGCCGGTGACACGGTCGACCACGAAGACGTCCGACTGGTTGTCGGTGTCGCCGGGGACGATCCCGTTCGCGCTCGACGAGAACGCGATCATGCGGCCGTCGCCGGACATCGCGACCGGCTCGCCGTCGAGGAAGCCGTCCCTCGCGCCCTCGTTGTCGATGAAGATGTCGTATTGGACCGTGCCGTCGGGCTTCTTGAGGACGGGCTCGGTCACCCCGGTCTGCCGGTCCCTGACGAAGATCGTCCGGACGTCCTCGCCCGTCCGGTTGTTGCGCTGCCGGGCCATGTAGGCGAGGTAGCGGCCGTCCCCGGACAGCACCGGCGCGTGCGGGCTGAACCGCGAGATGTCGTTCGTCACCTGGTCGACGATCGGCAGGGCCTCCGTCACCCCGGTCTCCAGGTTGCGCACGTCAAGCTGAGTGGAGAAAGGGGACTCGATGCCGCCGCGGGCGAACGCGACGTAGTGGCCGTCGCCGGAGATCGCCGGCCGCTCCAGCAGCGCGCCCGTCGCCGCGAGCTGCGATCCGTCCGGGTTGAACGACACGCGGTCGACGCCACCACGCCCCGCAGGCGGCTGGTTCGCCGGGTCGGGGAGGCACTGGCCGGGGACCTCGCGCGTCGGGTAGGCGCCGAGCTTGCCGTCCAGCGTCCGCACGTAGATCGCGTTGTTGGTGTCGTCGATCGCGAGGTCGTACGGCCGCGCGTCGAACATCGTCGAGGACAGCACGGTCCCGTCGCGGGCGTCGAGCGTGTAGATGTGGCCGTCGGGGTGCGGCACGTAGAGGTAATGGCGGGACAGCGCGAGCGTCTGGCCCGACTTGCCCTGCTGGTCGACCGCGGGCGACACGTAGCCGGCCGGCTTCCAGCTCCACTTCAGGGCGCCGCTGATCTGGTCGAGCCCGTAGACCTTCCCGGAGCGGTCGACCACGATGACCGTGCCCTTGTACTCCACCGGGGTCCCGTCGAGGCGGGTGTCGGTCGTGAACGACCAGTACACCGAGCCGTTGGACGGGTTGGCCGCGACCACGCGGCCCTTGCCCGTCTGAGGCCCAGGCTGCGTCGGGGCCGTGCTCGTGGGCTTGGAGCCGTCCCACCCGGCCACGACCAGCTGGTTGAGCGAGTCCACCAGCGGCGGACCGGGAATGCGCGCCATGCCGGGAACGGCGACGCTGAACAGCGGAGTGACGGGCTCGCCGTTCGGCCCCTCGCCGGTCCTCGGGTTGAACCCGCTCAGGTGGTTCAGGTTCGTGACGAAGGCGCGCGTGTCGTCGGCCGCGAACGAGAGCTGCTGGTCGTCACAGGGATAGTTGAGCGTCATCGTGCCCTCACCCGAGCTCGGGGAGCCCTGCCCCTGCCACATCGTTCCGATGGTCCAGTAACTCGCGGCCGACACGTCACGCACCGGCGCGAGCTTGCACCTGGGGCTTCCCGTGGCGTTCGAGTTGACGAAGCCCCCCGTGGCGATGTACGTGAAGACGGGGTCGTAGCCCTGCTCCTGCGGAAGCACCTCGATCGCGAAGATCGGTATGTCGCCGCCCCACCCGCCGGTCCCGTAGAAGCGGTACGCGCCGTCGCGCGCCCTGAGGGTTCCCGCCGAGGTTGGCGCCGCCCTGTAGACGAATCCGCGGCTGTAGACCGGCGCCCGGTAGCGGTCGTCGTCGTAGATGCTGTTCTCCGCCCGCCAGGCCTGCGCGCCTGTCTTGGCGTCCACGGCCACCACGGCCCTGGTGGAGCCGAAGATCACCTTGCCCTCGGCCGCGATCTGGCCGCCATCGGCCGGCACGCGCCAGGTCGGAGTGGGATCGATCCCCGGATGCAGGTTGTTCGGCGTGGTGCCGGAGCGCTGGATGTCGCCGCCCGGGCGCGGCCAGTCGCGCGCCTGCGTGTAGGTCTTGCGCGTGGCCCGGACGAAGACGTTGATGAAGCCGCTGTTGTTCGCCAGATCGCGGTCCTGGCCGACGGCCGCCCGGAGGACGACGTAGGCGCGCCCCCGGCCCTGCAGCGAGCCGACGCTGAAGGTCGCATCGACCGGGGCCCCCGCACCCGGCGCCAGGTCGGGCACGTTGGCCGTGGCGACCGGATCTCCACCCGAGGCCGGGTCGTCGAGGAAGAACTCGGCGGTGACGCCCGACGCCGTGGCCATGCCGGCGTTGGTGACCGTCGCCTTGATCGTGATCGGCCTGCCCGCGTCGACCGTCTCCGGGTTAGCCGAGATGTCGCGCGCGCGCACCGACGGGTCGGGCAGCTGGGTGACGCGGTCGCGCTCGATCGCCGCGGCCGCGTCGTGAAGCGCCCGGATCGCCAGCGCGGTGCTGAACGGGTCGCCCCAGGAGCCGTCGGGCTGCTGGGCGCCCACGAGCGCGCCGGCGCCTGCGCTGACGCGATCCACGGCGGCCGGGGACTCGGCCAGCGCCGCCACCGCCTGCGCCGTGCTGCGCACGGACAGCGAGCCGGGCGACCAGCTGCCGTCGGGCTGCTGGACCGCCCCGAGCCAGGAGATGGCCGCGGCCAGGGCGGTGTCGATCACGGTGCTCGACCCGTACCGCTGGATGTAGTCGTGGAGCGCGAGCACCGCCTCACCGGTCAGCGACACGTCGCCGCCGTCGACGCCCCAGACGCCGGAGGTCGAGAACTTCAGCAGCCGTGCTTCGGCGCGGGCGGCGGCGTCGCGCTCGCCGAGGGCGGTCAGCGCGCGGAGTGCGAGGGCGGTGTCCAGCGCGTCCGACTGGTAGTCGCGGGAGAGGCCGAAGCCGCCGTCGTCGTTCTGCTCGCCGCGCAGCGCGCTCGCGGAGCCCGGCGCGGGCGAGCCCAGCGCGGCC
The DNA here is from genome assembly GCA_034663685.1 of Thermoleophilaceae bacterium. GTDB lineage: Bacteria > Actinomycetota > Thermoleophilia > Solirubrobacterales > Thermoleophilaceae > AC-37. Next base: position 5,855 of record JAXDJC010000184.1, read on the forward strand.
CGCGAGAGGCTGTCGACGTCGCCGAGGTGGAGGGGCGAGAGGAAGGCGTCGATTCTCGGGATCGCCGGGCTGCCGGACCGCGCGAGCCTGAGCGCCTCCGCGGCGGTCGCCGAGTCGCGTACCGAGAGGCGCCCCCCGAGGCTGCCGTCGGGGAGCTGCACGCCCTCGAGCTGCGTCACGCCGCGATCGATGGCGGGGCCGATGGGGAGCGGATCCGTCGCCTGCGCCGCGGCCGGTGCCAGGGAAATGGCAAGCGCCGCGCCGAGCAGCGCGGTTGCGCGGCGCGCAAAACGCATGCGTCGTTCGCCCTGGGCAGCGGGCACCCAGCGGCGGCGGGGCCCCCGGCCCCACTGCGAGTCCATGGCGCGTATTCCTATCCGCGATGGCGCAAAAACGCAAGTGCGTTTCGCAAGAAAACACTCAAACCGATAAGGGACCTCACAGCGTCGGGGATCAGCAGCACTGATCGGACCCATTCGAAATCTTCGTTGGGCGGGGCGGTACTCCGTTGCCAAGATCACACGATGCGCGCTCTGAGTGGACCACCCGGCCTGATCGCGCGCGCGCCGGCCCGCCGCGACCGGGCCGCGCCGGGCTGGCAGGTGTGGACCGCGCTCGCGATCGTGTACGTGGTCTGGGGCTCGACGTACCTCGCGATCCGCGTGCTCGTGAAGACCATGCCGCCGCTCTTGTCCGGCGGCGCCCGGTTCATGCTCGCGGGCACGATCCTGTTCGTGGTGCTGCTCGTGCGCGGCGGGCGCGAGAGCGTGCGCTTCACGCGCGCGCAGGCGCTGTCGTGCCTGA
>JAXDJC010000195.1:0-10792 GCA_034663685.1 Thermoleophilaceae bacterium
TTCACGGACGTGGGCTACAACTCGCGCCTCGACGAGGTGCAGGCCGCGGTGCTGCGCGTGCTGCTCGAGCAGCTGGACGGGTGGAATGACTCGCGCCGCGCGGCCGCGGCCGCGTACGAGGCGCACGGCCTGCGCGAGGTGCCCGGCCTCCGGGTGCTCGAGGCACCCCCCGGCACGGATCCTGTCCACCACCTGTTCGTGATCGGCCACGAGCGGGCGGACGACTTGAGCGCAGCCCTGGCCGATAACGGGATCCAGTCGCGCGGCTACTACCGCCGCCCGGTGCACCTCCAGCCGTCGATGGCCGAGTTCGGCGGCGAGGCGCTCGACCTGCCGGCCACCGCGGAGCTCGCCCGCACCAACCTGGCGCTGCCGATGGGCACCGACCTCACCGAGGGCGAGGTCGGCCAGGTGGTGGCCGCGCTGCGGGAGGCGACAACGGCGGCTGGTTAGGGAGGCGGCGGCCCGGAACCGGGCGCTTTCCTCGGCACCGTCCTGCCTAATCGGGCTCCTGGCCGGAATAGGCAGGACAGCATCGGCTTTCGGAGATTGCGGCGGCCGATCCCGCTCCCTTACCGCTGCCGTTCGCGCGCGGGCACGCCGACCACCAGCGCCCCCGCCGCCACATCCCGCGTGACCACGGCCCCCGCGCCCACGAACGCGTCCGCGCCCACCTCCACGCCCGGCAGCACCACCGCCGCGCCGCCGATCCGGCAGCCGCGCCGCAGCACTGGCCCGCGCAGCGGCTCGTCGGCCGAGCGCGCGCCCGCGGTGGCGTCGTTCAGCGTGGTGGCCCCCGGGCCCACGAACACGTCGTCCTCAACCACCGAGAACGCGGTGATGTAGCAGCCGGTCTGGATCCGCACGCCCGCGCCGATCGACACGTCGTTGTCCACCGCCGACCCGCGCCCGACCAGCGATCGCGCCCCGATCGACGCTCGCTCGCGCACGTAGGCCTGGTCGCCGATCATCACCTCGCCGGCAAGCGAGGCGCCCGCCATCACCACCGTGCCTGCGCCGATCACCACGCCGGAGCCGACGATCAGAGGCGATAGCGGCTCCCGCGAGGCGCGCGATCGCACCCCCAGCGCCAGCGGCTTGCCGAGCACGGCCCCGTCCTGCACGACCACCCCCTCGCCGAGCACGGTGCCGTCGTGCACCACCACGTGCGCGCCGAGCGAGCACGACTGCGGCACCTCGGCCCCGTCGCCGAGGAACAGGCCCGGCGCGCGGTCAGACGCGCGCAGCACGCGAGGTCTCCTCGAGCGAGCGCTGGAGCGCCTCGAGCACGCGCACCACGCGCACGCCGCTGCGGCCGCCCGAGCGCGGCTCGGCGCCGTCGCGCACGCGCTCCACGAAGTGCCGGCACTCGATCCGCAGCGGCTCCTCGTTCGAGATCTTGGGGCTCCACACGTCGCCCGAGCGGGCGATGTACTCGCCGTAGGAGCTGTAGTCCTGGTCGAACCCCTTGTCGTACACGGTGAGCTTGCGCTCGAGCGCCTGGTCGTCGAACGTGGCCATCTTCTGCGAGCCCACGATCGTGAGCCGCCGCTCCTTGTGCGGGTCGAGCCAGGAGAGGTGGAGGTGGGCCGAGAGCCCGGAGGGGAAGCGCAGGTAGCAGAACACCACGTCCTCCACGCCCGGGCGCATGTAGCTCTCGCCGAAGGCCATGCAGTCGCTCGGCTCCTCTCCGGCCATCAGCAGCACCACCGACACGTCGTGGGCGCCCAGCGACCAGAGCGCGTTCTCGTCCGCGCGGATCTTGCCCAGGTTCAGCCGGTTCGAGTAGAGGTAGTGGATGTCGCCGAGGTCGCCGGCGTCGGCGAGCTGCTTGAGCCGCTCCACACCCGGGTGGTACTCGAGCAGGTGGCCCACCATCAGCACCACGCCCGCGCGCTCGGCCGCCGCCGCCACCTCCTCCGCCGACTCGACCGACAGCGAGAGCGGCTTCTCCACGAAGACGTGCTTGCCGGCGTCGATCACGCGCAGCGCCAGCTCGGCGTGGGTGGGGACCGGCGTGGTGATGGCGATCGCGTCGAGCTCGGGGTCCTCGAGCAGATCGTTCAGGTCGGTCGAGGTGCGCGCTCCCGGCACCTGGCCGGACACGCGCTCGAGCGCGTCCTCGCGCGAGTCGCAGATCCAGCGCAGCTCCGCGCCGGGCAGCCGGTCGAAGTTGCGCGCGATGTTGGGCCCCCAGTAGCCCAGGCCCACGACGCCCACACGAACGGGACCATCGCTCACGGGTGAAGGAATAACAGGCCGACCGGAGGGCCAGGGGGGTCGCGAAGCCGCCAGCCCCGGGTCTAAACTCGACCCATGGCCACCACGCGGGGCTCCAACCGCAGGAACGGGAAGGACGGCGGCGCCGTCGATTTCGCCGATCGCCGCGTGGACCGGGCCGCCGGCGAGCCCGTGCCGGCCGCCGTCGAGCTCGACCAGTTCGAGCGCAACCTGCTCGGCGACCTGCTCGCCGTGATCGAGGAGCACGAGGACCCCGGCCACGCTCGGATCGAGCGCGAGGCGGTCGAGCGCGCCTTCGTGTACGCCTGCGAGCGCCACGCCGACCAGCGTCGCCGCTCGGGCGAGGACTTCATCGTGCATCCGGTCGCGGTGGCCAAGATCTGCGCGGGCATGCGGCTCGACACGGCCACGCTGTGCGCCGCCCTGCTCCACGACACGGTGGAGGACACGAGCGCCTCGCTGGCCGAGGTGCGGGAGGAGTTCGGCGACGAGATCGCCACGCTCGTGGACGGCGTCACCAAGCTCACCGGGATCACCTTCCAGAGCCGCGACGAGAAGCAGGCTGAGAACTACCGGAAGATGATCGTGGCGATGGCGCACGACATCCGCGTGGTGCTCATCAAGCTCGGCGACCGCCTGCACAACATGCGCACGCTCGCCGCGATGCCCAAGCAGAAGCAGCAGGAGACGGCCAAGGAGACGCTCGAGATCTTCGCGCCGCTGGCCCACCGGCTCGGCATCCACGCGATCAAGTGGGAGCTGGAGGACCTCGCGTTCGCCACGCTCCACCCGCGCAAGTACAAGGAGATCAAGGGCCTCGTGAGCCAGCAGCGCGAGGAGCGCGAGGGCTACGTCACGCGCGCCGGCGAGTACCTGCGCAAGGAGCTCGAGGAGGTCGGGGTGGAGGCCGAGATCTCAGGCCGCGCCAAGCACTTCTACTCGATCTACTCGAAGATGACGAAGAAGGGCCGCGAGTTCAACGAGATCTACGACCTCACCGCGATGAGGGTGCTCGTGGGCTCGGTGAAGGACTGCTATGGCGCGATCGGCGTGATCCACTCGCTCTGGAAGCCGCTGCCGGGGCGCTTCAAGGACTGGGTCGCGATGCCCAAGTTCAACATGTATCAGGCCCTGCACACCACGGTGATCGGGCCCGAGGGGCGGCCGCTCGAGATCCAGATCCGCACGCGCGACATGCACGAGACCGCCGAGTACGGCATCGCCGCGCACTGGACCTACAAGGACGGTGCCGGCAGGCCCGGTGCGGGCGCGCCGCCGGACGGCGCGAAGGACCGGATCCAGTGGATCGAGCAGCTGCTCGACTGGCAGAAGGACCTGAAGGACCCGCAGGACTTCGTGGAGGGGCTGAAGGTGGACCTGTTCGAGGACGAGGTCTTCGTGTTCACGCCCAAGGGCGAGGTCCGCTCGCTCGCGTCCGGCGCCACGCCGCTCGACTTCGCCTACGAGATCCACACCGATGTGGGCCACCGCTGCGTGGGCGCGAAGGTGAACGGCAAGATCGTGCCGCTCCACTACGAGCTCAAGTCGGGCGACATCTGCGAGGTGCTCACCGCCAACAAGGAGCGCGGGCCCTCGCGCGACTGGCTCTCGCTTGCCAAGACCACCCGCGCCCAGTCGAAGATCCGGGCTTGGTTCAAGCGCGAGCGCCGCGAGGACGCCGAGCGCACCGGCCGCGAGATCCTCTCCGAGAACCTCAAGCGCGCCGGCCTGCCGGCCCAGAAGATGGCCGGCTCGCCGCTGCTTGCGGACGTGATCCGCGAGATGGGCTTCAAGAAGGGCGAGGACTTCTACATCGCGCTGGGGCAGGCGAAGGTATCGGCGAAGGTGGTCACCAGCAAGCTGCTCACGCGGCTCAAGCAGGGCGAGGCCGCGGTGGAGGCGCCGCCGGGCGACGAGCTGCTCACGCATCGCCGCAAGGAGGTGGCCAAGCCGGTCCAGTCCTCCTCCACCTACGGCATTCGCGTGAAGGGGATCGACGACGTTCCGCTGCGGCTGGCCAAGTGCTGTCGGCCCGTGCCCGGCGATGCGGTGCTCGGCTACATCTCGCTGGGCAAGGGCATCACGATCCACCGCGAGGACTGCCCGAATGCCAAGGCTCTCAAGCGCAACCCCGAGCGGTTCACGCCGGTCGAGTGGGAGGGCGAGGGGGCCACGTCGTTCCGCGTGGAACTGCAGGTGGACGGCTGGGACCGCACCCGGATGCTCGAGGACCTGTCGCGCACGTTCGCGGAGACCGGCATCAACATCCTGGAGGCGCGCTGCACGGTGGACCACCCGATGGTCAAGAACCGGTTCGTGGTGGAGGTGGGGGATACGCAGGCGTTGAAGACCTGTATTCAGCGGCTGCGGAATGTGGACAGCGTTTTTGACGCGTATCGCGTGACGCCCACGGGCTAGCGCGTGAGCAGCATCCGACCGTGCCGTGACCACGAGCGCGCAGCGATCCTCTCCATCGTCAACGCCGCGGCCGAGGCGTATCGCCGCGTGATCCCGGCCGATCGCTGGCACGAGCCCTACATGCCGCCGGACGAGCTCGACGGCGAGATCGCCGCCGGGGTGGCGTTCTGGGGTTATGAGACCGGCGGCGCGCTGGTCGGCGTCATGGGCATCCAGCCGGTGCGGGACGTGGACCTGATCCGCCACGCCTACGTCTCACCCGACCAACAGCGGCGCGGAGTGGGGAGTGCGCTGCTGGAGGAGGTTCTGCGCGCGAGCACGAGGCCCACTCTCGTGGGCACCTGGGCCGCCGCGGACTGGGCGATCGGCTTCTACCGCCGTCACGGCTTCGAGCCCGTCCCGCCCGACCATGGGGCAGCGCTTCTCAGGACCTACTGGTCGATCCCGGCGCGCCAGGTCGAGACCTCCGTGGTGCTCGCCAAGCCGGTGCCCGGCGAGGCGAAGGTGGCGCCTTGACAGCGCCGACCGGGGGATGAGAGGGTGCGCGCCATGAATTCCCGCGTTGTGCGTTGCCTGGGGCTGGCGGCCGCGGTGCTCACCCTCGCGGCGGCCGGTTGCGGCGGTTCGGACGGCAAGTCATCGAGCGACGGCTCCAACGACGCCGGTGGCGACACGAAGACCGTCAGCGCGATCGTCCTCAAGGCGGGCCGCGGCGGGATGCCCGATGACATCTGCCCGCTCTACAGCGAGGCCGGCATCAAGGACTTCTTCCAGACCAGGGCCCAGTGCGAGCTCAAGCACGACCAGCCGCGCCCCGAGGGGGAGATCGCGGTGGACAACACGGTCGTGACCGGGGACCGCGCCACGGCCGTCGCCCGGAACACGAAGTCCGGCCGGACGTTCGCATTCACGCTCTCGAACCAGGGCGGCAAGTGGCTGATCGACAAGATCGTGGAGACGACCCCCGGCGCAGGGAGCTCAGGCGGTCAGGCCGCACCGACCGCGGGCGCCGACCTCGGCGCCAAGGCCAAGTCCATCGCGGCCTGTCTCCAGGCGAGCGGAGGGCAGAAGGTGCGCTCGAGCGGCCCGGGCTCGGACAGGAGCTTCGCCGTGGTGGCGAACATGCCCACCGGTTCGCGTGCCTTCGTGGGCCTAGCTGCCGGCGACAGCGCGGCCAGGGCTGCCGCGAACCAGCTGAAGGGGAACGCCCAGTACCCGGCGATCAGGCTCTACGGCTCGGCCTTCGTCGCGTTCACCACGCCGCTGTCGGGGCATATCGACGACGCCACCGCCGTCCACGAGTGCCTGCTCGCGGCCGGCTACAAGCTCACCGACGGCGCCTTCAAGTAGCTACGAGACCACGGCCAGCGCCAGCGGCCGCACGCCGAGCTCGACCTCGGTGAAGTCCCCGATGTGGTCCCCGTCGAGCTGGAGCGGGAACGGGCGGCCGTCCTTCGACTCGATCCGCAGCTCCTTCAGCGCCGTCAGCGGCTCCACCTGCGAGTGCTTCGAGACCGAGTCGGGGCCGCCGGCGAAGACCCGCGCCAGGATCGTGGGCACCTCGAACGGCGTGGCTCGCTTCAGCACCACGGCCGACAGGGTGCCGTTGCGGTTGCCCGCCCCGATGCACATCCGGATCGGGTGGTTCGAGAAGTACGTGTAGGGGTCGGAGTTCTGGACGATCACCGTCACGCCCTCGATCACCCGACCGCCGGCGCGAACCCGCACGCGCGGGGGGCGGATCAGGTACTTCTGCCCGAAGGTCGCCAGCGCGGTGCCGGTGAAGAACCACTCGCTCATGCGCGCCTTCATGGCCGGATGGCGGTCCACGCGCTCGACCACCGAGGCGTCCAGCCCCACCCCCGCGGCGAAGGTGAACACCCGATCGCCGGCCACGCCCAGATCCACGCGCGAGGGCTCGAACCGGTCCGCCATGCCGAGCAGGTGCTCGGTCGCGTCGACCACGTCGTTGGGCAGCCCGAGGCTCCGGCAGAACACGTTCGTGGATCCGCCCGGAAGTGCCGACAAGGGGGTATCGGAACCCGCCAGCCCATTAGCAGCCTCGTTCACGGTCCCATCGCCGCCGAAAGCGACGACCACGTCGTAGCCCTCGTCCGCGGCCTCGCGGCAGAGCTCCGTGGCGTGCGCCTTGGCCTGGGTATCGATCGCGTCGACCTCGTAGCGGCCCTGGAGCGCGTAGACCACGAGGTTCTTCAGCCGGTCGGACACGGTGCTCGCGTAGGGGTTCACGATCACGAGCATCCGGCGCTTGGGAGTCCGGGTCGGGAGGATGCTCTCGGCGAGCTCCTCCGCCCGCACGAGCGCGGTGTCGGTCGGCGGCATGGGCCATCACAACCCCTGTCGGACGATTAGTTACTGGCTAGGCTGGCGCGCTATGCAGATAGGGGTTATCGGACTCGGTTACGTGGGGCTCCCGCTGGGAGTGGCCTTCGCGGAGGCGGGCCACGACGTGGTGGGCCTCGACTCGGACGCGCGCAAGGTGGCCGCGATCGAGGCGGGCGAGAGCTACATCGAGGACATCAGCTCGGAGCGGCTCGCCGCTGTCGGCGAGCGCCTGTCCGCCACCGGCCGCTACGCCGACCTGTCCAAGTGCGAGGCCGTGGTCATCGCGGTGCCCACGCCGCTCACCCGCAACCGCGAGCCCGACCTCGGCCCCGTGGTGGCCTCCGGCACCTCGCTCGCGGGCGTGCTCCAGAAGGGCCAGCTGGTGGTGCTGGAATCGACGACCTACCCGGGCACCACGCGCGAGCGGCTCGTGCCGCTGCTCGAGGAGTCGGGCCTGGCCGCCGGCAAGGACTTCAACGTGGCGTTCTCGCCGGAGCGGATCGATCCGGGCCGCACGGACTACACGCTGCGCAACACGCCCAAGGTGGTGAGCGGCCTGACCGACGAGTGCCGTGCGCGCGCCGTGGAGTTCTACGGGACCGTGTGCGACGAGGTGGTGGAGGTCTCCACGCTGGAGGCCGCCGAGCTCTCCAAGCTGCTCGAGAACGTGTTCCGCTCGGTGAACATCGCGATGGTCAACGAGCTGGCCATGCTCTGCGACCGCATGGACATCGACGTGTGGGAGGTCGTGGAGGCGGCATCGACCAAGCCCTACGGCTTCATGCGCTTCAGCCCCGGCCCCGGGATGGGCGGCCACTGCCTGCCGGTGGACCCGTTCTACCTGGCCTGGAAGGCGCGCGAGTACGACACGCCGACCGAGTTCATCGAGCTCGCCGGCGAGGTCAACCAGAACATGCCCTACTTCTGCGTGGAGAAGATCTCGCGGGCGCTGAACGACCACTCCAAGCCGGTCCGCGGCTCCCGGCTCGCCATCCTCGGCGTGTCCTACAAGCCCGGCGTGGGCGACCTGCGCGAGTCCCCGGCGCTCAAGATCATGCGGCTGCTGCGGGGCCGCGGCGCCGACATCGCGTACTCCGACGAGTTCGTGCCCGAGCTGCCGGACTTTGGGCTGAGCGCGGAGAGCCTCGATGACGTCCTCGCCGGCTGCGACGCTGCCGTGATCGTGACTGCTCACCCCGGCCTCGACGTACGCAAGGTGGTGGAGGAGTCGCCGCTCGTGGTGGACTTCCGCGGTGCCACCCGCGGCATCGAATCGCCGAACCTGGTCCGGCTCTGAGGCCCGCGGCGGCCCTGCTGCCGCTGCTCCCCGGCGCTCTCGCCGTCTACCTCGCGTTCAACGGAGGCGGCTACTTCCCCGGCGCCGTGGGCGTGGCGGCGGTCGAGCTCGCCATCGCCCTGGTGCTCCATTCCATGTACGCGCGGCGCCCGCTCGCGGGGCTGCGCGGGCCCGCCGGCGTGGCCGCGGCGGCGCTCGGGCTGTTCGCGGGCTGGGCGCTGCTCTCCGGCACGTGGTCGCACGCCCCGGCGCATGCGGTGATCGAGTCGGACCGGACGGTGCTCTACCTGCTCGCGGTGGCGGCGCTCGGGTCGTCGGCCTTCACCGTCGGACGGCTGCGGCTGGCCGTGGCCGCCGTGGCCGCCGCGGCGGTCGTGCTGTGCGGCATCGGGCTGATCACGCGGGTTGCGCCCGACTTCTGGCCGATCGCGGACGGATTGGGGAAGGGGCGGCTGTCCTACCCGCTCACCTACTGGAACACGTTCGGACTGCTGGCCGCGATCGGCGCGCTCCTCTGCCTGCACCTCTCGTCCGACGACGGCGTGCCGCGGATGGCCCGCGTGGCCTCCGCCGCGGCGGTGCCCGCGCTGGTGGCGGCGCTGGTGCTGAGCTACTCGCGCGGGGCCACGGCCGCCGCGATCGTCGGCCTCGTTGCGTACATGGCCCTCGGCCGCCCGCGGGCGCTGCTTCTGAGCCTGGCGGCCACCGTGCCTGCCTCGGCCGCCGCCGCGGTGGCCGCCTACGGGGCCGAGCGGCTGGCCACCGCGGGCTACGACTCGCCCGCCGGCGTGGACCAGGGTCACGGCGTGGCGCTAGTGGTCGGGCTGGCGGTCCTCGGCGCGGGCGTGCTCCGAGCGCTCCTGCTGCGCCTCGACTGGCGCCTGGCCGTCCGTCCGCCGCTGCGGCGCAGGACCCGCCATCTGCTCGCCGCCGCCGCCGTGCTCGTGCTCGTGGGCGCTGTCGCCGGTGCCGTGGCCGCCGGTGTGCCGCGGAGCGTGGAGCGCGACTACCACGAGTTCGTTCGCGGCAAGCCGCTCAGCTCGAGCGACCCGGACGTGCGCGCGCGGCTGTCGGACCCGAGCAACAACGGCCGCCTCGAGTACTGGCAGGTCTCGCTCGACGCGTTCCGCGACCATCCGTTGAGGGGCATCGGCGCGGGCACCTTCCAGCACCTCTGGGCGCGCGAGCGCAGCATCCCGGTGACCGTGGTGGACGCGCACACGCTCTACGGCGAGACGCTCGCCGAGCTGGGCGGAGTCGGGATCGTGCTCCTCGCCACCGCCCTGCTGGCGCTGCTCGCGGGGGTGGCGCTGCGGATGCGGCGCGGCGGCGACCGGGCGCTGCACGCGTGCGTGCTCGCGGTCCTGCTCATGTGGATGCTGGCCGCGGCCGTGGATTGGCATTGGGAGATGCCTGTGGTGACTCTCCCCGTGCTGGCCCTGGCCGCCGCGGCGGCCGGCGGTCGCCGCGAGGACCCGGCCGACTCGCCCGGCACGGAGACCGCCGAGGGAACGGCCGCGCGCCGGCCGCGCGGGAGCCTGGCCGCCCGCCTCGCGCTCGCCACCGCGGCGCTCGGCCTCGCCGCCACCCCTGCGGCTGCCGCCCTCTCCCAGACCCGCCTCAACGACAGCGTTCGCGAGCTCAAGGCCGGCGACTGTGCGAGAGCCGTGGACTCCGCCTCCAGCTCGCTCCAGGTGATGGACTTCCGTCCAGAGCCGCTCGAGGTGACGGGCTTCTGCCGCAGCCGCCAGGGCCGGCCCGCCGAGGCGGTGCGGGCGTTCGAGCGCGCCATCGACCGCGACCCGCACAGCTGGGAGCTCTACTACGGGCTGGCGCTCGTTCGCGCTGCCGGCGGGCTCGACCCACACGCCGCCACGGCGCGCGCCCTCGAGCTCAACCCGCGCGAGGTGCTCGTGCAGCGGGCGATCGAGGCACTGCGCGGGCGCAGTCCCGCGCACTGGCGCCGCGCGGCGCCGAAGCTAAAGCTGCCGATCCGTTGAGCGGGAGGGCCGGCGTTACTCGTCGCGCGCCGCGCGCCGCATGGACACGCCGCCCGTGACGGCCAGCACGCCGAGGCCGGCAAGCACGACGATCGCGAAGCCGGTGTACGGGATGCCGCCCTTGTCCGAGCCGCCGCCGGCGGATGTTGATCCGCCGAGGTTGTCGCTCTTCTTGGCGTCGTTGTCCGGATACTCCGCGGACGGAACGTTGCCGCTGCTCGAGCTGCCCGAGATGGCCAGCGCGGGGCCGGCGGTGGCCGCGAGCATGCAGAGCACGAGCGCGAACGCCAGGATTGCGCGCAGGCCGGGCCGGGGGACCGATCGAAGGGGCACTTGGTCAAACGTTACCCCAGCGGGGGCCGTCAAAGCAAGCTTGGGGGAACGCGCCCAAGTCGGTGCGCGGCGGGGGCGTGGCGCGCTTATGATTGCGCCACTCGTGGCGAATCGCGCGGCCGTGGTCGACATACAGCCCGCCGGTCGCCCGGAAGAT
>JAXDJC010000207.1:0-30981 GCA_034663685.1 Thermoleophilaceae bacterium
GCCCGACAGCCACCAGATGAACAGGAACAGGACGACGAACCAACTGGGGTCCACGCCTATGCGAATGCCGAAGATTCGCGCCAGCTGTATGGAGCGGCCACCGGGCATGCTCCAATCGTGGCAGACATAATGCTCCGCCGGGCGACGCCCAAGACCACCAGAAAGGACCGACGTTGGCTTATCGCGTGACCTTCATACCGGGCGACGGGACCGGCCCCGAGATCTCCGAGGCCGTGCGCCGCGTTCTCGAGGGCACGGGCGTGGAGTTCGAGTGGGACTGGCAGGACGCGGGCGCCGACGTGTACGAGCAGGAGGGCACGCCGCTGCCCGACCGCGTGCTCGAGTCGATCCGCGAGCGCAAGCTCGCGATCAAGGGCCCCATCACCACGCCGGTCGGCTCCGGCTTTCGCTCGATCAACGTGGCGCTGCGCAAGGAGCTCGACCTGCATGCCTGCCTGCGCCCGTGCAAGGCCTACGAGGGCGTGCGCACACGCTTCCCCGAGACCGACGTGGTGGTGGTGCGCGAGAACCACGAGGACCTGTACGCGGGGGTCGAGTACGAGCTGGGCGACGAGAAGACCGACAGGCTGCGCCAGTTCATCGCCGACACCGAGGGCACCCGGCTGCGCGAGGACATCGGGGTGACCATCAAGGCGATCTCCGTCTACGGCACCAAGAAGATCGTGCGCGAGGCGTTCGAGTACGCGAAGGCCTACGGGCGGTCCAAGGTCACCGCTGTGCACAAGGCGAACATCATGAAATACACCGATGGTTTATTTCTGAAGACCGCTCAAGAAGTTGCACAGGAGGAATATCCGGACATCGAGTTCGAGGACCGGATCGTGGACAACCTGTGCAACCAGCTCGTGTCGCGCCCGGAGGAATACGACGTGCTGGTGCTGCCCAATCTGTACGGCGACATCGTGTCCGACCTGGCCGCCGGGATGATCGGGGGCCTCGGATTGGCACCGGGTGCCAACGTGGGTGAGGAGTACGCCGTCTTCGAGGCAACCCACGGCTCGGCGCCCAAGTACAAGGGCCAGAACAAGGTGAACCCGATGGCGCTGATGCTCTCAGGCGTGATGCTGCTCAATCACATCGAGGAGCGCGACGCCGCCCAGCGGCTCGAGAACGCGATCGCGGAGGTGATCCGCAAGGGCGAGAAGGTGACCTATGACATGAAGCCCAACCGCGACGACCCGACCGCCGTGGGCACGTCCGACGTGGCCGACGCGGTGATCGAGGAGATGGAAAGGGTGGCCGCTTAGCTACGCGGCCGTGAATCCCCGTCCGTCCTTCTTCACCGCGCCCTCGCTCTGCAGGTTGCCGACCACCCGGTACAGGTAGTTCTTCTGCTTCATGCCGAGCTGATCGCCGATCGCCGACACCGAGATGCCGGGGTTCTCGCGGATCACGCCGAGCACCTGGTCGGCGCGGTTTGCGCCTCCCCGTCCACGCCGGCGACGGCGGCCGTTGCCGCCCGATGCACGGCGGGTGGCGGTGCTCGCGTTGCGGCTGCCCGGCGGGCGGCCGGGACCGCGGCGGCGCGGCGCGGCGGTCCCCACACCTTCGAGGGCTTCCTTCGCCTTTTCGAGCTGGAGGTACTCCTCGTACAGCGGGCGCAGCTCCTTGAGCCGGTTGTCGATAGCTGCGCGCTGCTCCGTCAGAAAGTCAGCCATTAAAGGCTCCTTCCGTGGAAAGGTGAGTGAATGAGAAAGAAGATAACCGTAGTGGGTGCAGGCAACGTGGGTGCAACCACTGCACAGCGTCTTGCGGAACGCGATTACGCGGACGTGGTCGTGGTGGACATCGTCGAGGGCATGCCGCAGGGCAAGGCGCTCGACCTCAACCAGTCAGGCCCGGTGGTGGGCTACGAGCCCAACGTGGTCGGCACGAACGGTTACGAGGAGACCGCCGGGTCCGACATAGTCGTAATCACATCAGGGTTTCCGCGCCAGCCGGGTATGAGTCGCGACGACCTCCTCGCCAAGAACAAGGAGATCGTGGGTGGAGTGGCGGAGCAGGTGAAGGACCGCTCGCCCGACGCGATCGTGATCGTGGTGACCAACCCGCTCGACGCGATGTGCCACGTGGCCTACGACGCCACGCAGTTCCCGCGCCAGCGCGTGATCGGCATGGCGGGCATCCTCGACTCGGCGCGCTTTCGCACGTTCCTCGCGTGGGAGCTCGGCGTATCCGTTCGCGACGTGACCGGGTTCGTGCTCGGCGGCCACGGCGACACGATGGTGCCGGTGGTGTCGTACACGAACGTGGCGGGTGTGCCGGTGCGGCAGAAGATCGCGGACGAACGGCTGGAGGAGATCGTGCAGCGCACGCGCGACGGCGGGGCCGAGGTGGTCAAGCTGCTCCAGAAGGGGTCGGCGTTCTATGCGCCGTCGGCGGCCGCCGTGGAGATGGTCGACTCGATCGTCTTCGACCAGAAGCGCGTGCTGCCCTGTGCCGCTCTGTGCCAGGGGGAGTTCGGGATCGACGGCCTGTTCGTGGGCGTGCCGGTTCGGCTCGGCACGGAGGGCATCGAGGAGATCATCGAGATCGACCTGGACGAGGCGGAGAAGGCCGAGCTGGGCAAGTCGGCCGACGCCGTCAAGGAGCTGGTCGAGGCCCTGAAGAACGTCTGACGGATTGACCCGAGTGGCGCCGCGCCGGGCGGCGCCACTCGACTCTCCTACTCGTACTGCAGTGCGTTGAGCGGATCCAGCCGAGCGGCGCGCCGCGCCGGCAGGATCGCGGCCACCACGCCGGCGATCGCGGCGATGAACGTGAACACGATCAGCGTGCCGACCGGTACCACGAACTCCACGCTGTACTGGCTGAGCGCCGCGGTGGCGAGCGCCGCCAGGAACAGCCCCACCGCGATGCCGAGCGTGGCTCCGATCAGCGCGGTGATCACGCTCTCGTGCCGGATCATGCGCCGCACCTGGCGCCGGGTCATTCCCACGGCCCGGAGCATCCCGAGCTCCCGCGTGCGCTCGAACACCGACAGCACGAGCGTGTTCACGATCCCGAACAGGCTCACGATCACCGCGAGGGCGAGCATCACGTTGAAGATCCCCAGCAGGCTGTCGAAGTCCTTCTCCTGCTCCTTGCGGAAGGCCGCGGCCGTCTTGATCTGGGCGTCCGGGAACGGCTTGAGCCGCTGCTCGAGCGCCCTGGTCGTGGCGGCGTTGGTGGCGTTCGTGTCCACGAACGTGAAGCGGTCCTCCTTGGTCTTGAAGGCGTGGTCGTAATTCGCCTTCGAGACGGTCACGTCGCCGAGCCCGAGCGGGTCGAAGGCCGGCGGGTCGCTGACCCCGCCCACGCGCAGGTGGAGCTTGGCGCCGGACACTGAGGTCAGCTCCAGAGGGCTGCCGATCTTCAGGTGGTGGTCGTCGGCGAACGTCTTCGTGACGATCGCCCCGCTCGAGTTCAGCTGCTGCAGCGACGAGTCGTTGCCCTTCTGCCACTCGAAGCGGAACACGCGGCCCACCGCGGCCGGGTCCACCCCGTCCACCTTGGTCCTCTTGCCGAAGGCGCGCGCCTCGTCCTGCGCGATGCCGGTCACGCCGGCCACTCCGGGCACGCTCTTCACGGCGCCCGCGGCGGCCGGGTCGATCGGCGAGAAGCCGTCGCGGCCGTAGACCACGTACTCCGCTCGCACCTGGCGCTCGAGCGCGTGGGTGTTGGACTTCTTGAACCCGTTGCCGAGCACCGCCACGAACGCCACGAGCGCCACGCCGATCATCAGCGCGGCGGCGGTGACCGCCGTACGGCCGGGGTTGCGCGTGGCGTTGCGCCGCGCGAGCCGCCCGGCCGAGCGGCCGAAGCGCTCGGACGGCCAGCCCAGCACGCCCGCCAGCGGCTTGACGAGCCGTGGCGAGAGCAGCGCCACGCCCACGAACAGGAGCAGCACGCCGGGCGCCATCAGGATGAA
Source organism: Thermoleophilaceae bacterium (assembly GCA_034663685.1). Lineage (GTDB taxonomy): Bacteria > Actinomycetota > Thermoleophilia > Solirubrobacterales > Thermoleophilaceae > AC-37. The sequence continues at coordinate 3,932 of JAXDJC010000207.1, forward strand.
CCGCGTGCCTATCTTCAGCCCACCGCCGAACAGCGCGTAGGCGAGGATCGCCACCGCGAGCAGCGTGGTGGTGGCCGCGATCCGGCCGAACCAGCCGCTGATGCGCGACGGGGGCAGCACGGCTCCCTCGCGCATGGCCGCCACCGGCGAGACGCGCGTGGCGCGCAGCGCGGGGGCCAGGCCGGCGAGCAGCGTCACGATCACCCCGAGCCCGAAGGCCACGAGGATCGTGCGCAGCGAGAACACGAGGCCCGACTGCGGCAGCGCGAGCCCGGACGAGCGGAAGACCGCGTCGAGCATCTTGGCCAGCCCGAGCCCTGCGAGCAGGCCGAGGAGCGAGGCCACGATGCCCACCACGAGCGTCTCGGTGAGCACTGACGCGAGCACCTGGCGGCGCGACGCACCGATCGTCCGCAGCATCGCGAACTCGCGGACGCGCTGGGCGACCGTTATCGAGAGCGTGTTGAAGATGATGAACGCGCCGACGAAGATCGAGACCCCGCCGAACGCGAGCAGCGCCTTCTGGATGATCCCGATGAACTGCTTGAGGCCGTCGAGCCCGAAGCGGTCGTCCGCCTCGGCGCTCTGCACGCGGAACTGCGGCAGCGCGGCCGAGAGGTCGGCGCGCAGCTGCTTGGGGGCGATGCCCCGCTTGGCCGACACCAGCACGCCGTCGAGCTGGCCGGCCTTGCCGAACAGCTGCTGCGCGCGCGGGAGGTCGAAGACCGCGATCGTGGCCGTGCCCAGCGACTGGACGCTGCCGAAGTTGGCGATGCCCACGACCCTGAAGCGCTGCTCCGGCCCGTGCGACTTGATCTGCACGGAGCTCCCGATCGGGAACCTCTGGTCCTTGGACGTGCCGGTGTCGATCACGACCTCGTCGCGCCCCGAGGGCCAGCGGCCCTGGGTCAGCTTGAACGGCACCATCGACTCGCCTCCATGCGTGCCCGACTCGTGGCCGCCGCCGAAGAACGGGCCGGTTCCGATCGGCTTGCCCTTGCGGTCGATGATCTTGGTCTGGTCGTCCGTCACGTCGCCGATGGCGGCCGCCACACCGGGGAGCGCGCGCACCTTGCCGAGCGCGGCGCCCGGGATCGTGGGGGTGGTCAGGCTGTCGCTCGCGAAGCTTCGGTCGAAGGCCTGCTTGGCGTTCACGACCGCGTCGGTCCCGCCGTACGAGGCCTTGCTGAGCTGGTCGGCCGCGCCGAGCATCGTGTCGGTGAGCGTGTAGGCGCCGGCCACCATGGCCACGCCGAGCACGATGGCCAGGGCCGTGAGCGCCGTGCGCAGCTTGCGGCCGGACATCCCCTTGAGAGCAGCCTTGGTCACGAGTGCGACACCGCCTCGAGGCCGGCGAGCACGTCCGCGCGGCTCGGCCTGTCGAGGTCGCTCACGATCGCGCCGTCCGCGAGGAACAGCACGCGGTCGGCGGTGGCCGCGGCGGCCGGATCGTGGGTCACCATCAGCGTGGTCTGCCCGTAGGCGTCCACGGACTCGCGGATCAGGTCGAGGATCTCCTCGCCCGTCTTCGTGTCGAGGTTGCCGGTCGGCTCGTCGGCGAACAGGATCGTGGGTGAGCCCACCAGTGCCCGGGCCACCGCCACGCGCTGCTGCTGCCCGCCCGAGAGCTCGGAGGGGCGGTGCGAGCGCCGGTCGGTCAGGCCCGTCTGGGCCAGGATCTGCTCGAGCCGCTCGCTCGGGATGTCGGTGCCGGCGATCTGCGACGGGAGCGTGACGTTCTCCTCCGCCGTGAGCATGGGGAGCAGGTTGAAGAACTGGAAGATGAAGCCGACGTGCTCGCGGCGCAGCTTGGTCAGCTCGTTGTCGTCCATGCCCACCACCTGCCGGCCGGCCACCGCCACGCTCCCGGAGCTGGGCTTGTCGAGCCCGGCGAGGATGTGCATGAGCGTCGACTTGCCCGAGCCCGACGGGCCCATGACGGCGGTGAACTGGCCGCGCGGGACATGGATGGTCACGCCGCGGAGCGCGTCCACGCACGAGTCGCCCGAGCCGTAGCGGCGGGTCACGTCGACCGCGGCGAGGGCGGGGCTGCCGCCGGCGGTGCCGTTCGAGCCTGTCGCGGCCGGGGCGGCGTCGGTGCTGTGAGTCCAGAACATCGAGTCTCCTTGTCTAGGCGGCGAGGGCCATGCCCGAGCCGGCCGTTGCCTCAATTTCGCTTGCAATCCGGCCGAGCGCGCGGTCGAGCGCCCCGGCGGCGAGCAGTGCGTCGGTGGCCTGGGCCAGCAGGCGTCCGACGAGTCCTCCGCCCTTCACGGAGACCGTAGCCCAAACCTCCGTCTCATTTCCAGTCGTCTCGAAGGCCTCGTACTCCACGTCGAGGTCGATCGGGCCCGACGCCGTGAGGGCGAAGCGGCCCTCCTCGGCCTGCTCCACGTCGACCTCGAACGAGGCCGAGCGCCCGGCCAGGCGGCCCGATACGCGGGCACGCGTGCCGGACTCGAGCCGGTCGCCGTCGATGCCGTCCACGGCGAAGTCGATCGGCGCCCAGCGGCGGATCGAGTCGGGATCGGAGAGGACGGCGATCACATCGTCGGGGGTTCCGCTGACGTTCGTATGTGTGGACCAGGAGCTCATGGGTGCAGCATCGGGGCCGGGCGGCTCCGCGTCGTCGGCCCAGAAGGCGATTTCGTGCACGCCGCTGGGACTACTACGGCGCACTCCTTGTCATCCCTGAGGAGGACCCCCCGTCGTCGCGGCGGCGGACGCCGGGGACCGGCGGCGGCGCTAGCTTGGGCCCATGAACCGGGTCAGGGATCTGCTCGCGCGCGTGCAGTCGGTCGGCCCGGTCGGCTTCGACCGCGCTCTCGCCGCCGTCTTCCTCGCCGGCGCCGCGCTCGAGGTCGCGAGCATCAGGGCGACCCCCGGCCAGCGGCTCGTGGTGGCGGTCCTCGAGCTCGCCACGGCCGCGCTCGTCCTCTGGCGCCGTCGCATCCCGGCCGCCGGGCTGACGGTGTTCGCGGCGTCGCTCGTGATCGAGAGCGAGATGAGCGAGAAGCTGGCGAACGGGGTCACGGTGCCGTTCGTGTCGCTCTTCGTGCTCGCCTACTCGCTCGGCGCGTACGCGGAGCGGCGCCAGATGCTGGCGGGCGCGATCGTGGCGGCGATCGGGATGACGTACCAGATCGCCTCCACGTCGGCGACTTGGGGCGACGCGATCGGCGGCATCTTCTTCGCATCCGTGTTCCTCGGCGCGCCGCTGCTGGTGGGTCGCACGATGCGCAACCGGCGCCTGCTGGCCGCGGCCCTGGCCGAGAAGAACGAGGTGCTCGAGCGCGAGCAGGAGCTGCGAGCGCGCCGGGCGGTCGAGGAGGAGCGTGACCGGATCGCCCGTGAGCTGCACGACGTGGTGGCGCACAGCATCAGCCTGATGACGGTGCAGGCCGAGGCGGTGAGCCGGGTGGCCACGCGCATGCCCGAGCAGGCGCGCACGTCGCTCCAGACGATCGAGGACACCGGCCGCGAGGCGCTCACCGAGATGCGCCGGCTGCTCGGCGTGCTCCGGCGCGGCGACGAGTCGATGGAGCTCGCGCCCCAGCCGTCGCTCGGCCAGGTTCGCCTGCTCGTGGACCGCGCTCGCGCGGCGGGACTCCAGGTGGAGCTCCGCATCGAGGGGGAGGCCCGGCACCTGTCGGCCGGCGTCGACCTGGCGGCGTACCGCGTCGTGCAGGAGGCCCTCACCGATGCGCTCGCGCGCGCGGGCGCGCGAAACGCCACGGTGAGCGTGCGATACGGCGAGCGCAACGTGCGCCTCGAGGTGAGCGACGACGGGTCGGCGTTCCGCGAGGGCGGCGACACCGGCGAGCTGAGCGGGATGCGCGAGCGGGTGGCCCTGTACGGGGGCGACCTCGAGGTCGGGCCGGCGGCCGGCGAGGGCTACGCGGTGAGGGCGCGCCTTCCGCTCGACCTGGTACGCGCATGAGGAAGCGGGCCGAGGCATTCTTCGATCGTCGCCGCGACGAGCTGATCGCGGCCGTCGCGGTCGTCGCTCTCGTGACCAACGTGCTCACGGTGCACATCCACCGCAACCCGCCGGTGGTGCCGGACGTGCTCGCCGCGGTGGTGTTCGCCGGCTCGCTGCGCTGGCGCCGCCGCGCTCCGCTTCCCGCCACCGTCGCGCTCATGACGGCCGCGATCGCGCAGACGATCTGGCTGACGGGGGTCGAGAGCACGTTCGTGTCGGTGCTGATCCTGGCGCTGATGATGTACTCGCTCGGCTTCCACGCGGAGGCGCGCGAGTCCCGGATCGGCATCGTGTTCGCGGCGGTCACGGCGCTGGTGCTCTCGTACACGATCGACCCGGGCGACATCTGGTTCCCGGTCGCGTTCTTCTTCGTGATGCCGTGGGCCGGCGGCCGCGCGATGCGCCACCGGCTGATGCTCACGCGCGAGCTGGCCGAGAAGGCGGCGCGGCTCGAGCACGAGCGCGAGGAGCGAGCCGCGCACGCGGTGGCCGACGAGCGGGCGCGCATCGCGCGCGAGCTGCACGACGTGGTGGCCCACAGCCTCACGGTGATGGTCATCCAGGCGGGCGCGGCGCGGCGGCTGGTGGACCGCGACCCCGACCGCGTGGTGGAGGTGGCGGGCACGATCAAGCACATGGGCCGTGAGGCGCTCGACGAGATGCGCCGCCTCGTGGGCGTGATGCGCGATGCCGGCGAGCGCCCGGAGCTGGCGCCGCAGCCGACCGTGGCCGAGATCGAGGCGCTGGCCGAGCGCGCCCGCGCCGCCGGCCTCCACGTGGAGCTGAGCGTGGAGGGCGAGCGGCGGGACCTGCCGCCGGGTGTGGACCTGTCCGCCTACCGCGTGGTCCAGGAGGCCCTCACGAACACGATCAAGCACGCGAACGCGGTGAGCGCGGCCGTGGCGATCCGCTACGGCGACGGCGAGCTGTTCGTGGCCGTTACCGACGACGGCAGCGGCTCCGGGAGCGGGGTGGACGTGCCGAGCGGCGGCCACGGGCTCACCGGGATGCGCGAGCGCGTGGCCCTCTACGGTGGGGAGCTCGACGCCGGCGAGCGCGAGGGCGGCGGCTTCGAGGTTCGCGCACGGTTCCCGCTGCAACAGGAGGCTTACGCGTGATCAAGGTTCTGCTGGTGGACGACCAGGCGCTGGTGCGGGCGGGCTTCCGCATGATCCTCGAGGCCGAGGAGGACATGCAGGTGGTGGGCGAGTCGACCGACGGCTACGGCGCGATCGACAGCGCCAAGCGCCTCGGCCCCGACGTGGTGCTGATGGACATCCGCATGCCGGGGCTCGACGGAATCGAGGCCACCCGGAGGATCGCGGAGGCTACGGCCGAGGACCCGGTCCGGGTGCTCATGCTGACCACCTTCGACCTCGACGAGTACGTCTACGAGGCGCTGCGGGCGGGGGCCAGCGGGTTCCTGCTGAAGGACGTGCCGGCGGAGCAGCTGATCGCGGGCATCCGAGTGGTGGCCGACGGCGAGGCGCTGCTGGCCCCGTCGGTCACGCGGCGGCTGATCCACGAGTTCGCCAAGGCGCGGCCGTCGTCGTCCGAGCGCCCCCCGGGGCTCGACGAGCTCACCCCCCGGGAGGAGGAGGTGCTCAAGCTGATCGCGCGCGGGATGTCGAATGCGGAGATCGCGGAGTCGCTGATCGTGGGGGAGACCACGGTCAAGACGCACGTGGCGCGCGTGCTGATGAAGCTCGGCGTGCGCGACCGTGTTCAGGCGGTCGTGCTGGCCTACGAGAGTGGGTTGATACAACCAGGGGCAGGCTGATGGAGCTCGGACCTCTTCATCTCACCGTCACCGACCTCGACCGCTCGGTCGGCTTCTACCAGGACGCGATCGGGCTGAAGCAGCACTCGCGCGAGGATCCGGTCGCCACGCTGGGCACAGGCGACGGCATGGACCTGCTCGTGCTCCACGAGGAGCCGGGCGCCCGGCCCGCCGGCCGGCACGCGGGCCTCTACCACTTCGCGCTGCTCTTCCCCACCCGCGAGGAGCTGGCGCGGGCGCTCCAGCGGCTGGCGGTCACGCGCACGCCGATCCAGGGCGCGTCCGACCACGGCGTGTCCGAGGCGATCTACCTGAACGACCCCGACGGCAACGGGATCGAGCTCTACGGCGACCGGCCGCGCGAGGAGTGGCCGCCGCCGCGCTCGCCGAACGAGCGCGTGGGGATGTTCACCGAGCCGCTCGACATCCCCGACCTGCTGGCGCTCGTGGAGGGCGCCGAGCCGGTGCGCCACGCCGGGGACGGGCTGCGCCTGGGCCACATGCACCTGCACGTGGGCGACGTGGAGGACGCGCTGCGCTTCTACCAGGACGAGCTCGGGCTCGAGGAGATGGCCCGCTACCCCGGCGCCGCGTTCGTGGCCTGGGACGGCTACCACCACCACCTCGGCTTCAACACCTGGCGCGGCGAGGGCGTGCCGCCGGCGCCCGACGACGCCGTGGGGGTGCGCCACTGGACCGTCTACACCGGCGGCGACGAGGCGGGCGAGGAGCGCATGCTGCGCGACCCGTCCGGCAATCGCGTGCTGCTCACTCGCGGCTAGAGGCGCGCAGGTCCTCGAGCTGCCGTGCGTTGCGCCGGGCGCGCGCGAGCGTGGCCGCGTGGAGCGCGTGCTGGGCGTCCGCCGAGCGCAGAGCAAGCCGGTGCTGCTCCACGATCGCGCGCTCGACCGCGGCGAGCTGCCGCTCGTCCGAGTCTCGCTGAAAGGCTGTGAGAGGGCGCAGCGCACGCAGCAGCGCGGTGCGAGTGCGCCGCCGCACCGGGCCACCGTGGCCCTCGTACGACTCGGCTCCTGCGCGAATGAGGCGCCGGGCGGGCTCGAAGTGGGATCGGATCAGGCTCTCCTCGCGCGCGCGGTCGGCCCGGGCCACGTCCTCGATGTTGGGACGGAGCGCCTCGAGCCGCGCGCGGATCGCGGCGCCGGCCGCCTCCGGCGAGTGGGTGCGCCTGATTCGCTCGGCCCCGAGCCGCGCGCGGGCCGCGGCCTCCTCGGGCTCGGCCACCACGCGTCGCATGGCGGCGGCGGCGGCGTCGAGGTCGGGCTCGGCCCAGCTTCCGTCGGCCGGGTACGGGCCGGCGGCGTCGCCGATGGGGACCTTTGAATAGGGGATCAGGTAGCTCGACTCCTCGGTCATGAAGTCGAGGTTGCCGGAGTACGCGGTGGCGATCGCCGGCTTTCCGAGCCAGACGGCCTCGGCGATCGTCTGGCCGAAGCCCTCGGCCCGGTGCAGCGAGACGTAGGCGTCGCAGGAGGCGATCAGGGCGTCGCGGTCCGGCCCGGACAAAAAGCCCTCCCTGACCTCGATGGCCGGATGCGCCGCCGCCGCTCGTGCGACCTGCTCGTGCTCGACGGGGTGGCGGTCCGCGTTGATCGTCTTGAGGACCAGGCGGGGCCCGTCGCCGGGCGCGAAGGCGCGCTGGAACGCGTCGATCAGCCCGAGCGGGTTCTTCCTGCGCGCGACCGAGTTGTAGTCGTACACGAACAGGAACGTGAACCCGTCCGCGGCCGGGCGCGGCGCATCGCCGTGGGGAGCGCCCACGGGGGGGAGCCGCACGGGGTGCGGGATCAGCACGACCGGGACCGTCGCGCGGCGGGCGATCGCGTCGCGGACGTGCCGGCTGCCCGCCCAGATCTCGTCCACGTGCTCGAACACCTCGTCGTAGGCCGGGGGGAAGTCCTCCGTCTCCCACCACCAGAGGCCCGCCGTGCGGCGGCCGGCGAAGAACGCGTCGCCCGCCTCGCGCGCGAAGCGCGGCGTGTCCGCCGCGTTGAGGCACAGCAGGTTCACCACGAACGGCGCCGCGGCACGCGGTACCACCGTGAAGTCCGCCCCGTGCCGGGTCTCCGGCACGGCGAGGCCCGGCTCGACCGGGACGGCGGGCAGCCCGACGGCGTCGAGCGCCTCGACCATCCGCCGTGCTGTCTCGCCGAGGCCGTACTCGGCGTGGAAGTGGCCGACCACGTTCAGGCCCCAGAGCGGCGCAGGCACCTCGGCGCCGATCTCGTCCTCGAGGCTGCGCGGGCGCGGGGGGAGCAGCGCCTCCGGGATCCCGTACTCGGCGGCGCCGTCCACGAACGCCCAGCGGTGGAAGCCGTCGCGCAGAGCGGGGTCGCCGAGGTCGGGATAGGCGTCGCGGATGTCGCGGCGCTCGAGGTAGAGCGAGAAGAGGTAGCGCGAGGTGCCGCCTGAGCGCGAATCGGGGTCCGGCTCGTTGAGCCAGGCCGTGAATGCCGCGCCCCCGCTCGCCTCGAACGGGTCGGCGCTCACCTCGCCGGCCCGCCAGCCCCGCGCATAGAGAGCGCGCAGCCGCTCGTGGAGCGGAAGCCCGTCGCCGGTCGTGAGCGGCTCGGCCGGACGCCGGCCCGGCTCGGTCGCGCCTTCGCCGGGTGCGGGCGCGGGCGCGTGCTCGAGCGCGAGGTCGCGCAGGATCGTCACCGCGCCCGAGACCGCCGGGAGCCGGGCGAGCCAGTCGACGTCCACCCCGTGGCGCACGACCTGCTCGGCCCACCACTCGGCCAGTCGCAGCCCCTCGGGACCGGCCGCCGCTACGAAGCCGTCGTCGAACGGCGGATCGGCGCCGCGCCCGTTCTCGCCCGGGCCGCGCGTGGCGACCGCCACGCCGTCGCGCAGACCCGCGTCGGCGATCGCATCGGCCAGCTCGACGCGGGTGTGCACGCCGGGCGCTACGCAGGCGACGGGGGACGGGTCCTCTCGCAGCGCCGCCGCAAGCCAGAACGGCACGAGCGCGCGGGCGAGCTCCTCGGGCGGGTACATGGCGCGAAGCACCGGCCAGTGGTCGCCGGCGATGGCGGCCGAGTCCTCTGCCACGACGCGCTGCGCGCCCGGCGCGCGCCCGGCGCGCGCCGCCGGTGCGATCGACGCGACGCGAAGGCTCGCTGGGGCGAACGACCCCCGCGCGGCGCCCCGACCCTGCTCGGTCCGATGCGGCGACTCCGGCACCGGGGAGATGCTAACGGGCGCGTTGGCGATTCCCGGGGCACGAGAGCATCGCTGAGGCCGGTCCCGGTTTGGCGGACGCCGCATGCCGCGGGATTGCCTGCGCCTATCCTGCGTGCCGTGATCGGTGTCGTCTTCGGCACGAGTGCGGAGGCGATCAAGCTCGCGCCGCTCATCCACGAGCTGACGCGACGGGGGCACCCCCCGCTGGTCATGTGCACGGCTCAGCAGGCCGAGCAGATTCCGGAGTTCCTCGAGGACCTCGGCCTGCGCCCCCCGGACCTCTGGCTCGCCCGCGGCCACCGCGGAGCGGACCTCGAGCGGATGCGGCACCTGCCCGCGTGGGGCGCCACGGCGATCGGCCGGTTCCTCCGCCACCGGAGGCGAATCGAGCGGCGGCTGAGGTCCGACGGCCACACCCCAGCGCTGATCGTGCAGGGCGACACCATGACCACGGTGCTGGGGGCGCTGGCAGGCCGCGCGCTCGGTGTGCAGGTCGGTCATCTCGAGGCGGGGTTGCGCTCGGGCGACATATTCCAGCCCTGGCCGGAGGAGCTGAACCGCCGGGTGGCGGATCGCCTGGCGCACGTGAACTTCGCGCCGAACGCGGAGGCCGCGAGCCGGCTGCGCGCCTCGATCCCGCGCGTGCGGGTGGTGGACACCGGCGGGAACACGATCGAGGACGCACTCCACCTGGCCGAGCGCGCGGCGGCCTCCTCGGATCAGGCGGCTGGTGACTTCGGGCTCGTGTCGCTGCATCGGCAGGAGCTGCTCGGCAGCCGCCAGCGGCTGGCCGAGGCGCTCGAGATCCTGCACGAGCACTCGCGCCGCGAGCGGCTCCTCTTCGTGGACCACTCGATCACCTCCGAGGCGATCCGGGCCCACGGGCTCGAGCACCTCTTCGACGCGCGCTTTCGCCGGATCCCGAGGCTTCGCTACCTGCCGTTCATCGCCCTGCTCAAGCGGTCGCGCTTCCTCGTGACCGACTCCGGCGGCTCCCACGCGGAGTGCGCGCTGCTCGGTCATCCCTGCCTGGTTCACCGCGCGGTGACCGAGCAGGCCGACGGGATCGGAGGATGCGTGGTGCTCTCGCGCATGGATCCGGCGGCGCTGCGCGACTTCCTGTCGGACCCGGATCGTCACCGCACACCACCGGCCCGCTCGGACCGGCGCCCCACGGATGCGGTCGTCGAGGAGCTGGAGCGGATCGGCGCCGTCCCGGTGCCGGCCCGCGCCCCGGCCCCGAGCGTAAGGTAGGCCCGTGACGGTCGACGTGGCGGTCCTCGGGCTGGGGACGATGGGCCGGCAGCATGCCCGGGTGCTCGCGGACCTGGCGGGGGCCAGGCTGGTCGCCGTGTGCGACCGGGCACCCGAGGCGCGGGCCCACGCCGAGGCGCACCTGCCCTCCGTCTCGTGGCAGACCGACTGGCGCGAGGTGCTCGCCGCCGGTCCCGGCGCGGTGGTCAACGCCCTGCCGACCGGAGACCACTTCGAGGTCACGCGGGCCTTTCTCGAGGCCGGCGTCCACGTGCTGGTGGAGAAGCCGATCGCCTCGACCGTCGCGGAGGCGGTCGAGCTGTCGCGCCTCGCGCGCGAGCGCGGCGTGGTGCTGATGGTGGGGAACGTCGAGCGCTTCAACCCGGCGGTGAACGTGGTCAAGGAGTTGGTCGAGCGGGGCCGCATGGGCGAGATCGTGAGCGTCTCGGCCCGGCGCGTGGGCGTGGCGCGGCCCGCCGTGCCGCACGTCAACGTGGCACTCGACCTGGCGATCCACGACATCGACATCATCTCCTACGTGCTGGGACGCAACGGGGAGCTGCTCATGGCTGCCGGCGCGGCTATGGAGCCCAATCGCCTCGAGGACCACGTGGACCTCGTCATCAGGTACGGGTCGACCGTGGCCACCCTCCAGGCCAACTGGATGACTCCGGTGAAGATCCGGAGGCTGTCGGTGACCGGCACGCGCGCCTTCCTGGAGGTCGACTACATCGAACAGCTCGTGCACATCTACGAGACCGTGCCCGAGGTCGTGCAGGCCAAGCCGTGGGACTTCTTCGCCGTGGCCAGGGAGTCCCCGGCGAGCGCGGTTCCGGTGCCCAGGGCGGAGCCTCTCGTGCAGGAGCTCGACCACTTCGTCGAGTGCACGAGGACGGGGGCGCTGCCGCGGACCGACGCGGACAGCGCGACCAGGGCGCTGGCGCTCGCGGTGGAGGCGACCGCGGCGATGCGCGGCCGTGCGGACGTGTCGCGGGCCTCCGGATGAGCGAGCCGCACCTGTCGCTGATCACCCCGATGTACAACGGGGCGGCCTACATCGAGCAGAACCTCGGCGAGATCGTCCGGGCCCTGGAGGAGCTGGGAAGGCCGTTCGAGGTGATCGTGGTGTGCGACGGCTGCACCGACGGCGGGCCGGCGCTTGCCAGGAGCTCCGGCGATCCGCGCGTCGAGGTCCTCGAATGCGCCGATCACCTCGGGAAGGGCGGAGCCCTCCTCCACGGAATGGCTCACGCCCGCGGGCGGCTCGTGGGGTGGCTGGACTCCGACCTGGACATCGCCCCCGACACGATCGTCGCGGCGGCGCGGCGGTTCGAGGAGGCGCCGATCGACGCCGTCGTCGGCTCCAAGCGCCACGCCGGGTCGGTGGTCAGCTATCCCGCTCTGCGGCGGTTCTACTCGTGGGGCTACCAGACCCTCATCCGCGTGCTCTTCCGGGTCAACGTCCGCGACACGCAGGTGGGGGCCAAGGTCTTCCGCCGCGAGATGGTCGACACCGTCGGTCCGCTGCTGCTCGTCAAGCGCTGGGCCTTCGACCTCGAGCTGCTGGCGGTGGCGGCCGAGTTCGGCTTCGACCGGGTCGAGGAGGCCCCCATCGCGCTCAACTACCGCTTCACCGGCACCTCCGTGAACTGGCGTGCGGTCCGGCTGACGATGCAGGACACGCTGGCGATCGCCTACCGGATTCACCTGCGCCACCACTACGTCCGCCGCTTCGCCTCGCTCGAGCGCCGGCGCATGGACGAGGCGGTGGCGACCGCGGTGGCGCCTGAGGCGAGCGTGCGTGGTTAGCGCCCGGCTCTCGCCTTCAGGGCCATGAGGGCGCCGCGCCAGATGCCCGCGGTGTACACGACGGCGAACGGCGGCGCGAGGACGGCGAAGGACACCACGTGGCGCCACGGACGCCGCCAGCGCAGCGGAACCGCGGCCGCGGCAAGGGGGGCCGCCGCCGTGGCGCACGCGCCGGCACGGGGATGGCGCAGCGCGAACAGCGCCGCGGCCACCGGAACGGGAAAGGCGGCCACCACCGCCGGGAAGAACCGCCTGCCGGGGTGGCCGAAGCCGTCGAAGAACACCGTGCCCCTGTGGAGGGCGTGGCGAAGGAACGGCCCGAGCGCGTCGCGCGACCGGTAGAGGCTGCCGAACCCGGGTGAGATGTTGATCCGCTCGCGTTCCGCCACGTGCCGCAGCAGCGTCGTGTCGTCGCTCACGAAGCGGGCGTCGTCGTAGTAGGTCTCGAAGTGCTCCATCGCCTCGAGCAGGTAATCGCGCGGCGCCAGGAAGTGCGTGGTCCCCTTGGGGAAGCGGTCGTACTCCTCGGGGCCGAAGCTCGTGGTCCTCGGCCGCGCCAGGTAGTCCGCGAAGGCCGCGAACGTGAGCACGTCCCAGAAGCGTGCGTACGGGTTCCCGTCGGTGTCGATCAGGCAGTGGCCGTTCCACACCCGCCGCCCGGCGCGCACGTGCGGCGCCACCCAGCGGAGCGCGCCCGGCTCCAGCGACACGCGCGAGTCCAGCAGCAGCACCAGCTCCCCGCGCGCGGCGTCGAGGCCCGCCTTGCGCGCCAGGAGGCGGCCGCTGTTCTCCTGCGCGATCACGCGCAGCGGGAATGGCGTGGCGAGCCGGGCCAGCGCCTGCCTGGTCTCCTCGGCCGACCCGTCGTCGACGATGATCAGCTCCACGTCCGGCCAGCCCGACCGGGCCACGGCCGCGGCCAGGTCGTCGACCGTGCGCCCGATCCAGCGCGGCTCGTTGTAGACCGGGATCACGACCGACAGCGAGGGGAGCGTGATGCCGGCCGTCATTGCACGAAGCCGAGGGCGGCCAGCGCCCGTTCGACGATGCGGCCCCAGTCGTAGGCACCGGCCAGCTCCAGGGCGGCCGCCCGCCGGCGTGTCCAATCCTCGGGCTCGGTCAGCGCGCGCTCGATCGCGGCGGCCATCGGCTCGGCCTCGAACGCCACGATCTCGCCGCCGCCGTGCTCGGCCACCTCGCGGGCGTTGGGCGGCACGCCGGTGGTGACGATCGGCAGCCCCGCCGCCAGATAGGCCTTGAGCTTGGCGGGGTCCGCGTAGCGCGTGAACGACTGGATTTCGGTGTCATAGGGCGCGGTGGCGACGGACGCTCGGGCGAGCACCGCCTCGAGCGCGCGGTGATCGTCGAGATAGCCGAGCAAGCGCACCCGCTCGCCCAGGCCGAGCCGCTCGATCGCCGCGCGGATGGCCGGCTCCCCGGGGCCCCGGCCCGCGAGCTCGGCCTCGAAGGCCACGCCGCGGGCGGCCAGCAGGCCCAGAGCCTCGATCAGGCAGCCCACTCCCTGGCGCTCCACCATGTGGCCGATCCAGACGACCCGGCGCGCGCGATGCCCGTCCTCGGGAGCGCGCGGCACGCGGTCGAGCCACGCGCCCATCGGGGCCACGTGCGCCGGCGCCGCCTCACCCGGGCGCAGGCCGTGGCGCTCGTCGCGCCCGGCGCGCGCGGCCTCGGAGACCTCGAAGCGCGCGTCGGCGGTCCGGCACACCCAGCGGTCGAGGGCGTCGTACGCGCGCGTGAGCAGGCCTCCGGCGCCGAAGCGATCCGGTACGAAGTCCACCGCCCAGTATCCGGAGCGACTCGTTCGCCCGGACGCGCGCGCCGCGATCCCGCGCGCCGCGACGAGGTTGTTGAAGCCGATGTACGCGTCGGCGCGCGGAAGGGCGGGCGGCACGAGCAGGTCGAGCGGGTAGGTCAGCGGCGGATGCGACGGCGCGCGGATCCGGCGCCGGCGCCCGCGCCCGGCCACGCCGTCCCAGGTCTCGAGCAGGTGCTCCGGCGCGGCCTCGGCCGTGAGCGGGTGCACGATCGTCGTGACGCGCCGGGCGCCGGACGCGACCAGGAACTCGCGCACCGCGGAGGCCGGCGGCGAGTCATGCTCGCCGCTCGTCTCCAGCACGAACGACGAGCCCGCTATCGGCCGGGACTCCGTCACCGGGACCTCAGGGCAGCAGCCGCTTGGTGCCGAGCAGGCGCACGCGCTTCGCCGGTGTGAGCTGCGCGAAGTCGGGGAGCGGACGCTGGTCGTCGAGGCTGCTCGCGATCGGGGGCCGCCCCGGTCCCAGGCGACCGAGGTACATCCCCCAGCCGTCGCCATGCGCAACGAGTCGCCAGGTCACGCGAGCCGAGGTCCACGCCACGCCGGGGGCCACCTCCCCCCGCAGCCGCGGGGCCGACGGCTCGCCGCCGCCGTCCGCCTCGCGATAGACGCGCAGCTCGCCGGCCACGCGGGCGGTGCGGCGCTGGGCCGACGGCGCTTCGCGAGCCACGATCACCGTTCCGCCGTCCGCTCTCAGGCGGGCGCGCGCCCAGAAGGCACTGGCCGCAGGCAGAGCGCATGGCCGCTGCGTGATCTCGCCCGTGCGCGCGCACGGCGCCTCCTCGGGCGCGCCCGAGGTGTCCACGCGGGCGTCATACCGGTGGCCGGTCCGGTCGGCGAGCATCAACTGGACCCAGGGCAGGCCCAGAAGCGGAGTGGCCGTGGACCAGCCGACGTCGACGTCCGAGAAGAAGACCGACGCATGCTCGGGAGCCTGGTCGAACGCGCCGCGGGCGGTGCCCGACTCGAGCAGCGCCCGGATGTCGTGCTCCGGCTGCATCATGGCCACCACGCGCATGTTGTTGAACGCGGTGACCCCCGCCACGAGTCCCGCGCCGCACGCGATCAGGGCGATCGCGGCCACCGTGGCCGCGCGGCTGCGCGCCTGCGCCTTCGACAGCAGCACGCGCACCCCGCACGCGAGGAGGATCGCCACCCCGAAGACCTGCATCAGCACCGGCAGGTAGCCGGTGCCGGGCCCGAGCTCACGCTGGTACTTGGGCGTGACCGACAGGAACAGCGGCGGCGCGAGCCACAGCGCCAGGCCGAGCGCCACGGCCGCGCCGGTGGCCGCCGCCGTCACGCGCTCGCGCATCGCCACGACCGAGAGCGCCGCTGCGGCGCCGGCCACCGCCAGGCCGCGCCAGACCGCGGCCAGCAGCTCCGCCGGCGTCGCTCCTCCGCCCAAAGACGGGTCGAACATGATGCTGGTGGCGGGCAGCGGCGGGAAGAGCTGCACGAAGTAGGTGCGGACGGTGGTCCACGGGCCGCCCGCCACCTTGTAGTCCACCGCCTCCGGGGGCGCGACGCGGCGCAGCACCCACGAGGCGACCACGAACGCGGCGGCCAGCGCTACGAACGGCAGGGCCGCCCGGACGGCGGCGCGGCCCCGGCGGCGGGTGAACGCGAGGGCGACGTGCACGGCCGCGAACGCGTACGCGACCTCGTAGATCATCACGCAGAGCGCGAACAGCCCCACGGCCAGCCAGAGATCGCGGCGGCGCCCGAGCCTCAGCCAGCGCTCGAACAGCAGAGCAGAGCCGAGCGTGTATGCGAAGAGCCACTGGATCAGGGCGACGAAGCTGATCAGCGAGTCGTGGTAGATCCGGAGCTGGATCAGCCCGGCGGCCAGGGCCAGCGGCAGGGCCGCGCTCGCCCGTCCTACGCCGAGGCGGCGCAGGAGCAGATAGAGCAGCGCCGCGTCCAGCAGCGTCATCAGCAGCAGGTAGGCGTGGTAGAGGACCGGGTGGTTGCCGAGCGCGTCGAACAGGGGGATGCCCACCGCCGTGAGCACCTGCGGCCGCCCCGAGCGGTGGAGCGAGTGCCAGGTGGTCTCCCGCATAACGGTGGGCAGGCTCTTGTCCGTGGCCACGAGATAGCCGTGCAGCTCCGAGTTCGTGATGTCGTCGCTGAAGAACGGCGCGTGGAGAACCGGCAGCAGGACCAGGGCGAGCAGGACCAGCGCGCCCGCCGGCAGAAGCCAGGAGGGCAGCTCGGCCAGGCGCGCGCGGCTCCCGCGCGGCGCCCCCGCGGCCGGCTCGATAACTGGGCTGGAGAACGATCCGCGCATGAAGGGGTGCGGCGACGGGCGCGCTTACGCTACAACCGACCGGTGCCGACGCCGCCAGCTCCCTCCCAGTCGCCGGGAGTCCGCGCCATGGGCGGAGTCAGCGCGCTGGCCCTGCTCACGTTCTTCGCGAGCGCCGTGAACTACGCGTCGAGCGTGATCTTCAGCCGGGTTCTCGACCCCGTCGGCTTCGGCGACCTGACGTCGATGCTCGCGCTCGGCGCCGTGATTGCGGTCCCGACGAGCGCCGCGCAGACGGTCATCGCGGAACGCGTTGCCTACTGGCACACGCGCGGGGAGACGGACGTGGTCCGTTACCTGGTCCGGCACGCGGCGGCGCACATCACCGTCCTCGCGTTCGCGGTCACCGCGCTCTACGCGCTCAGCATCCCGCTGGTGGTGAAGGCGTTCGACCTGCGTGTGCCGGGGCCGGCTATCGCGCTCACCGCGGTGGTGTTCTTCGGCTTCCTCATCCCGCTGGCGCTCGGAGTGCTCCAGGGCCTCGACCGGCTCGTGCTGTTCGGGCTCGTGCTCGTGGCCATCAGCCTCGCGCGGATCCTGTTCGGCGTCGGGTGGGCGGCTCTCGACGGGGGTGCCGGCGGCGCGATCGGCGGGCAGGCCATCGGGATGCTCGGCGTGCTCGTGCTGTGCGCGTGGATGCTGCGCCGGGACATGATCGGGCGCGGCGCGCGCGCCGCGCGCAGGGGGCTGCGCCGGCGGCCGGACGTCCGCACGGTGTCGGCGAGCGCCGCGTTCATCGCGTTCGCGGTGATCAGCAACCTCGACCTGCTGCTGGGCAAGGTCTTTCTCTCCGGTCACGACGCCGGCACGTATGCGGCGATAGCCACCGTCGGCAAGATCGTCACCTTCATGCCGGCCGCGATCGCGGTCGCGCTCGTTCCCAACGCGGCGCGCGCGCACGCCACGGGCGGCGACACCGAGAAGGTGCTGCGCAACGCGGCGCTGCTGGTGGGTGCCACGGCCTTCGTGGCTGCGATCCCCGCGCTCGCCGCGCCCGGCCTGCTGATCGACCTCATGTTCGGCTCGGGCTACGGGGCCGCCAAGTCGGGCCTGCTGCCGATCGTGGTCGCGGGTGCCTCGCTCGCCATGCTCAACCTCCTGGTCACGTACTCGGTCGCGATCCGCGACCATCGCTGGCCCGCGCTGCTGGTCGTCGGCGTGACGTTGCAGGCGGTGGGCGTGACGCTGTTCCACGACTCGCCGACGCAGGTCGCGGTGGTGCAGGCGGTCGCCACGACAACGGTGCTCGCTCTCAGCGAGCTGATATCGCACCCGCTCCTGCGTGCGGGCGGGGCCGGCGCTAGGCGCCGCGCGTGAGGCGGAACATCCCGCACGCGTAGCGCGACCCGTCGAGCTCGGTCAGGCTGCGCCCGCGCGCGAAGCGCCCTTCGTCATCCACGCCCGCGTGCTCCACGAGCTCGAGCTCGTCGAAGAACGCGCGAACCTGCGACGGGGCGTGGATGCGGTGGGCGTTGAAGCAGACGCGCGGAGTGCCGACGGGAAGCGAGAACAGCAGCTGGCCCCCCGGTGCGAGAACGCGCTGAAGCTCGCGCGCCGCTCTGCGGGTCCCACCGGGATCGAGGGGGTCGCCATAGCGGCCGAGGCCGATGTGCTCCGCCACGTGCAGGCACGAGACCGACTCGAGCGAACGGTCCGGGAACGGCAGGTCGAGCACGGAGCCGGCCGCGGAGGTCAGCCGCTCGACGCGCGCGTCGAGCGGCCGGATGTCCACGAACGTGACATCGGTGAGAGCGGTGAGAAAGCCGACGAGATCCACCCGCGAGCCGACGTCCACATGGCGGTCGGGCGCTGCCTCGGCAACATGGCGAGCCGCCCATACGTCCTGATGGAGGTAGTGCGCGTCGTACGGCGACGTGGCCAGCCGGTCCACGAGCTTGGGGTGCAGGTCGCGCAGCCTGAGCGGCTCGGCGCCCGGGAGCCGGCTGTAGGCGCGCGCGTCACGGACGTAGCGCGCCATTCCGGCGATGCCGGTGACCGCGCGCACCCCGCGCAGGCCGACCTCCGGGATCACCGGCGGAAGGCGGCGGGCGAGGGGGCGAATGCGCTCGAGCGTCGGCCGCGGCATCCGGGGCATGCTGCCAGGCACGGGGGTACAGTGGGCGGCCCGGTGCCACGACGCGCTCGCAGACAACATGCCTGACGCCTCGTCCGCCAAGCGGGTCGGCCGGGCGGTCGCCTATCCCGCGCGGCGTCTGCTCGAGCCGCGCTTCGCCGACCTCGTGCGGCGCCTGGCCGACACGCGGATGGCGGTCACGGACGAGGCGGTCGCCACCCGCGACGCGATTGCGGGCTTCGAGCCGATGATCGCGAGCTACGCCGCCTCGACGGGCGAGTCGCTCACGTTCGTGGGCACGCAGCTGCGCGAGCTGACCGACGAGCTCCGGGCGGCCGCGGCTCGCTTGGAGCCGGGTGCGGCCGCCCAGGCGGCGTCCGCGCCCACGCCGGGAGCCGGCGGGTTCGAGGAGGCGTTCGCCCTGCGCGCGCTGAGCCGGATCGCCCCGCCCGCGCGCGTGCTCGACGTGGGCGGGGCGGAGAGCGCGCTCGGCCTCCTTCTGGCCACGCTCGGCTTCTCGGTGAGCGGCCTCGACGAGCGGCCGTACGACCACGAGCACCCGGGTCTGCACCAGCTTTCGATGACGCTTGAAGCGCTCCTGACCGACCACGAGCCCTACGCCGCGGCCGTGTGTCTCTCGGGGCTGCACGGCAGCGCCGGCGCCGAGGATCCGTGGGCGGAGGACGCTGCGTCGCTCGCCCGGCTCGGCACGCTGCTGTCCGGCGGAGGCCTCGCCGTGCTGGCGCTCGCGGATTACGACGAGGCGCGGCTCGATTCGCTTCTCGAGGGGTGGCGCGTCGACGAGCGGCTGTACGTCCGCGAGCAGCTCGCGGGCACCTGGGTTCGGGTCGATGCGCCCGAGGGGCGCTGCGTCGCGCTCGTGTCCGCGATCGCCGCCTGACCGCCGTGGCCCTCCCGCCCGGGAGCATCTGGCTCGACGCCCAGGGCGCGCAGAACCGCGTCCACTTCGACCGCGGCATCGCGCGCTACGTCTCCGAGCTGCTGCGAGCGCTGCTCGCGCTCGCCCCCGACGCCGTTCGGGCGGTCGGGCTGAACGCCTCCCACCCGCTCACGGCCAACCTCGAGTCCGTGCTGGGCTCGGACGTCGCCGTGTTGCGAAGCGTGCGCCAGGGCCCCCCGGCGCCGATGCCGGCGCTCTACCACGCGATGTCGCCGTTCGAGCTCGACCGCTCCCTCGACGAGCTCTGGCCCGAGTGGGCGCGCGTGCCGCGGGTGGCGACCGTGGTCACGCTGTTCGACGTGATCCCGCTCGTGTTCGAGGACCACTACCTGCGCGACCCGGTCGTGCGGGCGCGCTACCAGGCCCGCGCCAACCTCGTGCGAGCGGCCGACCACGTGCTCGCGATCTCCGCGGCCTCGGCCGCCGATGCCACCGAGCTCCTGGGCGTGCCCCCGGAGCGCATCACGGTGATCGACGCCGGCGTGGCGAACGTGTTCGTCGCGGATGCGGATGCGGATGCGGATGCGGACGCGGAAAGGACCGGCGAGGCGCACGACGCCCTGCGTGCGCGGTTCCCGGAGATCCGCGACGGCTTCATGCTCTACGTGGCCGGGATCGACTTCCGCAAGAACCTCGAGCGGCTGATCGAGGCCTACGGGCTGATGGCACCGGACCTGCGCGCTCGCCACCAGCTCGTGATCACGTGCAAGGCGCTCCCCGAGGAGCGCGCGCACCTCGAGCGCGTGGCCGCCGAGGCCGGCCTGCGGCCGGGCGAGCTGGTCGTGACCGGCTACGTGACCGACTCCGAGCTGCGGGTGCTCTACCGGCTGGCACGCCTCTTCGTGTTCGCCTCGTTCTACGAGGGGTCCGGCCTGCCGATCCTCGAGGCGATGGCCTCGGATCTCCCGGTGGCCGCGTCGAACACGTCCACCTCGCCGGAGATCCTCGGCGACCTCGAGGCGACCTTCGACCCGTTCGACCCGCACGACATGGCGCGGGTCCTGAGCGAGACGGTGGTGGACGACGCCGTGCTGGCGCGCCTGCGCGAGCGCTCCCGCGGGCGCGTCCGCGGCTACACGTGGGAGCACGTAGCCGAGCGCACGCTGGAGGGCTACGAGCGCGCGCTCGCGCGGCGCGGGCGCCGGACCGCCCTGAACGGGCGGCCGCGGCTGGCTCTGGTCACCCCGTGGCCACCCGAACGCTCGGGGGTGGCCGACTACACGGCGCGGCTCGCCGGCGCGCTCGCCGCGCACGCCGACGTGGACATCGTGGTCGACGGCGACGTGGCGGACCACGTCGAGCCGGCGGCGCCGGGAGCCCGGCTCGTGCCGTACGAGTCGCACGCCTGGTGGGCCCGTTCGCTGCGGGTCTACGACAGCGTCCTCTATTCGATGGGCAACTCCTCGTTCCACGGCTGGATCTACGAGGCGATGAAGGCGCGCCCCGGCGTGCTGGTCGCCCACGACGTGCGGCTCACCGGCTTCTACGGGTGGTACGCGGGGCGCGAGCGTCCCGAGGACCCCGCCGGCCGGCTGATGGAGCGCATCCACGCGATGTACGGCGACCGCGTGGACTGGCGCCGCTGGCGAGCCGCGGCGCCCACGCCCGAGGAGCAGGAGGCGTTCGGGCTCAACATGACCCACGAGGTTCAGGAGTACGCCCACGCGGCGATCGTCCACTCCCGCCACGCCGCGGAGGTCCTGCGCCTCGAGCGGACGCCCGACGGGGAGGGGCCGCCCGTGCACGTGATCCCGCACGCCATGCCGCCCGTGCTGCCCGCCGGAGGCGAGCGCTGGGCCGATCCGCTGATCGTCTCGTTCGGCGTGCTCAGCCACGTCAAGGGCCTCAGGACGCTCGTCGAGGCGTTCGCCCAACTCGCCGCGGAGCGCCCCGAGGCGCGGCTGATCCTCGCCGGGTACGGCGAGCCCGGCGAGGTCGAGCGGTGGGTTGAGCTGGCGCGCGAGCTGGGGGTGGGCGACCGGGTGGAGGTGCCCGGCTACGTCACGGCGGAGCAGTACGACGACCTCCTCGCGCAAGCCCGCGTCGCGGTCCAGCTGCGCCTGACCTACAACGGCGAGGCGTCCGGGGCCGTGGCGCACAGCCTGGCGGCCGGGCTGCCCACGATCGTGACCGACATCGGCTGGTTCGCCGAGCTGCCGCGCGACGCCGTGGTGCATGTGCCGCCGGGGGTGACCGCGGGGAGGCTCGCGGCCGAGATCGGCCGGGTGCTCGGCGACGAGCGCCACGCCGCCGCGCTCGCGGCCGCCGGCCGCCGCCACGCCGAGCTCACGAGCTTCGCGTCGGTGGCGCGGCGCTACATCCGGGCGGTGCTCGAGCCGCCTCGGGCGCGCGAGCCGGAGCCGGAGCTCGCGCCCGCTCCGGTGACGGTCGTGATCACCACGCAGGACCGCTGCGACCGGCTGCTGCTCACCCTCGAGGCGCTCGAGCGCCAGACGCGACGCGACTTCGCCGTGGTGGTCGCCGACGACTCGTCCAGCGACGACACGGTGGACGAGGTCGAGCGCCTCGCCCACACCCCCGCCTGGCGCGGGCGCCTCGCTCAGGTGCGGCTCGAGGGCGGTCCGCACGGGGCGGCGGCGCCGCGCAACGCCGGGGCGCGTTGCGCGGCGCCGGGGACCTCGCTTCTGCTGTCGCTCGACGCGGATCTGCTGCTCGCCCCGGATGCGATCCAGGTGGTCGCGGACGTGCATCGCCGCCACCCGGACGCGGTGGTGCTCGGCCAGGTGCACTGGCTCGAGCCGCTCGACGTGGTCGAGGTCGCGGCACGGCTGCGACACGGCGGCGTGCCCGCGCTCGTGCCGCTCGTGCCGCGTGGCCCCGCGCGGCGCGTGGACGGCACCATCGTGGGGGTCGACCCGCGCGGCGCCTCGATGTTCCACCCGGCGGCGGGCGTCCGGCCGGCGCCCGTCGAGCCGGAGTCGGCCCTCAGCGGCCTCATGGGGATCCCGGCCGCGGTCTACGCGGAGCTCGGCGGGTACGACGACTCGATCGAGGGCTATGGCTACGAGGACATGGAGTTCGGCGTCCGGCTCGCCGGGGCGGGCGTCTCCGCGGTGGCCGTCTCAGACCTCTTCGGCCTGCACGTGTGGCACGCCAAGCACGACTGGGACGCGCTCTCGCTGACCAACGAGCGCAACCTCGACTTCGTCCTGCGCAAGCACGGCCCGGACGCGACCTCGGACGCGTGGGCCGACTGGTCGGTGTGGTGGCACTACCACGCCGAGCGCGAGGGGACGGTGGCCCGCGGGGAGGACGGGCGCCTGTGGGCGATCGACCGCGGGGAGCGGGTCAGGCTCGAGCTGCCGTCGGAGGACTGGATCGAGCGGCTTGGCCACGCTCCCGGCGGCGTGCGGGCCGCCGCCGCGGAGGTGCTCGAGCGGCTGCGCGTGGCCGGGGTGGCCGAGGAGCTCCGGCTGGACCGCACGGCGCTGGGCCCCGCCCGCGCGGGCTAGTCGGCGCGCTGCTGCGGCACGCCGCGCTCGAGCAGCGCGAGGTCGGCATCGACCATCGTGTGGATCAGCTCCTCGAAGGCCATCTCGGGCTCCCAGCCGAGCACTCGCCTGGCCTTGCTCGCGTCGGCCACGAGCTGCTCCACCTCGGTCGGCCGCTTGAGCGAGTCGCCGACCCTGACGAACTCGGACGGGTCGAGGCCCACGTGCGCGAAGGCCACGTCCACCAGCCGGCGGACGCTGTGGAGGACCCCGGTTCCGATCACGAAGTCCTCGGGCTCGGGCTGCTGGAGCATGAGCCACATCGCCTTGACGTAGTCGCCGGCGTAGCCCCAGTCGCGCTCCGCGTCGAGGTTGCCGAGGTGCAGCTCCCGGGCCTGGCCGAGCTTGATCGCCGCGGCCCCGTGGGTCACCTTGCGCGTGACGAACTCGAGACCGCGCTTGGGCGACTCGTGGTTGAAGAGGATGCCGGAGCAGCAGTAGAGCCCGTACGTCTCGCGGTAGTTCGCGGTGATGAGGTGGCCGTAGGTCTTGGCGGCGCCGTACGGCGTGCGCGGGTAGAAGGGCGTGAGCTCGTTCTGCGGGGCGGTGCGCACGTTGCCGAACATCTCCGACGACGACGCCTGGTAGAAGCGGGCCTCGGCGCACACCTCCCGCATGGCCTCGAGGAGGCGCGTCACGCTGACCCCGGTGAACTCCGCGGTGAGCACGGGCTCGTTCCAGGAGGCGTGCACGAACGACATGGCCGCGAGGTTGTAGATCTCGGCGGGCCGGGAGGCGCGGAGGACGTCGGCGAGCGAGCCCTGGTCGAGCAGGTCGCCGGTGTGCAGGACGAGGTGGTCGCGGAGCTGCTCGAGGCGCTCGAACGGCTCGGTGGAGGAGGGGCGCACCATCCCGTGCACCTCGTAGCCCTTCCCGAGGAGCAGCTCCGCGAGGTAGGCGCCGTCCTGGCCGGTGATTCCCGTGATGAGGGCCCGCGGCCGGCTCACCGGGGACCTGCCGGCAGCTCGGTCACGCGGCGATCGTAACGTCGCGGCCGCCGCGCCGTCCTCCTCGCGGATGACGCCACGGCGCCGCCGGGATGACGGCGCGCCGTCGAGGATCGGCCTTGGCGACGACCCCGAAATAGCCATCGAGGCCGACGACGCGAGGCCGCTTTCGCTCGATGCTCCTCCCGTACCCCGAACGCACCAACCGAGGAGCTTCAAATGGCCCACAGCGGACAGATCATCGAGAACCCCGTCAGCGGCGAGCGGATCGTCTTCCGGAAGACCGCGGCGGACACCAACGGCGAGTACCTGGAGATCGACCTGTACCTGGCGCCCGACGGCCACGTGCCCGGCGCGCACGTCCACCCGAAGCAGGAGGAGCGCTTCGAGGTCCTCTCCGGGACGATGAAGTTCAGGATGGGCCTCCGCACGATCGTGGCCGAGGCCGGCGACGTGATCGTGATCCCGGCGGGCAAGGTCCACCGGTTCAAGAACGGCGGCGACGAGGAGGCCGTGGTGCGCGTGACCGTCACCCCGGCGCTCAAGATGGAGCAGCTGTTCGAGACGACGGTCGCCCTCGCCGAGGAGGGGCGCGTGACGAAGAAGGGCATGCCCAAGCCGCTCGAGCTGGCGCTCTTCGTCCACGAGTACCGCGACGAGGTCCAGGGCCCGTTCCCGCCGGCCGTGATCCAGCGCGCGTCGCTGGCACCGCTCGCCTGGATCGCCCGCCGCCGTGGCCGCGCCGAGCGCTACACGGCGCCGAAGCCGGCCTTCGCGTAGGCAGCGGCCTCACAGCCGGGGTCAGGCCCCTTGCACCACCGTAAGGGGCCTGACCCCCTCGCCGTTTCGCGGTAGCGGTCCGGCTCCGTCCGGCGGGACTACTCCGCGGCGTTGCGCTCCACGAGCTTCTTCAGGCGCTCGAGGGAGCGGTCTGCCTCGCCGCCGGAGGCCTTCACGATCGCTCCGCCGGCCAGCTTGCCGGCGAAGCCGCCGGGCAGGTCGTACTCGTTCATGTACGAGAAGCGGGTCCCGCCGCCGCCGCTCGCGGCCAGCTCGTAGACCGCCTTGGCCTTCGAGCCCATCGGCCCCTTGCCCTCCCACACCACGCGCGTGGGGCGGTCGGCCTGCACCACCGTCCACGAGAGCTTGAAGCGCTGGCCCGCCACCTTCATCCGCTGGCGCAGCCGGTCGCCCTCGGCGAGGTCGCGGCCCTCGGGCGCCTCCTCGAGCTCCTCCTGGATCGTCACCCACTCGCCCAGGCAGGCGGGGTCGAGGAGCACGTCGTAGACGGCGTCCGGGGAGGCGTCGATCGTGATCTCGCGCTCCAGCTTGGTCACCGCGCGGCCAGCGCCTCCGTGCGCTCCCACTGCCCCAGGGCGTGCTCCACCGCGCGCTCGAACGAGTGCGTCCGCACTCCGAGCAGGCGCCGCGCCTCGTCGTCGCGCGGGAGCACGTCGGTCTCGAGCGACTCCATGAGGGAGCGCACGAGGTCCACCGGCTGCCCGACCACCTCGGCCACCACAGCGGCCGCCGCCGGAGTCTGGGTGAGGCCCAGCCGGACCGGCGAGCGCCCCACCCCCATCTGCTCCGCGATCCGCTCGATCATCTCGCCGAACGTCATCACGTCCGGCCCGGCGATGTCGAGCGACCGGCCCTCGGCCTCGCCGGCCAGCGGCGCGCGCGCGAGGAACTCGATCGCGTCGCGCTCGTCGATCGGCGCCGTGCGGTTGGCGGTCCAGGCCGGGAACGGCAGCCAGCGCAGCCGCTCCACCAGCCGCACGAGGATCCGGAACGAGGACGACCGCGCCCCGATCAGGATCGACGCGCGCAGCGCCACCGAGCGCGGCAGCTCCTCCAGCAGGATCTCCTCCACCTCGAGCCGGGAGCTCAGATGAGGCGAGCGCCGGGTGCCGGGCGGCGGCGCGACCCCGCCGAGGTAGACCACCTTCTCCACGCCCGCCTCGCGCGCGGCGCGCGCGAAGTTGCGAGCTGCGCGGCGGTCGCGCGTGGCGAAGTCCTCGTCGCCCGCCTCCATCGAGTGGACCAGGTAGTAGGCGGCGCTCACCCCCTCAAGCGCCGCGGCCACCCCCTCGCCGCTGAGCACGTCGGCGCGCACCGGCTCGACCGCCGCGGCGCCCGCCGCCACTCCCTCGGGGAGCTCCAGCCGCGACGGCTCGCGCGCCATCGCGCGCACCGCCCGGCCCTCGCGCGCCAGCCTCTCCACGAGCCGTCCGCCCACGTATCCGGTCGCCCCGGTCACCAGCTCCATCAGACGCACGAGCGTACGAGGAGCGGGTCGATCCGGATTACCCGCAAATACCGCGTGGTCTCCGAACGCCCTCTCGGAAAAGTCAGCCATTTGCGAGAACGGGGGGTGGCGAAGGGGGGCGAGATGTTGTTGGATGACTCGCGTCGGTCGGGTCCCCGCAACGGGCTCGAGATCTCTGAATAACCGGGGAGGTTCGCCACGGTGGCGAAGGGGAAGCGCGCGTCCTGCGAGGACTGCTACTTCAAGCGCAACGGTCTGTGCGCGCTCAAGCTGGACGCGCCATGCGCGACCTTCCGCTGCGCCGAGCGCGGCCTCAAGCCCGAGCGCCAGCTGGCGTTCGTCTTCCGCACCGAGCGCACGCGCGCGGTGTACGCGTTCCCCCAGCCGCAGTAGCTGCTCTCCCCCGCACCCGTGGCGGATTAGAGTTCGCCGAGGATGCGTCTAACGGTTCTCGGCAAGTCGCCGTCGTGGCAGGACGCCGACGGCGCGTGCTCCGGCTATCTGATCGAGGAGGAGGGCACGAGCGTCGTGGTCGACTGCGGCAACGGCGTGTTCGGCAAGCTGCGCAAGTACTGCGACTACACGGCCGTCGACGCCATCGTGATCTCGCACATCCACGCCGACCACTGGCTCGACCTCGTGCCGTACTCGTACGCGCTCACCTACGCGCCGCGCCAGCAGCCGGTGCCGGTGGACCGCTGGCCCGGCGTCGACTGCCCGGCCTGCCCTCGTCTCATCACGCCGCGCGGCTCGCGTGAGACCTACCGCCGCGTCGTCGGATCGTGGGGCAACGAGGACCTGATCGAGAACGCGTTCGCCGTCGAGGAGTACGAGCCTGACGCCTGCCCGCGCGTCGGGCCGCTCCGGTTCACGTTCCAGTCGGTGCCCCACTTCACGGAGACCTTCGCCATCAAGGTCGAGTCCGAGAGCGGCACGGCGAAGCTCGTGTTCGGCGCGGACAGCCGCCCGACGGACGACCTGATCGATTTCGCCCAGGGCTGTGACCTGTTCCTCGTCGAGGCCACACTGCCGCGTCCGGAGCGCAGCGGCGAGCGCGGGCACATGACTCCGCGGGAGGCAGGCGAGCACGCCCGCGAGGCCGGCGCCCGCCAGGTG
>JAXDJC010000011.1:0-24652 GCA_034663685.1 Thermoleophilaceae bacterium
TCGCCGTGCCGATCGAGCGAGCCTCGATCGTGCTCACCACCGACGTGTCCGGGTCGATGACCTCGACCGACGTCAAGCCCAACCGGCTCGTGGCGGCCAAGCGCGCCGCGCGCCAGTTCCTCGACACCGTCCCCGCGCGGGTGAACGTGGGCCTCGTGTCCTTCAACCAGACCTCGCGCGTGCTCCAGTCGCCGACCACCGATCGCCAGGAGGTGGTGGGCGCGCTCGACTCGATGAACCCGACCGGCGGCACCGCCACGGGCGAGGCGATCTACGCGTCGATGCGCACGTTCGACCGCCGCGCCGACCTCGCCGGGCACAGGCCGCCGGCCGCCATCGTGCTGCTCTCGGACGGCGCCTCCACCAGCGGCCGCAACGCGATCGCCGCGGCGGGCGAGGCCAAGCGGCAGGGCATCCCCATCTACACCGTGACCCTCGGCACCCCGGGCGGCACGATCACCGTGCCGACCCCCGGCGGCGGCTCCGCCATCCGGCCGGTCCCGCCGGATCCCAGGTCGCTCGCGCAGATCGCGAGCGCATCCGGCGGCCGCGCATTCACAGCCGGGAGCGCGACAGGCCTCGAGGAGGTCTACAAGCGGCTCGGCTCGCAGCTTTCGCACAGGGACGAGAAACGGCAGGTCACCGCCGCCTTCGCGGGCGGCGGGCTCGTCCTGCTCCTGGCCGCGGCGGGCATGTCGCTGCGCTGGTTCGGCCGGCTGATCTGATCGACGACTAGGAGACGAACATGACCCACGAACAAGACCCGAACGCCGCGCTCAGAGACGAGCCGCGGCAGGCCCTCGGCGAGGCGCTCAGCGAGATGAAGCGCGTGATCGTCGGACAGGACGCGATGCTCGAGCGGCTGATGGTGTCCCTGCTGGCGGGCGGCCACGTGCTGCTCGAGGGCGTGCCCGGGCTGGCCAAGACGCTGACCGTAAAGACCCTTGCCGAGGTGCTGGGCGGCACCTTCAAGCGGATCCAGTTCACGCCGGACCTGGTGCCCGCGGACCTCGTGGGCACGCGGATCTACCGCCCGGACACGGGCCAGTTCGACGTGGAGCTGGGGCCGGTGTTCGGCAACTTCCTGCTGGCCGACGAGATCAACCGCGCGCCCGCGAAGGTGCAGTCGGCGCTGCTCGAGGTGATGCAGGAGAAGCAGGTCACGATCGGCGGGCGGACCTTCCCGGTCCCGCGCCCGTTCCTCGTGCTCGCCACGCAGAACCCGATCGAGGCGGAGGGCACCTACCCGCTGCCGGAGGCGCAGGTTGACCGCTTCCTGATGAAGATCCTCGTGGACTACCCCACGCGCGGCGAGGAGGCCGCCGTGGTGGGCCGCTCGCTCGGCCTGCCGGCGGATGTGCGCGAGCTGCTGAGCCTCGCCGAGCTCGACCGGTTCGCCGAGATCACGCGCACGGTGCTGGTGGACCGCGACGTGATCGGCTACACGGTGGCGATCGCCGACGCCACCCGGCGGCCGGCGGCGTACGGACTCGAGTCGCTCGAGCCGCTGATCGAGTGGGGCGCCAGCCCGCGCGGGCCGATCGGCCTCGTGCAGGCGGCGCGCGCGCTCGCGCTGCTGCGCGGCCGCAGCTACGTCACGCTCGCCGACGTGCGCGACCTGGCCGGCGACGTGCTGCGCCACCGCCTGGTGCTCTCGTACGAGGCGCTCAGCGAGGACGTGACCGCCGACGACGTGATCGAGCGCGTGGTGAGCGCGGTGATCGGCCCGCGCCAGGAGCAGATGCAGCACGCGGCGGTGGCCGGGTGAGCAGGCCGCCCTTCCTCCAGGTCCCCCTCGCCCGGCAGGGCCCCGGCCCCATGCCGAGGCGGCTGGTGGAGGTGCTCGACACCCCGGTGGCGCACCGCGTGTCCGGCGCGCTGCCGGGCGACCGGATGGCGGCGGGCCTGGGCGTGGGCACGGAGCTCGCGCAGCTGCGCCCGTACGAGCCGGGCGACGACGTGCGCCACATCGACGCCGCCGCTACGGCGCGCACGGGTGAGCCGTACGTGCGGCTGCACGTGCCCGAGCGGACGCTCACGACCTGGCTGGTGGTGGACGTCTCGCCGTCGATGGCCTTCGGCACCGCCAACCGGCTCAAGTCCGACGTGGCCGAGGGGGTGGCCGTGGTGATGGCCCGGCTGGCCGTGCGCCGCGCCGGCCGCGTGGCGCTGCTCACGTTCGGCGCCGGGGAGTCGCGGCTGCTGCGACCGCGCGCGGCCCGGCCCGGCGTGCTCGCGGTGCGCAAGGCGCTGGCGGACGGCGTTGCGCCGGACGGCCGCAGCGAGCCGGACGCCCTGGCGCGCGCTCTCAACCACATCCGCAAGGTGGCCGGCCAGTCCGGGCTCGTGGTGGTGGTCTCGGACTTCCGCGACCAGCACGACTGGACGCGGCCGCTGGGCGCCGTCGGCGAGCGGCACTCGACCGTGGCGGTCGAGGTGCGCGACCCGCGCGAGTCCGAGGTGCCGGCCGTCGGGCGCCTCGCGCTCGTGGACCCGGAGACCGGCGAGCGCGTGGAGGTGGACACCTCCCGCCGCGTGGTGCGTGAGCGCTTCGCGTCGATCGAGGCCGAGCGCCGCGACGGCCTCGCCGACGCCTTCCGCCGCCTGCGCGCGCACCACGTGGTGCTCTCGACCGGCGAGGACTGGCTGCGCGAGCTGGGCCGGAGGCTTCATTGAGCTTCGCGGCGCCCACGTTCCTCGCCGGCCTCGCGCTCGTCCCGCTCGCCATCCTGGCCCTGGCGGTCAGCCGGCGCCGCGCCCGGCGCTACGCCGTGCGCTTCACGGCCGCGCCGTCGCTCAAGCTGGCCGGCGCCATCGTGCCCGCCTGGCGCCGCTACCTGCCGGCCGCCGCCGCCATGGCGGCCATGGCGGCGCTCGTGCTCGCGCTCGCGCAGCCCGAGCGCACGGTGGCCGTGCCGGTCGAGCGCGCGTCGATCGTGCTCGTGACCGACCACTCGCGCTCGATGCTCGCGCAGGACGTGGACCCGGACCGCATGACCGCGGCCAAGCGCGCCGCCCGCACCTTCCTGGACCAGCTGCCCGGGCCGATCCGCGTGGGCGCGGTGGCCTTCTCCGACTTCCCCGACGCGATCCGCGCGCCAAGCCAGAACCACGACGAGGCGCGCTCGGTGATCGACGGCCAGGTGGCCGACGGCGCCACCGCCACCGGCGACGCGCTGCAGTCGGCGGTCGAGCTCCTGCGCCGCGAGCGCCAGGGCGTGCGCAAGTTCCCCGCGGCGATCGTGCTGCTCTCGGACGGCAAGACCACCGTCGGCCGCGATCCCGTGGCCGTGGCCGCTGAGGCCAAGACCCTCGGCGTGCCGATCTACACGGTGAGCCTGGGGACCACCGACGCGACCGTCCCGAACCCGGGCTTCGGGCCGCCGCTTCCGGCCACGCCCGATCCGCAGACGCTCGGCCAGATCGCGCAGAGCTCCGGCGGCCGCGCCTTCTCCGCCGAGAACGACCAGCAGCTCGGCTCGATCTACCGCTCGCTCGGCTCGCGGCTGGGCACCAAGCAGCGCAAGGAGGAGATCACCTCCGCGTTCGCCGCCGGCGGGCTCCTGCTGCTGCTCGCGGCCGGGGCGTCGTCGATCAGGCGCGCGGCCAGGCTTCCGTAGCGGCTCAGCCCGCTCCCAGGCTCCTCTCAGGAAACTCCCAGGCTCCTCGCCGATAATCACGGCATGGAGGCGAGCCCCCAGGCCGCCGGGCACCGCGTGCTGGTGGTCGACGACGAGCCGAACATCGTGGACGTGATCTCGATGGCGCTGCGCTACGAGGGCTTCGCGGTGGAGTCGGCCGGCACGGGCGCGGAGGCGATCGCGGCAGTCCGCTCGTTCGCCCCGCACCTGATCGTGCTCGACGTGATGCTGCCCGACATGGAGGGTTTCGACGTGGCCAGGCGGCTCGGCGCGGAGCGCGCGCGCGTGCCGATCGTCTACCTCACCGCCCGCGACGCCACCGAGGACAAGGTGCGCGGCCTGAGCCTCGGCGGCGACGACTACGTGACCAAGCCGTTCAGCCTGGAGGAGCTGGTGGCCCGGATCCGCTCGATCCTGCGGCGCACCGGGGTGGCGGAGGCGGAGTCGAGCACGCTGGTGTTCGAGGACCTGGAGCTCGACGACGACGCGCACGAGGTGCGCCGCGGAGGGCGCGGCATCGACCTGACGGCCACCGAGTTCCGGCTGCTGCGCTACCTCATGCTCAACCCGCGCCGGGTGCTCACGCGCTCGCAGCTGCTCGAGCATGTGTGGGACTACGACTTCGACGGCGACGCCCGCGTGCTCGAGACCTACGTGAGCTACCTGCGCAAGAAGGTCGACGCCGGCGGCGACCCCCTGATCCACACGGTGCGCGGGGTGGGCTACGTGCTGCGGCAGCGGCGCTGATGGCCTCGCTCCGCGTGCGGCTGGTGGTGGCGCTGCTCGCGCTGTCGTCGGTCGGGCTGCTCCTGCTGGGCGCGATCACCTACGCCAACCAGCGCTCGTTCCAGCTCGACCGGCTCGACGAGCAGGTGCGCGCGGCCCCCGGCCCCGTGGCCCGCGCGCTGGCGGACCGCGGCGTCGGCCCCAAGTTCCCGAGCCGCCCCGAGCGGCGCGCGGCGCCCGGTCCCGGCGGCGAGCCGCGCCCGGGCTTCAACCTCCCGCCGGGGACCTACGGGCAGCGCCGGGACGCCTCCGGGAAGGTGCTCGGGCACGTGGTCCTGTCCTACGGCGAGAACGTGACCGCCAATCCCCGGCTGCCGGCGAAGATCCAGCCGGGCCGGCCGTTCACCGTGAACGGCGGCAGGGGCGACACCACGCGCTACCGCGTGCTCGCGGTGCCCGACCCGTCCGGATCGGGGCTCACGGTGGCGGCCGTGCCGCTGCGCGGAGTCGACAGCAACCTCGACCACCTGCTGCTGGTGGAGGCGCTGGTGATCGCCGGCGTGCTCCTGATCCTCGGGCTGCTGTCGTGGGTGGTGGTCCGGATCGGGCTGCTGCCGCTCGACCGGATGGCGCACACCGCCGGGGCGATCGCCGGGGGTGACCTCTCCCGCCGCGTGGACACCGTGGACGAGCGAACCGAGGTGGGCAGGCTGGGCAGCGCGCTCAACTCGATGCTCGACCGGCTCGACCGCGCGTTCGCCGAGAAGACCGCCAGCGAGGAGCGGCTGCGCCGGTTCATCGCCGACGCGTCGCACGAGCTGCGCACGCCGCTGGCGTCGATCCGCGGCTACGCGGAGCTCTTCCGGATCGGCGCCGCGCGCGATCCCGCCGAGACCGAGCGCGCCATGGGCCGGATCGAGGACGAGGCCAAGCGCATGGGCGTGCTCGTGGAGGACCTGCTCACGCTCGCGCGGCTCGACGCGGTGGCCGATGCCCCGCACGGCGAGGTGGACCTCGGTGCCCTCGCCCGCGACGCCGTGGACGACGCGCGGGCCAGCGCCGCCGGCCGCGAGGTCGCGCTGAGCGTGGACGGCCCCGCCGCGGTGGTCGGCGACGAGAACCAGCTGCGCCAGGTGCTCGCCAACCTCCTGCGCAACGCGGTGGCGCACACCCCGGAGGGCACCGCGATCGAGGTGGCCGTGCGCTCGGACGGGGCGTACGTGCTCGCCAGCGTGCGCGATCACGGCCCCGGCCTCCCGACCGCCGACGGCAGCGAGCTGTTCGAGCGCTTCTGGCGCGCGGAGGGCGGCCGCGAGCGCGGCAGGGGCGGCGCAGGCCTCGGGCTGGCGATCGTGGCGGCGATCGTGGGCGCGCACCGGGGTTCGGTCGAGGCGTCGAACGCGCCCGGCGGCGGCGCCCGGTTCTCGGTCAGCCTGCCCGCCGCAGCGCCCGCCGGCCGCTAGCCGCACCGCTCTCAGGCAACTCTCAGCCAACTCCCACGGGGGTCTCAAGGGTCGCGGCGACTCTGTCTCCAGCAGTCGAAACCGCGAGACAGGAGCCCCCCGATGAGCACAGCAATCGAACACTCCTTCGCAGTCGCCCCGAGGCCCGCGCCGCCGCTGGTGCGCGTCGTGCCGCCGGTGCGCATGGCGCCGCAGGTGGACATCGTCGTGCCCGTCCACGACGAGGAGGCGGCGCTCGAGTCGAGCATCCGCCGCCTCCACCGCTTCCTCCGCGACGGCTTCCCGTTCACGTGGCGGATCACGATCGTGGACAACGCGAGCACGGACTCCACGCCCGCGATCGCCGCCGCGCTCGCCCGCGAGCTGCCGGGGGTCGAGTCCCGCCACCTTCCCGAGAAGGGCCGCGGCCGCGCGCTCCGTGCCGCGTGGTCGGTCAGCGACGCGGAGGTCGTCTGCTACATGGACGTGGACCTGTCGACGGACCTGCGCGGGCTGCTCCCGCTGGTGGCGCCGATCATGTCGGGCCACAGCGACGTGGCGATCGGATCGCGGCTGGCCACCGGAGCGCGGGTGGTGCGCGGGCCCAAGCGAGAGCTGATCTCGCGCTCGTACAACCGGCTCCTCCACGCCGCGTTGCGCACCCGCTTCTCGGATGCCCAGTGCGGGTTCAAGGCCGTGCGCCGCCGTGTGGTGCGCGACCTTCTGGCCGACGTCCGCGACGACGACTGGTTCTTCGACACCGAGCTGCTGGTGGTGGCCCAGCGGCGCGGGCTGCGGATCCACGAGGTCCCCGTCGACTGGGTCGACGACCCCGACTCGCGCGTGGACATCGTGCGCACGGCCGTGGCGGACCTGCGCGGCGTGGCCCGGCTCGCGTCGGCCGGCCCGGTGTTCCGCTTCATGTCGATCGGGCTGCTCTCCACGCTCGCCTACGCGCTGCTCTTCCTCGCGCTTCGCGGCCCCACCGGCCCGGCGGCGGCGAACGCGCTGGCGCTGGCGATCACCGCGGTGGCCAACACGGCCGCCAACCGCCGGCTCACCTTCGGCGTGCGCGGGCGCGCCGGGCTCGCCCGCCAGCACGCCGCGGGCGCCGTGGTGTTCGTCCTCTCGCTGCTGCTCACCAGCGGCGCGCTGCTCGTGCTCCACGGCATCTACGCCACGCCCCCGGCTGCGGTCGAGCTGGCCGTGCTGATCGCCGCGGGCGCCGCGGCCACCGTCACCCGCTACGTCGCGCTGCGGACCTGGGTCTTCGCGCGGCCGCGCCGGCCGCGCCCGTCACTTCCGCGTGAGCGCACCTCGCTCCCGCGTCCCGTCTGACGACCACCCCCGACAGGAAGGAAGAGCCGATGTCATCGGTACCCAACCTCGCCCACCCCCGGCCCCTCGGCGCACGCCGGGGGGCCGGGGGAACGGGCGGCAGCGCGCGTGAGCGCGTGCGGTCACTGCCGCGTCCCCGGCCCGAGCTGGCCGCGCTCGTACTCCTGGCCGGGACGCTCAACCTCTGGGCGCTCAGCCGCAACGGCTACGCCAACGAGTACTACAGCGCGGCGGTCAGCTCGATGACCTCGAGCTGGCACAACTTCATCTTCGGGTCCTTCGACGCGTCCGGCGTGATGACCGTCGACAAGCCGCCGCTCGCGCTCTGGGTGCAGGCCGCGTCCGCCAAGGCGTTCGGGCTGAGCTCGTGGAGCATGCTCGTGCCCCAGGCGCTGATGGGAGCGGGGGCCGTGGCGCTCGTCTACGACCTCACCAGGCGCCCGTTCGGCCGGGCGGCGGGGTTCGCGGCGGGCCTCACCCTCGCGCTCACCCCGGCCACGGTCGCCATCTCGCGGCACAACAACCCGGACGCGCTGCTCGTGCTCTGCTGCGCGGCCGCGCTCTGGTTCGTGGTGCGCGCGCTCGAGGACAGGCGAACGCGCTGGATCGTTCTTGCGGGCGTCAGCGCCGGCCTCGGCTTCGAGGCGAAGATGGGCGTGGCGCTGATGGTGGTGCCCGGCATCGCGCTGGCGTGGCTGTGGATCGCCCCGCGCGGGCGGGTGGCGGCACTGCGGCAGCTTGCCGCGGGCGGTGCCGCGATGGTGGCGGTGGGCGGCGCCTGGCCGCTTCTGGTGGCGCTCACCCCGGCGTCGGGCCGTCCGTGGATCTCCGGGACGGCCGACAACAGCATCTGGTCGCTGATCTTCGGCTACAACGGGCTCGGCCGCATCACCGGCCAGTCGGGCGGGCCGGGCGCCATGGGCGGCGGCCCCGGCGGCGGCGGCCCCGGCGGCGGCACTGGGCCGTTCGGCGGCAGCAGCGGCGTGCTCCGGCTGCTCAACCAGAGCCTCGGCGGACAGGCGGGCTGGCTGCTCGGCTTCGCGATCGTCGGCGGAATCTCAATCGCGATCGCCAGCCGGCTGCGGCGCACCGATGCGCGCACCGGCTGGCTGATCGCAGTAGGCGGATCGTTCGCGATCACGGCCGTGGCGTTCAGCTTCGCGGGCGGGATCTTCCACCCGTACTACGTGTCGCTGCTCGCGCCGTTCGCGGCTGCGCTGGTCGGTGCCGGCGCCGCCACGCTGGCGGGTCAGGGCAGGGCGGTGCGGGTGCTCGCGCCGCTCGCGCTCGCGGGGGGAGTGGCGGCGGAGCTGAAGGTGCTCGCCGACAACCCGGGCCAGCTCGGCTGGCTGCCGCCGCTGCTGGTGATCGGCGCGGGTGGCGCCGCCGTGGCGCTCGCGGCCGTCGGTGAGGCGCGGATCCGTGCCGCCGTGCTTGCCGCGGCGCTCGGGCTGCTGCTCGTGGCGCCGGCGACCTGGGCCGTGGAGACCCTCGGCCATCCGACCAGCGGCACCTTCCCCACGGGCGGCCCCGCGAGCGCCGCGACGGGCGGCGGCCCAGGTGGCCGCATCGGCCGCGGCGGCCGTCCCGGCTTCGCGCGCGGCGGCCCCGGTTTCGCTCGCGGCGGCCCAGGCGGCCCTCCGCCCGGCATGGCGGGCGGCGCCCCACCGCCCGGCACAGCATCGAGTTCTTCCGCGCCCCCGAGCGGCGGCTTCGCCCCGCCCGGTGGAGCGGCAGGAGGCGGCCCCGCTGGCGGGCCGTTCGGCGGGAGCAGCGCGTCGCTGAACGCGGTCGCTCGCTACGTCGATCAGAACGGGGGCGGCACGATCGCCGTCTCCAGCCAGATGCAGGCAGCCGGAGCGATCCTCCAGACCAAGGCGAGCATCGCCGCAATCGGCGGGTTCTCCGGTCGCGAGAGCGAGGTGAGCACGTCCTGGCTGGCCGACGCCGTGCAGAGCGGCAAGATCCGCTGGGTGCTCACCGGAGGCCAGATGGGCGGTCTGCGCGGCGACACCCGCGTGGGCGCCCGCAGCGTGATGGCCTCGGTGGCGAACGTGTGCACGAGCGTCCCCAGCGCCCGGTACACGAGCAGCAGCACGGGCAGCTCCGGCAGCGGCACGCTGTACGACTGCCTCGGCAAGGCCGCCGCCCTCAGGGCGGCCGGTTAGCAGCGACCACCCGGATCGGATCGAGTCGAGCGGCCGGCAGCGATGCCGGCCGCTCGGCGTTTCCGCGCCCATCGGCTAAAGGTTTCGTAGGAAAGCACTGACACCAGGTCCTTACGCTCCGTGGTTGGGTTAGACCCAGATCATGTCCTCGGACCTCATGACATCCACGCGGGACCTGCTGCGGCGCCTCGTGAGCACGAGATCGGTCGCGGTCGCTGTCGCAACCGCTGCTGCCACCGCGGCCGCGGCGCTGCCCGCCCCCGCGAGCGCCTACCAGCTCTCCGGCCGCGCGTGGCCGAGCGGCGACATCCCGTACTACGTGGAGGACTCCGCCCTCAAGAAGCCGGCCAAGCACGCCGCGAAGGTGTGGAACGACCGCCACCTCGCCGTGCGCTTCGTGAGCGTGTCCTCGGACAAGGCGAAGGTGTTCATCCGAATCGGGCAGAACAACTGCGGCGGCGCCGCGCGGGTCGGCTACCCGGGGCAGAGGGGCTACTCGCTGATGGAGATCAACAACGACTGCGGCAGCGGCATCGCCGAGCTCACGGTCGTGCACGAGTTCGGCCACGTGCTCGGACTCGGGCACGAGACCAGCGTCTGCGCGCGGATGAACCCGACCTTCGGCTCGGGCGGGACGCCCGGGCAGTGCAGCCCGCGCTCGCTGTCCTACTGGCTGGCCCACCCGCTGCTGAAGGACGACGTCCGCGGAGCGCGGGCGCTGTATTGAGCCACTGTCCTGGATTAGTGGTCTCCTGGGCCATCAACCCAGGACGGCCGGAGGAAAGCTCCCTCCGGGGCTCCCTCCCTAAGTGCCCGCCGTGAAGTTGACCTTCTTACGAGCCTCTTCGCAAAAGCGGCCACACTGACCCCATGCACGTCCTTGTCACCGACGACGAGCGCTCGGTCCGGTCCGCGGTCCGCCGCGCGCTGACGCTCGAGGGCTACCGGGTGACCGAGGCCGAGGACGGCGCGCGCGCGCTCGACGTGGTGGCCACCGACCGGCCCGACGCGATCGTGCTCGACGTGATGATGCCCGAGCTCGACGGCTACCAGGTGTGCCGCACGCTGCGCGACAGCGGCGACTCCACGCCGATCCTGATGCTCACCGCGCGCGACGAGATCGACCAGCGCGTGAAGGGCCTCGACTCCGGTGCCGACGACTACCTCGTCACGCCGGTCGCGCTCGAGGAGCTGCTCGCCCGCCTGCGCGCGCTGATCCGCCGCAGCGCGCCCGACGAGGAGGGGATCCTCCGCTTCGCGGAGCTCGAGCTCGACCTGAACCTCTACGAGGCGCGCGTGAGCGGCAGCTCGCTCAAGCTCACGCGCACCGAGTTCTCGCTGCTCGAGCTCCTGATGCGCCACCCGCGCCAGGTGCTCCCGCGGTCGATGATCAACGAGCGCGTGTGGGGCTACGACTTCGGCCCCGCCTCGAACTCGCTCGGCGTCTACGTCGGCTACCTGCGCCGCAAGCTCCAGGATCACGGCGCGGATCGCCTGATCCAGACGGTGCGCGGGGTCGGGTACATCCTGCGCGAGCCGTGACCGTCCGCCGGCGCCTATCGCTCACGGCCGCCGTGGCCGTGGCCGTGGCCGTGGCGCTCGCGTCGGTTGCCTCGTACGTCGCGGTCCGGGCCAAGCTGCGCAGCGAGGTGGACAGCTCCCTGCGCGTGCGCGCGGCCTCGGTGCGCCAGTTCGCGCTGGGGGGCCTCGGCCCTTCGCTCCGCGGACCCGGGGTGGGTGGGCCGCTGCCGGGCGCGCCGGCGGGCGGCCCGCCCGGTGACGCCGCCGCAAACGGCCCTCCGCCGGGCGCTCCGCCACAGGGACGCGGCTTGCACGCCGGCCCACCCGACCGCGATCGCGACGGACATCGAGGCGGCCCCCCGCGCGGCCCCCTGCCGCAGGGGGAGGCGGGTCGCTTCGGCGGCGCGGAGGGCTACGTCCAGTTCGTGAGCGCGAACGGCAGCGTCTACCGGCCGCCCGGTCAGTCCGGCACCGCGCTGCCCGTGAGCCGGCGCGACATCAGCGTGGCCCGCGGCAACTCCGGCACGGCGCTCGCAGACCGCAACGTGGACGGCAACCACCTTCGCGTGCTCACGGTCGGCGTGGAGAACGGCGAGGCCGTGCAGGTGGCCCGGCCGCTCGGCGAGGTGGACAGCGTGCTGCGCTCGCTTACCGCGATCTTCGGAACCTTCACCCTGATCGGCATCGCACTGGCCACGGGACTCGGCGCGGTGGTCACGCGCGCCGCGCTCGCGCCCGTCCGGCGCTTCACCGAGCGCACCGAGTCGATCGCCGAGGACCGCGACCCGGGCCGGCGCCTGCCCGAGGGCGAGCACGACGACGAGCTCGCGCGCCTCGCCCGCACCTTCAACTCCACGCTCGACCAGCTCGAGCGGTCGGTCACCGCTCAGCGGCAGCTGGTCGCCGACGCAAGCCACGAGCTGCGCACACCGCTGGCGAGCCTGCGCACCAACATCGAGCTGCTGCAGAGCGGCCGCGAGATCCCCGAGCAGGACCGTCGCGAGCTGATGGACGACGTGCACGAGGAGATCGACGAGCTCACCCGGCTGGTGGCCGACGTGGTCGAGCTGGCCCGCCGCGGCGAGTCCAAGGCGGACTTCGACGACGTGGCGCTCGACGAGCTCGTGCGCGCGGCGGTGGACCGCGCCCGGCGCCGGGCCCCGGCCACCAACTTCGCGAGCAGCCTCGAGCCCGTGGTGGTCCGCGGCGCCGCCGACCGGCTCGACCGCGCCGTCACCAACCTGCTGGACAACGCCGCCAAGTGGGGCGGCGACGCCACCGTCGACGTGCGGCTGACCGCGGACGGCGAGCTGACGGTGCGCGACCACGGGCCCGGCTTCAAGCCGGACGACCTGCCGCACGTGTTCGACCGCTTCTACCGCGCCCGCGAGGCGCGCGGCATGCACGGCTCCGGCCTCGGCCTGGCGATCGTGCGCCAGACCGCCGAGGCCCACGGGGGCGGCGTGACCGCCGAGAACGCGGCCGGCGGCGGCGCCCTGATGCGCCTGCGGCTGCCGGTGGAAACGTCCTAACGCCGGGGGCCCTCCTCCCGTAGTTCGGCTGTTCCCCTGCAAGCCACATAGGAGGCGCAGAACGATGTTGAAGAGGAAGACCCTGACCCTCGTGGTCCTGGTCGCGAGCTTCGCGCTGCTGGCCCCGGCTGCGTTCGCGCATCCCGGTCAGAGCGGCGCTCGCCACCACGGCGACAACACCGGCAGCCGGTCGGGCGGCTACAGCCCGGCTCCCAGCCGCGTGACCACCCGGCTCAAGCGGGCGGCGCGCTCGCTCGACCTGGCCCAGACGCGCGTCGACGACGGTGACAACAGCGGCGCGATCTCGGCGCTGGCGTCGGTTCGCAAGAACCTCGCGTCGGCTCACAAGTCGGCGAACGCGCGCGTGAGCGCGGCCGCCGCCAACGGCCCCGCCTCGGCGAACGCCGTGACGGTCGCCGACGACGACGTGGTCACCTCGACCGTCTCGCTGTTCGACGGCGTGACCGACAGCTCGGTCGTCAACGCGATCGCGCAGACCCTCGACGGGGCCCTCACAGGTCGCGACGGGACCGTCGACGCAATCGCGGCGCTCACCGCGGCGCAGCAGGCCGACTACTACTACGTCCTCGAGGGGATCGACCAGGCCATCGACGACGAGGTCGCCTCGATCGACGACGCGCTGGCCAACGACACGCTGACCGCCGACGCGAAGGCCGCGCTGAGCGACGCCAAGACGAAGGCCCAGGCGACCCAGACCAAGGTCAAGGCTCTCCTGGCCACGCTCGAGGCGAACGGCACCACGAGCAACCAGACCACCAACTCGTCGGGCACCGGCCGCAACTGCCCGAAGGGCACCACGTCCAACGCGAGCTAGCACCCCCGGACGGAGGCGGGCCGGCAGCGCGCCGGCCCGCCGCCCGTTCTTTGCAACTTCTTACGCCACTCTCCAACATCCCTTAGGCCCCAGGACGAGACTCGCACCGTGATCGGCTCCTCCCGCCTGCTCTCCGACGAGCGGCTCGCCACGATGGCGGGCACGGGCAGCGACCCGGCCTTCGCCATGCTCTACCGCCGCTACGACGGCCCGCTGCACGGCTACTGCCTCTCGATCGTGAAGAACGCCGAGGACGCCCGCGACGTGCTCCAGAGCGCGTGGATGAAGGCCCTCGTGGCGCTGCGCTCGCAATCGCGCCGCGCACCGGTGCGGCCGTGGCTCTTCCGGATCGTGCACAACGAGGCGATCGACGTGATCCGGCGCCGCCGCGCCGAGGAGCCGCTGCTCGACTCCCACCAGGGATCGCGCGGCGCCGCCGGCGCCGACGAGGAGGCCGCCGGGCGCGAGCGGGTGGCCGAGGTGGTCAACGACCTGCGCGGGCTCCCCGAGGGCCAGCGCGCCGCGCTCGTGATGCGCGAGTGGGCCGACTTCGAGTACGAGGAGATCGCGCTCGCGCTCGCCACCAGCGAGGGCAACGCCCGGCAGCTCGTGTTCACCGCGCGCAGCGGGCTCGTGGAGTCGCGTGCCGGGCGCACACAGTCCTGCGACGCGATCCGGCTGGAGCTGGCCGGCGCCGACGGCCGCCGCCTGCGCAACCGGCGGATCCGCTCGCACCTCGACTGCTGCGACGCCTGCCGCGAGTTCTCGGTCGAGAGCCGCGACCGCCGGCGCGCGGCCGCAGCGGCCATCCTGCCGTGGCTGCCGGCGGGTCCGGACATGCTCGGCGGCATCCTCTCCACCGGCGCGAGCGCCGGCGGCGTGACCGGTGGCTCCGCTCTGCTCGGCGGGCTGGCGAAGGGGGCGGCCGTGGCCGCGCTCGTGGCCGGCGGCGCGGGCGGCGCCGAGCTGGCCGTGGAGAAGACCCTCGGCCCCTACGCCCCGGGCCGCGCCCAGGTCGTGCGTGCCCCGCACGCCGTGGCAGCGCCTCCGGCCTCGATCCTCAAGGCGCAGGTCACGCGCGCGGCGATCGCGTCGAGCGGGTCGACCGGCAGGACGCGGCCGGCGCTCGCACTCGCGGTGACCAAGCGGTCCGGTGGCACGGCGAGGCGCAGCGACGGGTCACCCGGCAGCGGGGACCGGAACGGTGCCGGGCCCGGCGGCGCCGGCGCATCCCAGCCACCGGCTCCCGGTGGATCGGCTCCTCGCTCCGGCGACAACCACGCCCGGCGCACGACCGGCGACGGGCAGCCCGGCGGCGCCGGGAGTCGACCCCCGGCGCCGGACGGCCAGGGCTTCGGCGGCGGGCACACCATGAGCGCCGAGCGCCGACCCGGCGGCGACGGCTCCGGGGCGCCCCCGCCGGCCCGTTGAGCCTGGTGGTTCATACGCAGTTCTTACGCCCATCTTCGAGTCCTCACACGTTCGCGTGATGGCATGCAGGCGGACCCCCCCAACAAGGGAGCATCGATGAAGGAGAAACTGAACCGCCGGGTTGCCGTGATCGTGGGGACCACCGTCCTCGCGCTCAGCGGCGGCGCCTACGCCGTGGCCCAGAGCGGGAGCTCGGGCGGCAACGAGCGCAAGGCGTTTCTAGCCGACGCCGCGCAGCGGCTCAACGTGACCCCCGATCAACTGACCAAGGCCCTCCAGGATGCGGCCATCGCGCGCATCGACGCCGCGGTGAAGGCCGGCCGCCTGACCGAGGCGCAGGGCACCGAGATGAAGCAGCACATCGCGCAGGGCGATCTTCCGTTCCTCGGCGGTCGCGGCGGGCCCGGCGGACCGCACCGCGGATTCGGCTTCCATCGCGGCGGGCCCCCACCGGACATCACGGCGGCCCAGAAGTACCTCGGCCTCTCGGCGGCCGAGTTGCGCAAGCAGCTCGAGAGCGGCAAGTCGCTGGCCGACGTGGCCGGCGCGCAGAACAAGTCGGTCGACGGCCTGAAGTCCGCGATGGAGGCGGCGGTCAGGGCGGACATCGAGAAGGCGGTCTCCGACAAGAAGCTCACCCGGACGCAGGCCGATCAGATCCTCAAGGACCTCTCGAGCCACCTGGACCAGCGGATCCAGGGCAAGGGGCTCCGCGGACCGGGCGGGCCTGACGGGCCGGGCGGACCCGGCGGGCCTGACGGGCCGGGCGGTCCGGGCGGCCCGCCTGGCGGCGACCGGGACGGCGACGGCGGCCACGGGTTCGGCCCGCCCCCCGGCGCCCCGCCCCCGGCAGCCG
The DNA here is from genome assembly GCA_034663685.1 of Thermoleophilaceae bacterium. Classification (GTDB taxonomy): domain Bacteria; phylum Actinomycetota; class Thermoleophilia; order Solirubrobacterales; family Thermoleophilaceae; genus AC-37. The sequence goes on from JAXDJC010000011.1 coordinate 15,491, forward strand.
GCGCCAACAACGGTTGACCGAACCGCGCGCGTGCCCGGGCCCTCAGGGGCCCGGGTAGCCGCGCACCCGCGCCACCCGCGCGAGCAGCGCCGCCAGCGGCCGCATCACCACGGCCGGCGCGCTGAGCCGGAACTCCTCCGAGAACTCGTTGAGCACCGGAGCGGCCCCCAGCACCGTCATCCCGCCGCCGTTCGCCGACGCGCGGTGGGCCCGCGAGCGGTCGATCGCCGCGAACATCTCCTGGGTCCGCAGCGCCGGGCGCACCTCCCATCGCGCGCGCACCGGCCGGTCGCTCGCGTTCCACATCCTGTGCACGGTGCGCCGCGGCACCTCGATCGTCTCGCCCTTGCGCAGCACGCGCGTCTGCCCGCCGACCTGCGCGGTCAGCTCGCCCTCCAGCACCTCGAAGCGCTCGTCCTGATGGGGATGGAGATGGCCGGGTGGGCGGGTCTCCTCCGGGTCCCACTCGGCCTCGAGGGCCAGCAGGACGTCGGTGCGCTCGCGCACCGTCACGCGCTCGCCGCCGTGCAGCATGTAGGTCGGGCCGTCGGGGTACACCGGCGGCGAGGGTACTGAGGCGGGCCGCGTGAGGAACGGATCCGCTATGCGTTAGGGATGAAGATGGGGGAGCGCAGGACCTCTCGCGGCCGCGGCCGTGGCGCCGAGCCGCCGTCGGTGCGAGCCGAGCTGGCCAAGTTCGCGCTCGCCGGGCTCGTGGCGCTGGTGGTGCTCGGCGTGATTGGTGGAATCGCCCTCGCGCGGGTCACGCGCGACGAGGCGGTCGACGACGCGAAGCTGCTCACCGGAGCCGTCGCGCGCGGCGTGGTGGGACCGGAGCTCTCCGACGGGCTCGTGCGAGGCGATCCGCGGGCTGTGGCTCAGCTCGACCGCGCCGTGCGCACACGCGTACTCGACAAGGACATCGTGCGCGTGCGGGTCTGGCGGCGCGACGGCCGGATCCTCTACTCGGACCGCAGGGAGCAGGTCGGCAGCCGCTACAAGCTCGGCCCCGACGAGTTCAAGATCCTGCGCGACGGCGGGGTGGACGCCGAGGTGAGCAACCTCTCCGCGCCGGAGAACCGCCTGGAGCGCCGCTTCAACAAGCTCCTCGAGGTCTACCTTCGGGTCAAGACCCCGAGCGGCGAGCCCATCCTGTTCGAGACCTACCAGCGCTACGACTCCGTTTCCGCCAGCGGGCGCCACCTGCTCAGAAGCTTCGCGCCCGCTCTGATCGGCGCTCTCATCGCATTCGAGCTCATCCAGCTGCCGCTCGCGTTGGCGCTCGCCCGGCGGGTACGCCGCGGCCACCAGGAGCGCGCGGCCCTGCTCCAGCGCGCGCTCGACGCGTCGGACATGGAGCGCCGCCGCATCGCGGCCGACCTTCACGACGGCACTGTGCAGGAGCTCGTGGCGGCGTCCTACTCCCTGGCGGCGGCACGCGAGCGGCTTGGCAGCGACGGTGGCCCGGCCGCGCACGCGCTCGACTCGGCCGCCAACACCACCCGCGGCGCCATCGGCGAGCTGCGCAGCCTGCTGGTGGACATCTACCCGCCGCGCCTGCGCGAGGCCGGGCTCGCCAGCGTGCTCGCCGACCTCGCTGCGAACGTGGAGGAGCGCGGGATCCACACGCGCGTGTCCGTGCCCGACGAGGTCGAGCTGCCCGACGACGTGAGCGCACTGCTCTACCGCACCGCGCAGGAGGCCGTCCGCAACGCGGTCGCCCATTCCGGAGCGACCGAGGTGCAGATCTCGCTGCGCGTCGCCGATGGCGTGGCCACACTGGTGGTGCACGACGACGGCAGCGGCTTCGCGCCGGAGGAGGCGCTGGCCCGTCAGGAGGAGGGCCACTTCGGACTGCGCCTGCTCGCGGACCGAGTCCACGACGAGGGCGGCAAGCTGTCGATCGACTCCACGCCCGGTCAGGGCACGCGCGTGTGCGCGGAGGTGCCGCTCTCGTGATCCGCGTGCTGCTGGTGGACGATCACGAGCTGGTGAGGGCGGGGCTCTCCGAGCTGCTGTCCTCGGCCGAGGACATCGAGGTGGCGGCCACGGCCGCGAGCGGGGAGGGGGCCGTCGAGGCCGTGGCGGAGGAGCGCCCGGACGTGGTGCTGATGGACCTCTCGATGCCCGGGGTGGGCGGGATCGAGGCCACCCGCCGGATCACCGCGACGGACTCGGCCGCTCGTGTGGTGGCGCTCACGTCGTTCTCCGACACGCCGCAGGTGCTGGGCGCGCTCGACGCCGGCGCGGTGGGCTACCTGCTGAAGGACGCCGCGCCGGAGGAGCTGCGCAACGGGGTGCGGGCCGCCGCGCGGGGCGAGTCGCCGTTCTCGCCGAAGGCCGCCAGGGCGCTGGTCGCGTCCCGGGCCGAGCGGCGTGAGCCGGAGGTCGAGCTGAGCCCGCGCGAGCTCGAGGTGCTCGGGTGCGTGGCCAAGGGCCTGCCCAACAAGCTCATCGCGCGGCGGCTGGAGATCAGCGAGAAGACCGTCAAGGCCCACCTCACCAGGGTCTTCCAGCAGATCGGAGTGACCGACCGGACCCAGGCCGCGCTCTGGGCTCAGAGCCGCGGCCTGGGTGGTGACTGACTACCTAGCGGTCGTCTGAGCCGCGGCCGCGGCCGTGGCCGCCGTCGTCGCCGGCGGGGTCGTCGGTGGTGCCGGCCGGGCGGGTGCCGCCCTTGTCGTCGCCGGGCTCGACGCCCGTGCCGTGGTCGTCACCGGCGGGGTCGTCCGACGTGCCGGCGGCGCGCTGGCCGCCCTTGTCGTCGGCGGTCGGGGTCGCCGTGGCCGGTGCCGCGGCGGTCTGCGCCGCCGCGCTTCGGCGGGACTTCTTCAGGCACTTCTTGCGCGAGTTCGCCGCGGCCTTGCTCTGGCCGGGGTTCTGCTTCGCGCACTTCTTCTGGAACTTGTCGTCGGCGCGATGGGCGGCCGGGTCGTCGGCACCCTGCTTCGCCATGGCCGAGCCCATGCCGAGCGCCATGAAGGCGGCGGCGGCGAGCGCGCTGAGGAATGTGATGGTCCGTCTGGTCATTGAGATTCTCCGGTCCGTTCGAGGGGGGGACGTGCCAGAGAATCGACCCCAGCGGGTCGGGCTTTCAATCGGATCTTGGTCCTAGGACCGCTCAGTCCGCTCTGGAAGCGGGCTCGGCGGGCAGGCCGGCGGCGAGCCAGGCCTGGAAGCCGCCGATCATGTCGGTGGCCCGCTCGATCCCGAGGTCCTTCAGCGTGGCGGCGGCCAGGCTCGACTGGTAGCCCTCGTTGCACATCAGGATCACCGGGCGCTCGTAGTCCGCGAGGTCCCGGTCGCGGTGCTCGCAGGCCGGGTCGAGGCGCCACTCGAGCACGTTGCGCGGCACGAAGTGAGCCTCGGGCACCGTTCCGTCCTCGGCGCGCTGGCCCTCGGCGCGGATGTCGATCAGCAGGGCGCCGTCGCGGCGGACCGCCTCCGCGGCCTCCTCCGGCGTCACGCGGTCGAGGCGCGTGCGCGCCGCCTCGAGCAACTCGTCGATCGTGGCCACCGGGGCCAACCCTACCCTGGGTCGATGGCTCCCTCGAGGCGCACCGGCACGGCCGACCTCCCGCTCCACGGCGGGCGCGCGCCCGCGTGGCTGTTCCAGCGGATGACCGCGCTCTCGCGCGAGATCGTGGTGTTCATGGCGTCGGAGCTCGGCACCGCCGAGATCCTGCGGCGGCTCTCCGATCCCCACTGGTTCCAGGCGTTCGCGTGCGTGCTCGGCTTCGACTGGCACTCCTCGGGGGTAACCACCACGGCCACGGGAGCGTTGAAGGAGGGGATCCGCGGGCTCGAGCACGAGCTCGGCCTCTTCGTGGCGGGCGGCAAGGGGAAGACCTCCCGGCGAACACCGTCGGAGATCGAGCGCTTCTGCGAGCGGCTCGGCTGCGACCCGGCGCCGCTGGTGCGGGCGAGCAGGACGTCGGCCAAGGTGGACAACACCGCGGTCCAGAGCGGCCATCAGCTCTACCACCACTCGTTCGTGTTCCTGGCCGACGGCAGCTGGGCCGTGATCCAGCAGGGCATGTCGGACGAGACCGGCACGGCACGGCGCTTCCACTGGCTCGGCGAGCGCGTGGACAGCTTCGTGGAGGAGCCGCACGCGGCGGTGTGCGACGACAGCCGCGGCGACGTGCTCGTGAACTTCGTGGCCTCCGAGAGCGCGGAGGCGCGGGCCGGCGTGGTGGAGCTGGCCGCCTCCGACCCGAAGACGTCGCTCGACGCGATCACGCGCGCGTCGGAGCTCGTGATGCCGCGCCGCCACGAGCTGCGGCTCGCGGATGTGAATCCGGCCTACCTCGACCGGATCCTGCTGAAGACCTATGCGGCCGGCCCGCGCGACTTCGAGGAGCTACTGGGCATCCAGGGCGTTGGGCCGAAGACGCTCCGGTCGCTGGCGCTCGTGGCCGAGCTGATCTACGGGACGAAGGCGAGCACGCGCGACCCGGCCCGCTACGCGTTCGCCCACGGCGGCAAGGACGGCACGCCGTTCCCGGTGGACCGGGCCACGTACGACCGCACGATCGATGTGCTCGAGAGGGCGCTGAACAGCGCACGGGGGGTGGACCGGAGCGAGCGCGTTAAGGCGTTCCGGCGGCTGTCGAAGTTCACGGGTGCCGGGGGCTGAAGTCGCGGGCGCCACACGCGCCGGTCAGCTCGCGGCGGGCGGCCCGGCGGGCTGCGGCGGTGCGGGTGCTTGGTTGCCGCCCGCCGCACCGGGCTTCAGCCCCTCGACCCTCCGACGTACGGCGTCGACGCCGAGGTCCGCGAGGTAGCCGGCGGTGAACGCGGTGACGATGTTCGCCGTGGTCCCGGTCCACTGGTCCGCGAAGGTCAGGTAGCCGACGATCACCACGACGAGCGCCAGGAGCGCGGTCTGCGCGAAGGTGGCCCAGTAGAGCGCCTTGCGGTCGTCCTGGTGGACTACGTCGAGCCCGCCCCCCTGGTCGATGACGACGGGTGACCCCTGCGGGGCCGCCGTCCCGGCCGGGGTGGGCTCGGCCTGCGAGGCCGGAGCCGCGGGCGCGTCGAGCAGCACGGTGCGGACCGGGGAGGTCAGCGCCGGGGCGGCCGGCATGAAGGCTCGGTGCTGCGGGTTCTCGGGGTGCGCGGCGACCGCCAACCGGGCCGCGCCGATGAAGTCGCCCCCGGCGAGCGCCAGGCGAACGGGCTCGCCCGCCTCGGTGACCTCGGCCACCTGCTCGACGGCGTCGGCCAGGAGCTGCGCGAGGTCACGATCGCGCGACCGCGCGGCCGCGTACGCATCCGGGCTGTGGCTCGCCGTCTGCCGGAGCGCCGTGACCAGCTCCTCGAGCGCCTGAGCAATCAGCACGAGATGGGTTGTGGCCTCCGCCGGCAGGATCTCCCGGGCCTGCGCCACGACCAGCCCGGCGCTCGTCGCCAGCGCGCGCACCAGGGCGTCGACGGCGTCGATCGCCGCCGCCAGGCCGGCCAGCTGGTCGGCGGCCGACGCGTCCGGGTTCGCGAGAGCCGGCACCGCGAGAGCGGACGTGGCGGCATCGGCCTTCTCCCGGACCGCCGGATCGGCGCTGGCGATGGACTCCCGGCTCGGCGCGTCGTAGGCCGCCACGAAGGGTTGCGCGCCGCGCTTCCATGCGCGCCCCGAATCGGCGGCGGCCCTCGTCACGTCGTGCCTGATCGAGGCGACCAGGTCCGCCGCGCCGCTTACGTCCCCGGCATCGAGCCGCGCCCGCGCGAGCTCGAGGCCGCGCTGGGCCCCCTCGAGCGCCGTCGAGAGATCGGCGGGCAGGGTGTCGCGGCGGGTGGCGAGCGTGTCCGCGAGCTCGCCGTGCTCCTTGTTCGCGGCGTCGGCTCGCTCCTGGAGCGCCTTCAGCGCGGCGTCCCGGTCCGCGACGGCCTTCGTCACCGCCGCTTCGATCTTGTCGCCGTCCTCGGTCTCGCGCGCTGCACGCAGGTCGTCCTCGATGTCGACCATCCGCTCCAGGAACGTCCTGTCGGGATGCCGGATGCGGTCGCGCTGGATTCGCCGGAGCATCTGCGCGATCTGCGCGAACGCCTCCGCGCGCTGGATTCGCTTTGTCAGCTCGGTCCTCGTGAGGTACCCGAGGACGACGCCTCCCAGCAGGATGAAGATCAGGTAGCCCCGGCTCAGCACCTGGGTCACCTCCACGTCGACCTGGGTCGCGGCCGCGAGCTCACCGGCGTCGACCTCCGCCTTCCCTGTCGACGTCCCGATCGGGAACGAGCCGCGCGGCTCGATGGTGGCCTCCGCGAACCCGCCTGGCACCACCGCGACCGGCGTGCCCGCCCGGACCCCGATCGACCCCGGCGCCTGGTCGGTGCCCATTCGCAGCGGGTCGACCTGCTTGACCGAGACGTTCGTGATCTGGGATCGCCGTCCCGTCTCGCGGAGCGGCAGCAGATGACGCTCCACGCCGTCGTGGAACGGCCAGCGCTCGGTGCGCCGGATGCGAATCGTGCCGGGCTGGCGCAGCACGGCGGGCGCGATCCTGATCTGGAAGGCCAGGCGCTGGACGTGGCGCGCCTCCCGCAAGCTGATCCGAAGCTTGTAGCTTCCGGCCGCGAGCGCCGGTGAGGTCGCGACCGTGACCAGCAGCGCCGGCCCGCGCGAGGGGCGGGGCTTCTGGAAGGCGACACCGAACTTGTCGTAGTACACGCGCTGGCGGCCGCCCGGCGCACCCACGTCGAGCAGCTCGGCGGTCACGTGGCGCGCGTTCACGCCCCGCCGGAGGACCACTGCCAGGCGCAGCACCAGCGGGTTCGAGGAAACGGTCGGAGTGTGGACGCGGTTGCCTATCAGGCTGCCGACGCGGCCCTTGCCCTGTGCTCCCGAGGCGGGCGTCCCGCCCGCCAGTGCGAGGAGCGTGAGTGCCCCCGCCATTCCCAACCGCCCGCTCTTACTGACCACTCAAAGACCCTAACCCGCTGTGGACGAGCCTGCAACCGCCTAAACGGGCGTATCGGCGGCGATCCTCGTGCGCTCGCCTTCGGTGAGCCGGAGGTCGGTGGCGGCCACGGAGTCGCGGATGGTCTCCGGCCGGCTCGCTCCGACGAGCGGCACGATCGCGGGCGAGAGCGACAGCAGCCAGGCCAGCGTGACCCGCTGCGGCGAGACGCCCCGCTCCGCGGCGATCACCTCGATCGCGGGCGCGCCGTCGCCGGCCGCGTCCATCCCTCCGAGCGGCGACCAGGCCAGGAACGGGATCCCGCGCCGCTCGCACGCCTCCACCTCGCCATTGTCGAGCGGCGCCAGGTAGTCCGGCGAGAGCTCGTTCTGGATCGCCGCGATCGGCACGATCGCCTCGGCCTCCTCGAGCTGCGCCACGGTGGCGTTCGAGAGCCCCACCTCCCGGACCTTGCCCTCCTCGCGCAGGTCGCGCAGCGCCCCCACCGACTCCGCGTACGGCACCTGCGGGTCGGGGCGGTGGAGCTGGTAGAGGTCGATCGCCTCGACCCCCAGCGCCCGCAGCGACGCCTCGCACGCCGCCCGCAGGTGCTCGGGCGACCCGTCGAGATCCCAGTCGGTCCCGTGGCGGGTGTGCCCGCCCTTCGTTGCCACGAGCGGCGGCCCCCGCTCGCCGCGGTAGGCCTCGAGCGCGTGTGCGATCAGCCGCTCGTTGTGGCCCACCTCGGTGTCGTCGAGGCTGTAGGCGTCGGCGGTGTCGATCAGGTTGACGCCGGCGTCGAGGGCCGCGGCCACGGTCTCGTCCGCCAAGCCGCGCTCACGACCCCGACCGAGCGAGAGCGGCATGCCGCCGAGGCCGATCCGCGTGAGCTCCACGTCTCCGAGCCGCGGCACGGCTTGGCTAGTCGAGCTCCGCATACGCGCGCACCGGGAACGTGCCCATGCCCTCGACCTTGACGGGCGCGGCGTGGAAGCGGAAGCCCCAGGTGGGCAGCGCGGCGAGGTTGCACAGGTGCTCCACGATCGGGATCCCCGCGCCGAGCAGCGTGGTGTGGACCGGCCGCTGCGGGTCGGTCGTGTCGTCGATGTTGAGGGAGTCGATGCCCACGATCGCGGCGCCGGACTCGAGCAGGAACTCGGCCGCCGCCGCGGTCAGGAACGGGTGGCCCTCGCCGTACTGCGGCGTCTCCCAGTGCCGGTCCCAGCCGGTGCGGACGAGCACGGCGCGCTGCGCGAGGTCGAGCCCGTGGAAGGAGACCGCCTCGATCGCCGGGCCGCGGTCGAGCGGCGGGTCAACCACGATGCCCGGCCGGCCGGCGAGGTTCCACAGCGGCAGCCCGGCCAGGTCGATCCCGCCGGCGAAGCGGTGGAAGGGCGCGTCCACGTAGGTGCCCGTGTTGGCCACCATGCAGATCCGCCCGATCTGGAAGGTCACGCCCGGGGCGTAGGCCTCCTCGGCCGCCTCGCGCGTGAGGTGGTCGGAGATCTCAGGCGCCGGCAGCCCGGGATAGGTGATCGTCCCGTCGGCGATCGGGTGGCTGATGTCGACGAGCCGCTCGGACACGGGCGCGAAGCCTACGGATCGGCTGTCCTACGTCCGCTCGGTGACGCTCTCCAGTATCCGCCGGAGCGCCTCGAGGTCGTCGGTACTCAGGGCTCTGAGCGCCGGCGGCGGCGTGCCGAGGATCGCGTCGGCCCGCCGAGCCATCTCCTTGCCCTTGCGCGTGGCCTCGACCACCTTGGCCCGCCGGTCGGTGGGATGCGGCCGCCGGCGCGCGAGTCCCAGGGATTCGAGCTCGTCGACCACCAGGGTCGCGTTGGGAGGGTCGATTGCCAGCGCCGCGGCGAGCTCGCCCATCGACATCGGTTGCCGCGCCAGTCGGCGGAGTGCCCGGGCGCGCCCGAAGCTGATGCCAAGCGCCTCGGAGACCTCGCGCCGCCTGGCATTGTCGAGCACGAGGTCGTTGATGAGCAGCCATACCTCGCGCGCGGTTGCCGGTGCGTTCATCCCGCCACGCCTAGGCAGCGAGTGCCTCTGGGTTGAGCTCTGCCGCCGTACGCCGGCCCGACTCCCTGGCCCGGCCGTTGGTGGCCATGAAACCGAGCAGGAGCACGAGGCCACCGCAGGCCGTGAGCGTCCACCAGGCCGGGGAGCTTGCCGACGACAGGTCTGCGTGCACCGACCCGCCGATGCGGGAGGTGACGATCGCCCCGACGACCGCCACCCCGAGCGTCTGGCCGAA
>JAXDJC010000026.1:0-3391 GCA_034663685.1 Thermoleophilaceae bacterium
GAGTAGAACATCCGGCGCACGTAGGCGCCCCGCTCCGGGGCCGCCGCCTGCGCCACCCCGAGCCGAGCGCCCCAGCCCTCGATGCGCCGGGCGCCGCCCAGGATCACCGGTCGCCTGAACCCGGTGCTCTGGGTCACCGCCAGGACGATCGAGCGGGCGCGCCGGATCGCCGCGAGCAGGGCGGCGTCCTCGCGCGGCGTGGTCGGGTTCTGGAACGAGATGTCGTAGACGATCTGCCGGGCCCCGTCGCGCGTCAGGCGGTCGATCACGCCGGCGTGGACCGAGCGCGGGAACGGGTAGCGCAGGCGCAGGTCGCCGAACGTCGGGGCGTCGATGCCGACGATCACGATCCCGCGCGGCGGCGGCTCCCGGCCGCGTACCGCGAAGCGGCTGTCGATGGCGATCAGCTCGCCGCGCTGCACCACCGCGACATGCTCCGCGACGAAGCCGATCGCCACCGCCACGGCGGCTACGGCGAGCAGGAGGACGAGCCGGATCCGGCGCGCTCGCGGGCGGCGCGGCCCGGTACGCCGAAGGCGTCGAGTTGGCGCCTTCGCTCCCTGGTGAAGTCTCCGCAAGCGGTGCAACTGCCTGTATCTTCTCTGACATGCCTGGGGAGGCGAAGGGGCTCCGCGTCGCGCTGCTGCTGGCGGCGATCGGAACGGCGCTCGGATCCCTGCTCGTGGGCGTGGCCGGCGGCAGTGTACGCCTGCCGCAGACCAAGGCGCCGACCCTCGTCGACGCGAGGGCCAAGCACCGCTACAACGAGCACCGGCCGCCCCACGGCAAGCCCCATGACTACCGTGGGCCGAGCCTCTCGATCGGTGGCGGGTTCAACCTCGGCGCCCCGTGGCAGATGGACAAGACACTCGCGGTCGGGGGCGCCTGCGGGAGCTACTTCCACCAGGGCGCGCACCGCGATTACGGAGGGCGCTGGGACGACGACCGGTACGCGATCGACATCGGCCTCTGCAACGGCGCGGCGCTGGGCACGCCGGTGACGGCCGCGACCGACGGAGTGGTCGCCCTCGCCGGTCGCAACCCGGAGTACGGCAACACCGTCGTGGTCGAGCTGTCGAAGAACGGCCTCGCGACCCGCTACGCGCACCTCGGGACCCTGACCGTCAAGCGAGGCGAGCGCGTGCGGGGCGGGCAGCAGATCGGCACGCTCGGGCACTCCGCCGCCGGCCCGGCCACCAACGCTCACCTCCACTTCGTGGTCTACGGCAGCCGTCGCCTCCACAAGGGGGTGCCGCCGGTCGCCTTGGACGGGTTCGCGCTCTGCGACGGATGCCTGCTCACGTCGCACAACACGGAGTCGGGCACGGGCGCGCCGTCGCTGTTCGCGTCGCTCCTGGCCGACACCCCGGGCGAGGCGCTGATCATGCGGCCCGGTGAGTCGGCGTCGTTCAGCTTCCGCATCCTCTTCAGCCGCGCGTTCGACCCGTACCACTTCGTCCTGCGCCCGACCGCCGCCGCCACCGGCCTCCAGTTCACGGGCGCGACCGGCGACCTGACCGGAGCGCCCGACCCGGGCAACGGCGACGTCGGCACCTTCGGCGGCGGGATCGACGTGCCGGCCGGCACGCCCACCGGGCTGTACGCGCTCGAGTGGGACGTGGTGGACTCGACCAGCGGCCAGCTCGGCCACCTGACGCCGCGGATCCAGCTCCTCGTGCGCGAGACGACGCCGGCACCGGGCCGCAGCCTCGCGATGGTCGGCGGCCGGGGCTACGTGCTCGACGGCTGGGGCTCCCTCCACGCCGTCGGCACGGCGGACCCGATCAAGAACGACATGAACGACGGCCGCTACTGGCCCTCCTGGGACATCGCCCGGTCGCTCGCGCTCCGCAGCGACGCGCGCAGCGGCTACGTGCTGGACGGGTACGGCGGCATCCATCCCTTCGGCGGCGCGCCCGCCGTCAAGGCGACCGCCTACTGGAGCGGCTGGGACATCGCCCGCTCGATCGGACTGCGCCCGGACGGTCAGAGCGGGTACGTGCTCGACGGCTATGGGGGGCTCCACTCGTTCGGCGATGCGCCGCCGGCCTCGGGGGGCCCGTACTGGCAGGGCTGGGACATCGCCCGGGCAGTGGCGGTGCGCGCCGACGGGACCTCCGGCTACGTGCTCGACGGCTATGGAGCCGTGCACCCGTTCGGCGGTGCGCCCGCAGCCTCGGGTGGCCCGTACTGGCAGGGCTGGGACATCGCGCGCAACGTCGCGCTCCGGCCCGACGGGCAATCGGGCTATGTGCTCGACGGATACGGGGGCGTGCACGGCTTCGGAGGAGCGCCGCCGGTCAAGGTGTCGCGCTACGACTCGGGCGGCGACAACGCCCGTGGGATCGCCCTCACGAGCTCCGGCAACGGCGGCTGGGTCCAGTTCACCGACGGGGGCGTCGCTCCCTTCGGCGACGCACCGCCCGTCGTCACGAGCTGGGGCAGCGGTTGACGGACCGGCGCACTCACACCTCGGTGTGAGGACGCCACACCTCGGGCGCGACGGTCAACACCCGCGATAGCTGTTCGCAAGCTCGCCTTCGCCGCATCCTCGAATCAGTGGTCCGGGGCTCAGCCAGAACGGACCGGAGAACAGAGCGAGCCGCCCCCGGCGGCCGAGGATCGGAGGATGGAATGAACATCGTCAAGCGGGCAGCAGCGATAGCGGCGATCGCGTGTGCCGTGCCGTTGGCAGGCGCGGTGGCGCCGTCGACGGCGAAGGCCGCGACCTTCCCGACGCAGTGCAAGTACCCCGTGGCCACCTACGCCCGTCCGGGGAACTTCTTCACGGTCTACCACGAGACGTTGAACGCAGAGGTCTGCTTCAACGGCCAGAGCGTGTGGGCGCCGTGGACGAACCACCGGTTCTCGGCGGTCCCGGGATGGAACGGGACAGAGCTCGGCCGCGGCACGTTCTACGACCCGAACAGGTACGGCGGGTCGCTGACCGTGTGGTCGAACGACCGCGACTCGGTCGGGTTCGGGCCGGTCACGTTCAACGAGGACACCTTCCTCCGGATCTGGGTGACGCGCACGGGCCAGGTCTACACCTACGCCGGTCGCTGAGCGATCGCCAGGCGAGAAACCGCGCGGGGGGCACGCTTCAGGCGGGCCCCCCGCTCAGCCGTGTCCGGCCCGCGGATCCCCGGCGGGGCCCCGGGCCGCGGACCTGACGGGAACCTGATCAGGCGCCCGCGTTTTAAGAGCCGCACAGACAACGGCGCGACCGTGATCCCGGATGGCCACGTCCGGAATGGACATCCGCCGGGCGCGCGCGTCCGAGCCCAGCCCGCGCCGCGTCGCGGAGGGGCCGCCCGAACACCGCTCCCGCAAGCGCAGCCGCGCGCGCGTGGACCTCGCCATCGCCGTCGTGCTCGTGCTGACGCTCGTG
>JAXDJC010000058.1:0-8970 GCA_034663685.1 Thermoleophilaceae bacterium
GCCCCGATCGTCACGATGCCCTCGCCCGGAAGGTGGAAGAACTCGACCGGGCTCGTGGAGGCTCGCGACAGCCCGAGGAAGATCTTCTTCCGCCATTTCGCCATGCCGGGAGCGTCGCCCATCACGAGCGTCATCTGCGAGAGGAAGTAGGTGGCGTTGTCCACGTCCACCGGGCACTCGAGCGACTCGGCGGGAAGCATCCGCAGGGCGGCCGGGATGTCGTGGTCGTCCTGGAAGCCGTAGGCCAGCGAGACGTGCAGGACGCCGTCGTCCCCGTACCCCAGGTCGTCGACCGTCGCTCGCTCGGACTCGTCCACGTGCGGCACGCGCCGCGTCTCCACCGACACGATCACGACGGTCTGGTGGAGCACGTGGTTGTGGTCCAGGTTCTCGCGGAGCGCCAGCGGCGTGGTCTCCCTGCCGGCCGTGAGGCAGACGGCGGTCCCGGGCGCGCGGTACACCGGCGGGTCCATCGCGCGGACCTCCTCCACGAAGTCGTCGAGCTCGCCCTCGGCCTCGGCGCGGCGACGGTTGACGATCTCGCGCCCGCGCTGCCAGGTGGTGAGCAGCGTGAAGACCACCGCCGCGAGCAGCAGCGGGAACCAGCCGCCGTGCACGACCTTGGGCACGTTCGCGCCGAAGAACGCGAGGTCCACGAAGAGGAACCCGCCCGCGCCCAGGGCCACCAGCCAGAGAGGCTTCTTCCACATCATGCGCACGACCACGAAGAACAGGACGGTGTCGATCGCGAGCGTGCCCGTGACCGCGATCCCGTAGGCCGAGGCCAGCTTGGCCGAGGAGCCGAAGCCGATGACGAGCGCCACCACCGCCACGAACAGGAGCCCGTTCACCGCCGGCGCGTAGACCTGGCCGGCCTCCTCCGACGTGTTGCGGATTCGCAGCCGCGGCAGGAAGCCCAGCTGCACGGCCTGCCGGGTGACCGAGAACGCGCCCGAGATCACGGCCTGCGAGGCGATCACCGTGGCGAACGTGGCGAGCAGGACCATCGGTATCCGGCTCCAGTCGGGCACGAGCCGGAAGAACGGGCTGTCGATCGCACTGGGCGTCTCGAGCACCAGCGCGCCCTGCCCCATGTAGTTGAGGATGAGCGCGGGGAACACGAACAGGAACCACGCGCGCCGGATCGGCCGCCGGCCGAAGTGGCCCATGTCCGCGTACAGCGCCTCGGCTCCGGTGACCGCGAGCACCACTGACCCGAGCGCGAGGAATGCCGTGCCGCCGCGATCGAGGAAGAACTGCACGCCGTAGCTCGGCGAGAGCGCCTTGAGGATCGCCGGTGACTGCACGACCTTCGCCAGACCGGAGACGGCGAGGATGGTGAACCAGACCCCCATCACCGGGCCGAACAGGCGCCCCACGGTCTGGGTGCCGAAGCGCTGGATCGCGAACAGCACCGCTATCACCGCGAGGGTGATCGGCACCACCAGCGACTGAAAGCTGGGCGACACGACCTTGAGCCCCTCCACGGCGGAGAGGACCGAGATCGCGGGGGTGATCATCCCGTCGCCGTAGAACAGCGCCGCCCCGAAGATCCCGAGCGCCACGAGCACCGGCGCCGCCCTCTTCAGGTTGAGGCGCTGGACGAGCGCGATCAGGGCCATGATCCCGCCCTCGCCCTCGTTGTCGGCGCGCATGATGAACGTGACGTACTTGATCGAGACGATCACGGTGATCGACCAGAAGACCAGCGAGATCACGCCGTAGACGCTCGCCTGATCGGGCTTGACGGCGTGGTTGTGAGCCTCGAAGACGGTCTGGAGGGCGTACAGCGGGCTCGTGCCGATGTCGCCGAACACGACCCCGAGCGCGCCGAGGGTGAGCGCGGCCATGCCGCCGCTCGACGCTGCGTGCCCCCCGCGCTCGTGCCGGACGCTCAGTGGCTCAGGTTCGGGCGCCAACCGACTTCTGGATGAAGTCGATGATGTCCTGGGTGGAGGAGCCGGGCGTGAAGATCTCGGCCACGCCGAGCTTCTTCAGCTCCGGGATGTCCTCGGCCGGGATCGTGCCGCCCACCGTGACCACCACGTCGTCAGCGCCCTGCTCCTCGAGCAGCCGCACCACCTTCGGCACGAGCGTCATGTGCGCGCCTGAGAGGATCGAGAGGCCGACCGCGTCCGCGTCCTCCTGCAGCACGGTCTCGGCGATCTGCTCGGGCGTCTGGTGGAGGCCGGTGTAGATGACCTCCATGCCCGCGTCGCGCAGGGCGCGCGCGATCACCTTCGCGCCGCGGTCGTGGCCGTCGAGTCCCGGCTTGGCCACCACCACCCGGATCTTGCGCTGCTGTGAGCCCGCTTCCATTCGGCGGGCGAGTCTACCCGGCGCCGCCGGGCGTCCTCCTACTTCTTGACGGTCACCGTGATGTGCATCTCGTCGGTGTGCTGGGCGCAGAAGATCGTGAACTTGCCCGCCTTCTTGAAGCGGTGCGAGTAGGTGCCGCCCGTCTTGTCCGCCGAGTGGAAGCTGTCGTTCGACTCGGTGATCGTGTGCTCGTTCACGGTCTGGCCCGGCTTGCCGTCCTCGCCGACCCACACCCATTTCACGAGGTCGTTCACGTGGACCGTCCTCTTGGTCGGGTTGAAGAAGTTGTCGCCGGTCTTGACCGTGTAGGTCTTGGGCGCGGGCTTGGTCGCGCCCGTGGCGATCGCCGGGATCGCGACGGCCAGGGCGAGGGCGGCGAGTGTGAGGGCAAATCTGCGCATGCGGGTTCTAACGCAGCGTAGGCGGAAAGGTTCGCCGCCGGTGAGGGGTTCCTAAAGGGAGGGTGCATGTCCCATCACATCGCAACCGTGCGCGTGCGGTTCAGCTTGATCGCCGCGCTCATGACACTGGCCGTCACGATCCTCATGCCGGGCGCAGCCCAGGCACAGGATCGGAATTGCTCCGACTTCTCTACGCAGCCCGAGGCGCAAGCCGTACTCAATCAGGACCGGAGTGATCCCAATAATCTCGACGGGGACAACGACGGCATCGCGTGCGAGGATCTGCCGGGCGGGACCACGGCGGCCCAAACAGGCAACACGTCGCTGATCACCCAAGCGGACTGCAACGCGGGGCGGATCACGCGCCACGGCCGCACCCTTTCGCGAGCCGAATGTCAGAGGCTGATAGGGCAGCGGGTGAACCTCGCCGGCACCGGCTTCGAGGCGTGGATCTTCGGCGTCGCCGGCGGTGCGTGTCTGCTCGCGGCAGCCGCGCTACGCCGGCGCCGCCCATCGACAGGCCGCCTCGCCTAGGCGCTTACCAAACGTCTCCCCAACCGAACCGGAGAGGGGCGGCCATGGCCGCCCCTCTTTCGTTGTGGCTGACCGGCGCTAGAAGACCGGCGTCTCGGTGTAGCTGCCGAAGACCACCTGGAGCGCCTCCACGATCTCGCCCTCGCTCGCGTGGGCGCGGGCGCAGTCGATCAGCGGGTCCATGAGGTTGGCGCCGGCGGCCGCGGCCTCCTTGAGGCGCCCGAGCGACTCCTCGACCTCCTCGCCCCGCCGCCGCGCGCGCACGCCGGCCAGGCGGTCGGTCTGCTTGCGCTCGAGCGCGGCGTCGATGCGCAGCGTGGCGATCGGCTTCTCGTCGAGGTCCTCGTAGCGGTTCACGCCCACCACGACTCGCCGGCCGGACTCGACCTCCTGCTGGTAGCGGAACGAGGCGTCGGCGATCTCGCGCTGCGGGTAGCTCTGCTTGATCGCCTCGACCATCCCGCCGAGCTCGTCGATCTTGGCGAAGTAGTCGTACGCGGCCACTTCCATCCGGTCGGTGAGCGCCTCCACGAAGTAGGAGCCGCCCAGCGGGTCGATCGTGTTGGTCACGCCGGTCTCGTGCGCGATCACCTGCTGCGTGCGCAGCGCGATGCGCACGGCGTCCTCGGTGGGGAGCGCGAGCGCCTCGTCGTAGGAGTTGGTGTGCAGCGACTGGGTGCCGCCGAGCACGGCCGACATCGCCTCGGTGGCCGTGCGCACGATGTTCACGAGCGGCTGCTGCGCGGTGAGCGAGACCCCGGCCGTCTGAGTGTGGAAGCGCATCAGGAGCGACCTGGGGTCCTGCGCGCCGTAGGTGTCGCGCATCTCGCGCGCCCAGATCCGGCGCGCGGCGCGGTACTTGGCGATCTCCTCGAAGAAGTCGATGTGCGCGTTGAAGAAGAACGAGAGGCGCGGGGCGAAGTCGTCGGGGTCGAGTCCGCGCTCGATCGCCTGCTCGACGTACGTGAAGCCGTCCTTGAGCGTGAACGCGAGCTCCTGCTGCGCGGTGGAACCGGCCTCGCGAATGTGGTAGCCCGAGATCGACACCGGGTGCCAGCGCGGCATCCGCTCCGCGCAGAACTCGATCATGTCGCCCACCAGCCGCATGGCCGGATCGATCGGGAAGCACCACTCCTTCTGGGCGATGTACTCCTTGAGGATGTCGGTCTGGATCGTGCCGGCCAGCTGCTCGGGCGGCGTGCCCTGCTTCTCCGCCGCCACGATGTAGAACGCGAGCATCACGGCGGCCGGGGCGTTGATCGTCATCGACGTGGAGACATCGCCCATCGGGATCCCGGCGAACAGGGTCTCCATGTCGTCGAGCGTGTCGATCGCCACGCCCTCGCGGCCCACCTCGCCCTCGGAGAGCCGGTGGTCGGAGTCGTGGCCCATCAGGCTCGGCATGTCGAACGCGGTGGAGAGCCCGGTCTGGCCGTGGTCGAGCAGGTAGCGGAAGCGCTCGTTGGTCTCCTCGGCTGTGCCGAAGCCCGCGAACTGGCGCATCGTCCAGAGCCGGCCGCGGTACATCGACGGGTACACGCCGCGCGTGTAGGGGAACTCGCCGGGGAGGCCGATGCCGTCCTGCTCGCCCACGTCGTCGGCCGTGTAGAGCGGCTCGACCGGCTCGCCGGAGAGCGTGGTGAAAAGGGCGTCGCGCTCGGGCGTGGCGGAGTAGCGCTCGCGGTACCAGCGCTCGGCTTCGGTCATCGCGCGTGGAGCCGTGGCCATCTGCCGAAGGCTACCCGCGGATCCGATCAGCCGCCGCGACCGGAGCGGATCCGCCGGGCCGCCGCGACGGCCCGGACCCCTTCCTAATTGCCGCCGTTGACGTTGACCCTCAGCGCCAGGGCAGCCGGCGCCGGCGGCGCTCGCGCAGCTCGCCGGCCGCGTAGCCGCCCGCCACGCCCGCCGCTCCCACCGCGGCCGCGCCCGCCGCGATGCGCAGGCGCCGGCGCAGCCGGTCGAACGTGATCACGCGCCAGCCTTCCGCGCGCGCGACGCGCATGAGCTCGGCGTCGGGGTTCACGGCCACGGGGTGCCCGACCAGCCGCAGCATCGGCAGGTCGGACTCGGAGTCGGAGTACGCGTAGGACTCGGCCAGGTCGATCCCGTCGCGCTCCGCTAGCTCGCGAATCGCGACCGCCTTGCCCTCGCGATAGGTGAACGGGCCGTCGGGGCGGCCGGTGTAGACGCCGTCCGCGATCTCCGAGCGCATCCCCACCCCGCCGTCGAAGATCAGCACGTGGGCCATCATCTCGGCCATCTCCTGCGAGGCGGCCGTGACGATGTAGACCGGGCGGCCGTCGTCCTGGTGGCCGTAGGCCTCCTTCAGCATCTCCGGGTAGACGCGCGGAAGGATCCCCGCGAGCGCGTCGGGCGTGAGCCGCGCGAGGTCCACGACGCGGGTGCCGGCGATCGCGCCGAGCACGCGCTCACGCAGCTCGTCGGCCGCGTCGTCGGTCGATCCCTCGAGCCGGAACTTGACGTTGGCCCACAGGTCGCGCGCGAGCTGGCCTCGGCTCATCACCCCCGCGCGGTAGGACGCCCGGGCGAAATGGATCGCGCTGCTCCCCTCGATGAGGGTCTTGTCCAGGTCGAAGAATGCGGCACCGCGGCCCATGGCGCGGGCGACGGCGGGTTACCCGCCGTTGACCTCCACGATCACCGCGTCACCCTGGCCGCCGCCCGAGCAGATCGCGGCCACGCCGCGGCCGCCGCCGCGGCGGCGCAGCTCGAGCACGAGCGTGGTCAGGATCCGGGCGCCGCTGGCGCCGATCGGGTGGCCGAGGGCGATCGCGCCGCCGTTCACGTTGACCTTGCCCTCGTCGATGCCGAGCATGCGCATGCTGTTGAGCGCCACCGAGGCGAACGCCTCGTTGATCTCGAACAGGTCGATGTCGTCCACGCTCAGGCCGGCCTGGTCGAGCGCCTTCTTGGTGGCGTTCGCGGGCGTGCGGGCGAGGTACGGGAAGTCGTCGGCCACCTGCGCGTGGGTCACGATCGTGGCGAGCGGCTTGCGGCCGTTCTGCTGCGCCCACTCGTCGGACGCGAGCACCAGCGCGCCGGCGCCGTCGTTCACGCCGGGGGCGTTGCCCGCCGTGTGGGTGCCGTCCTTGACGAAGATCGGCGGCAGCTTGGCGAGGCTCTCGAGCGAGGTGTCGCGGCGCGGGGCCTCGTCGACCTCCACCACCGTCTCGGACTTCTTCGACTTGACCGTGACCGGCACGATCTCCTCGGGAAGGCGGCCCTCGTCGGTGGCCTGGATCGCCAGCTCGTGGCTGCGCAGGGCGAACTTGTCGAGGTCCGGACGGGTCATCTCCAGCTCGTCGCCCACCTCGCTGGCCTCCTGAGCCATGTGCTTGCCGGTGAAGGGGTTCGTGAGGCCGTCGTTGATCATCGCGTCGAGGATCTTGGCGTCGCCCATCCGGTAGCCGAAGCGGGCCTGCTTCTGGAGGTACGGGGCGTTCGACATCGACTCCATGCCGCCCGCCACGGCCACGTCGAGATCGCCGGCGCGCACCGCGGTGTCCACGAGCGTGACGCTGCGGATGCTCGAGGCGCAGACCTTGTTGACCGTCTCCGAGGAGACCTCCTTGGGGATCCCGCCCTTGATCTGGGCCTGGCGCGAGGGGATCTGGCCCTGGCCGGCCTGGAGGACCTGCCCGAAGGACACGTGCTCGACCTGCTCGGGGGATACCTCGGCGCGCTCGAGGGCCGCGGAGATCGCGTGGCCGCCGAGGTCGGTGGCGTCGAGCGAGGAGAGGGCTCCGCCGAGCTTTCCGAAGGGGGTGCGGGCGGCGCCGAGGATCACGGTCTTGGGCATCGGGTTGCTCAGTCTCCTGGGTCGGTGGGTGGCGAAGGGTAGCCAGGGGCCGAGCCGCCTCCCGTGCCACAGCGCACGTAGACTGCCGCGCCAATGGCCGACGTGACCGTGACCGGCAGGGCCGGAGATCCGCGCGAGACCGACGCCGACACGCGCGTGGTGCCGGTCTTCGAGGGCGAGCAGCTGGGCGAGCCGGCGCTTCAGGCGCTGGTGGACTCCGGCGAGGCCAAGCCGGGCCCGCGCAAGCTCGCGGTGACCCACGAGGAGGGCCGCCGCGTGGTGCTGGTGGGGCTCGGCAAGCGCGAGGACCTCACCCCCGAGCCGGCCCGCGTGGCCGCCGCGGTGGCCGCGGCGCGGGCGCAGGAGCTGGGCGCGCGATCGCTCTCCTGGGCCGCGCCCGAGGGCGACGGCGTGGCCGGCGCGATCGTGGAGGGCACGCTGCTGGCGCTCTACCGCTTCGACACCTTCAAGTCCCAGAAGGAGAGCGACGACGACGCGGGGATCGGCTCGGTGGAGATCGCGTCCCCCGGCGGGGTCGACGTGGAGGCGGTCGAGCAGGGCCGCGTGCGCGCGGTGGCGCAGAACGCCGCCCGCGACCTCCAGAACACGCCCGCGAACGTGGCCACGCCCACCTGGCTCGCCGAGCGCGCCAAGGCGATCGCGGACGCCCACGACTCGCTCACGCTCGAGGTCTGGGACCGCGAGCAGATCGTGGAGGCCGGGATGGGCGCGTTCGCCTGCGTGGCCCAGGGCACCTACGAGGAGCCGCGGCTGATCGTGCTCCGCTACGAGGGCGGCGGGGGCGGCCCGCTGCTCGGGTATGTGGGCAAGGCGGTGACCTTCGACACCGGCGGCATCTCGATCAAGCCGGCCGGGCGCATGCACGAGATGAAGTTCGACATGTCCGGCGGGGCGGCGGTGCTCGAGGCGATGGGCGCGATCGCCGAGCTGGCGGTGCCGGCCCGGATCCTTGCCGTGATCCCCTCCACCGAGAACATGCCGAGCGGGCGCTCGGTCAAGCCGGGCGACATCGTGACCGCCATGAACGGCAAGACGATCGAGGTGAACAACACCGACGCCGAAGGGCGGCTGCTGCTGGCGGACGCGCTCGCCTACGCGGTCGACCAGGGCGCGGAGCGGATCGTGAACCTGGCCACGCTCACCGGCGCGATCATCGTGGCACTCGGCAGCACCTACGCCGGGCTGTTCTCGAACGACGACGACTGGTGCGGTCAGGTGGAGGCGGCCAGCACGGCCACCGGCGAGCTGGGCTGGCGGCTGCCGCTGCACCCCGAGTACTTCGAGCTGACCAAGGGGCGCTACGCCGATCTCACCAACGCCGCGGAGGAGCGCAAGGCGATGTCGATCTACGCCGCCGAGTTCCTGCGCCAGTTCGTGGACGACCGGCCGTGGGTGCACGTGGACATCGCCGGGACGGCGTGGGGCCTCGGCCGCGCGTACGTGGGGAAGGGCGCGTCGGGCTTCGGCGTGCGGATGCTGATCGAGCTGGCCGAGCGCGCCGGCGCGGGAGGAGGATCCTGATGGCCGGATCGCTGGACGGGCGGAAGGTGGCGATCACGGGCGCATCGTCCGGGATCGGCGAGGCCACGGCGGAGCTGCTGGCCGCCGAGGGCGCCACGGTGGCCGTGGGGGCGCGGCGCGAGGACCGGCTGGCGGACCTGGTGGACCGGATCGGGTCCGCCGGCGGCACGGCGCACGCGATCCCGGTCGACGTGAGCGACGAGTCGAGCGCGAGGTCGTTCGTCGAGGGCGCGGCCGAGAAGATGGGCGGGCTCGACGGGCTCGTGAACAACGCCGGCGTGATGCTGCTCGGGCCGATCGACGGCGCGGACACCGAGAACTGGCGCCGGATGGTGGACGTGAACCTGCTCG
>JAXDJC010000084.1:0-3151 GCA_034663685.1 Thermoleophilaceae bacterium
GCTCGAACGCGCGGGCCGGGTCGCGCCGGTACCGGCGCGGCAGCCCGGCGAAGAAGATCCGGCCCACCCACGGCGCGCGGCGCAGGAGCGGGAGGCCGAGACGCAGGTCGCGCGGCAGGCCGCGCGCGTGCTCGCGCCGCTCGATCGGGGCGAAGCCGCACGCGATCCCCAGGCGCGTGACCCTCTCCGGCAGCGCATGCGCGCAGGCCGCGGCGTGCGGGCCGGCGCCGGACCAGCCGAGAACCGCGAAGCGCCGGATCCCGAGGGAGTCCGCCAGCGCCGCCACGTCCGCCGGCCAGTCGAGCAGGCGGCGGCCGGGCTGGAAGTCCGAGCCCCCCGCTCCGGGGCGGTCCACGGTGATCAGCCGAACGCCGAGAGCGCGGGCGATCGAGTCGTCGGGATGGCGGGTCAGGCGCGAGTCGCCCCACCCGTGGAGGAACACAAGCGGCTCGCCTCCGGGGTCGCCGAACTGCTCGTAGGCGAGGCGGCGCCCGTCGCCGAGCACCAGGGTCTGCGCTCCCTCCACGGGCGGCATCGTTACACAGGGACTCCCTAATGCTGGGCATCGGTTGTTCATTGCGGCCGGGGCGGCCGCGCGCTAGCGTGCCCGCGCATCCGCCGTCGCATCCCACTCCTCCTGGCCGTGCTCGGGGCACTCGCGCTCAGCGCGCCGCCGGCCCTCGCCAACCACCGGACCGTGCTGGAGGTGCGCTTCCTCACAGCCACTCCGGGCACGCCGACCGGCGTGTACATGCGCTTCCTCTACCGGGACGAGAACGACCCGGACGCGCGGCCGCCATACATCCGCAGCCTGTTCATGGACCTGCCGCCGGGCACGAGGATCGACGAGTCGGCCGTGCCCGCCTGCACGGCCGGCGATGCGGAGATCAAGGCGCAGGGGACCATGTCGTGCCCGCCCGAGACGCTGATGGCGAAGGGCACGCTGGTGGCGCGGCCGGGCACGTTCGCCGAGGACCCGTTCGTCGGCGACGTCTACTTCTTCCACTCGCAGGGCTACTGGCTCGAGATGGTCACCGCGCGCGGCTCGCCGTCGGTGATCGGCTACGACCGCTTCTACATCGAGGGCAGCCGGCTGCGCGCGGCCCCGGCCGCCACGCCCGGCGGATTCCCCGACGGCGAGACCGCCATCCGCGAGGTCACCTTCACGATGCAGCCGCGCATCGCCGGCGGGCACTCGTTCTTCACCACCCCGCCCACCTGCCCGGCGGACGGCCGCTGGGTCACGAACGCCTCGTTCACGTTCGACGACGGCGTGCCCGACCCCACCACGGCGGTGAGCGACTGCACGCAGTTCGTGGCCGCTCAGATCGACATCGTGGTGCTGCCCAAGCGCGTGCACCGCGGCAGGCGGACGCGCTTCGACGTGCGGCTCGCGCCCGCCGGCTCGGCGTGCGCGCGCGGCGCCACCGTGAGGCTGGGCGGCGGGACCGGGGTGACCGGCAGCGACGGGCGGGCGGCGCTCACCGCGACACTCCCGAAGGCCGGGCTCGCGAAGGCGACGGTCACGCGCGCGGGCTGCGCCACGCGGCGCAAGAGCATCCGCGTGCTGCGCTGAGCGCCGCCGGGCGCGCTAGTCGTCCCAGGGCGAGTGCTTGATCAGCTGCACCAGCGCCCCGTAGCGCAGGTAGAACGCGATCCGGCCCTTGGGCGCCTCCCTGCCG
Organism: Thermoleophilaceae bacterium; assembly: GCA_034663685.1. GTDB lineage: Bacteria > Actinomycetota > Thermoleophilia > Solirubrobacterales > Thermoleophilaceae > AC-37. The sequence continues at coordinate 1,683 of JAXDJC010000084.1, forward strand.
TGCGCCCTGAGCACCGGCGGCAGCTTGCCGGTCATGCCGTGCCGAGGGTGGCGCTCCAGCACGTCGCGCTTGGTCTCCGGGGCGATGCGCCACGCCCCGCGCAGCGCGAACCCGTCGAGCGTCGAGCCGCGCGTGAGCAGGTTGGCCTCCACGCCCTCGCTCACCGCCACGCTCGGGTTGATGTGCAGCGTGATGGCCTCCATCAGGCGCTCGCGGCGGGCGTCGTCCCAGCCGCCGTGCACCGCGCAGCGCGAGGCCGCGTCGGCGCTCCCCAGGGTGAAGCAGGCGCTCGACTCGCGGTCGCCAACGCCGAACATGCCCGCGTCGTGCATCAGGCACGAGACGTAGAGGAACTCCTCGTCGGGCGTGAGCGCGTCCATGCTCGCCAGGGCGAGCGCCCACAGGTAGGAGCGCTGCGAGTGGTGCCAGATGAACGGCGGGAGCTCCTCGGCGAACTGCTCCGCCTCCCTGGCCGCCGCGCTGTCGGGCAGCCGCACCGAGGACAGGTCGAGCCGGGCGAGCCGGTCCCTGCTCAGGCCGAGCGAGAACGCGGCCCGGTCCGACATCTGCCGCATCTGCGAGGCGACGCCGGTCGCGGTGAATGCGAGCCGCTCGCTCGCCGTCAGCCGCCCCCCGGTGCGCCGCGCCCAGTCGAGTGTGCCCACGGCGCTCATTGCCGGAAGCGTAATTCCTAATGATCGCTCAAGCGGAGTTACGATGCCGTCGCCGTCGTCCGAACAGGGGGGCTGAGGTCCGCCGGACGGGGGGTAAGGGGTTGATTTCTACAGCGGGGGGATGGCGTGAGGCGCTTCTGCGTTGCAGTTCTGTTCGGCGTGCTCGGGACGGCCGCGTACGCGGCGCCGGCGAGCGCGACCGCGACTTTCGACGGCCAGTGCTCGATCGACGGCAAGACCAACTTCGGGCTGCCGCTCCAGTTCGTGGCGCAGGACATGGACTGGACGTTCACGTCCAACCCGGGCGGCGGTAAGTGCACCGGGACGCTCAACGGAGTGGCGGTGGTGGACACGCCGATGAACGTCTCCGTCAGGGCGCACGGGCCGATTTCGTGCGGGGTGGCGGGCTACTCGCTGGACGCGCCCTTCGTCGGCCGGTTCCCCAACGCGGTGGGCGACCGCACGCTCACGGGACGGCTGTCGCTCGGTGCGATCGCCGCCCAGAACGCGGTCTACGTGAAGGGGGACCAGGGCGGCTTCGCCGCGGGCCGGGCGTCGTTCTTCGGACAGAACGACGAGGTGGCGGTGCTCCAGGGCTGCGCCGACGGCCACACGATCACGACATTGAACGTGAACGTGCTGATCCACACCGTCGGGCCGATGAGCGGCTGATCGGGCCGAGTCGATTCCCCCGGTTTGGGGGGTAGGAACACCGGTCGCTCTGTGCCAATTTGGCGGGTTCGGCGAACCGGGTGACGACGTCGAGGGGGTTCAACAGGGTGTCTGAGGGGGAGC
>JAXDJC010000097.1:0-7989 GCA_034663685.1 Thermoleophilaceae bacterium
AGGAGGAGGGCGGCGACGAGCTCGTGTTCCTCGACATCACGGCCTCGCACGAGAAGCGCGACACGATCGTGGAGCTGGCCCGGCGCACGGCCGACGACGTGTTCATACCGTTCACGATCGGCGGCGGCATCCGCTCGGTGGAGGACGCCCAGGCGGTGCTCGACGCCGGCGCCGACAAGGTGTCGGTGAACAGCGCCGCGGTGGCGCGGCCGGAGCTGATCGGCGAGCTGGCGGAGGTGTTCGGCTCGCAGTGCGTGGTGCTGGCAATCGACGCAAAACGCGAAAAGGGGTCAGACCCCTCTGTGAGGCAGGTTGAGGGTTACGGGGTCTACGTGAACGGCGGGCGCAAGCCGGTCGGGCGCGACGCGGTGGCATGGGCGCGCGAGGGCGCCGAGCGCGGGGCCGGCGAGATCCTGCTCACCAGCATGGACCGGGACGGCACCGAGGACGGCTACGAGCTGGCGCTCACCCGGGCGGTGGCCGACGCCGTGGACGTGCCGGTGATCGCGTCGGGCGGCGCGGGCGCGCTCGATCACCTCGTGGACGCGATCGAGGCGGGCCACGCCGACGCGGTTCTGTGCGCGTCGATCTTCCATTACGGGTCATACACGGTGCGCGAGGCCAAGGACCGCATGCGCGCGGCCGGGATCCCGGTGCGGGAGTAGCGGGTTGGAGCGCCTGGCCGAGCGCGTGCGCGCGCTGCCCGGGATGGACGCGCTGCTGCCGGCGCTCGAGGGGCTGCCCCCGGCGTACCTCGTCGGCGGTGCGGTGCGCGATCTGCTCCGCGGCGAGCGCGGGGTGGACCTCGACGTGGCGGTGGAGGGCGATGCGATCGCGGCCGCGCGGGCGGTGGCGGCCCGCGTGGGGGGCGAGGCCACCGTGCACGAGCGGTTCGGCACCGCGACGGTGAGGGCGCCGCGGCTGGCGGTCGACATGGCCACCACGCGCCGCGAGCGCTACGAGCGGCCGGGGGCGCTGCCGGAGGTGGCGCCCGCCACGCTCCAGGAGGATCTCGCGCGGCGCGACTTCGCCATCAACGCGATGGCGATCGCGCTATCGGGGCTCGAGCTCGGACGGCTCATCGACCCGTACGGCGGGCGCGAGGATCTGGCCGCCGGCGTCGTGCGGATCCTGCACGAGGGCAGCTTCGTCGACGACCCGACGCGGCTGCTGCGGGCGGTCCGCTACGAGTCGCGGCTGGGCGCTCAGATGGACGCGGACTCCGAGTCGGCGGCGCGGGAGGCGATCGCCGCGGACGCGCTCGCCACGGTCTCCGGCCACCGGATCGCCGACGAGCTGATGGACCTGCTCGGAGAGCTGGAGGTGGGCCGGGCGGTGGAGCGGATGCTGGATCTGGGCCTCCACCGGGCGCTCAACCCTGCTCTCGACCCGGACCCGGAGCTGGTCGCCTCCACGGCGCTGGCCTGCCTCGAGTGCGGCGCCGACCGCGCACTGGCGGCGCTCGCCGCGGTCGTGGTGCGCGACCCGCTCGGGCTGGGGGCGTGGGTCGAGTCGCTCGGGCTCGTGCGCAGCGAGCGCGAGCGCGTGCTGGCGGCCGCGCGGCAGGCGCCCGGCCTGGTGGCCCCGCTGCGGGCCGACCCGCCGCCGTCGGCCGTTCACGCGCTGCTGCGCTGCGAGCCGCGGGAGACGCTTGCCCTCGCGCTCGCGCTCGGCGCCCCCGCCGGCCCCGTGCTGCGCTTCGCGGCCGACCTGCGCTCGGTCCACCTGGAGATCACGGGCGACGACCTGATCGCGGCAGGCGTGGAGCGCTCGCCGGCGATCGGCCGGGCGCTCGACGAGGTCCTGCGCCGCAAGCTCGACGGCGAGCTCTCGGGCCGCGACGCCGAGCTGGCCGCAGCCCTGGCGGTGGCGCGGGCGGAGCCCGAGTGAGCGCAACTCACACCACCGTAAGGGGTCTGACCCCGCCCGGCTTCGAGGTGGCGCTTCCGGGTGCGCAGGCGCTGTTCTCCACGCGTCTAGGCGGCGTCAGCGCGGGGCCGTACGAGTCGCTCAACCTCGGGATCCTCACCGAGGACGATCCCGGCCGGGTGACCGAGAACCGCTCGCGGCTTGCCGCCCGGGCGGGGCTCGCGCCCGAGGCCGTGGCGATGGGCCGCCAGGTTCACGGGACCGACATCAAGGAGTGGGGGACCGGCGGCGAGGAGCTCGAGGAAGTGGACGGCCACACGACCGCGCGCGACGACACCGGCCTGCTCGTCCTGGTGGCCGACTGCCTGCCCGTGGCGCTGGCGGCGCCCGGCCGGATCGCGATGCTCCACTGCGGCTGGCGCGGCCTGGCGGGCGGGATCGTGGAGCGCGCGCTCGCAACGTTCGACGAGCCGCCGGCCGCCGCGCTCGGGCCGTGCATCGGCCGCTGCTGCTACGAGGTCGGGCCGGAGGTGCTCGACGCCTTCGCGGACCTGGACGGCGTGGCCCGCGGGCGCATGCTGGACCTCAGGCTCGTGGCCCAGCGCAAGCTCGAGGCCCATGGCGTGGCCGACCTGCACCACGTCGAGGTGTGCACCAGCTGCAATCCGGACCTGCTCTTCTCGCACCGCCGCGACCACGGCGTGACCGGCCGCCAGTGCGGGATCGTGGTCCGCGCCTGATGGACGCCGAGCGCATCAGCCGCAACCTCGAGCGGATCCGCGGGCAGATCGGCGACGAGGTGGAGATCTGCGCCGCCATCAAGTACGTCGCGCTCCAGGACCTCCCGGAGCTGGCCGCGGGCGGCATCACGCTCGTCGGCGAGAACCGCGCGCAGGACATGCTCGCCAAGCACGAGGCGCACCGCGACCTGTTCGAGTGGGACTTCATCGGCGCCCTCCAGTCGCGCAAGGTCCGCGACATCGCCCCCATCGCGCGGCTCATCCACTCGGTCGCCTCGGAGTCCGCGCTGCGCAAGCTGGAGCAGTATCCGGCGAAGGAGGTCCTGCTCGAGGTGAACGTGGCCGGTGAGGAGGGGAAGGCCGGCATCGCGGCCGGGGAGATCGGCGCGTATGTCGAGCGCTCCCCCGTTCCGGTCACCGGCCTGATGACGATGCCCCCGTTCGCCGAGGACCCGGAGCGGAGCCGCCCGCACTTCGCGCGGCTCGCCGAGCTGGCGGCAGAGCACGGCCTGGCGAAGCTCTCGATGGGCACGACCCAGGACTACGAGGTGGCGGTGCAGGAGGGCGCGACGATCGTCCGGCTCGGTACGGTCCTGTACGCCTGATGCGCGTTCACGCGATCACAACGGGGTCGGTGCAGGTCACCACGCGGCAGCGTCGCGGCATGGGGCCGGAGCCGCTGCGCCCGGTCCTCACGATGCTCGACCGGGAGTTCACGCCCCCCCTTCCGATCTGGGCCTGGGCGATCGAGCACCCGGAGGGCGTGATCGTGGTCGACACGGGCGAGACCGCGCGCGTGATGCAGCCGGGGCACTTCCCGCGCTGGCACCCGTACTTCCACCTCGCGGTGAAGTTCGAGGTGCGTCCGGAGCAGGAGATCGGACCGCAGCTGAGGGAGCTCGGCATCGAGCCGGGCGACGTGCGCAGGGTCGTGATCACGCACATGCACACCGACCACTCCGGTGGGCTGGAGCACTTCCCCGACTCGGAGATCATGGTGTCGAGCACCGAGATGAAGGTGGCCTCCGGCACCATGGGCCGCCTGCGCGGGTTCCTCCCGAACCGCTGGCCGGACTGGTTCGAGCCGACCCGCTTCGAGACTCGCGCCGAGGCGTTCGGGCCGTTCGACCGGAGCCTGCCGGTGACCGACGCGGGCGACGTGCGCATCGTGCCCACGCCGGGCCACACGCCGGGCCACGTGTCGGTGGTGCTCGACGAGGGCGAGCAGCTCGTCCTCTTCGCCGGGGACACGTCCTACGACCAGGAGATGCTGGTGGAGGGCGCGATCGACGGCGTGTCCCCCAAGCCGAAGGAGGCGCGGGACACGATGCGACGCATCCGCGAGTTGGCCGCCGACCGGCCGACCGTCTACCTGCCCGGGCACGACCGCGAGGGCGAACGCCGCCTGAGCGAGCGCGAGCCGCTCACGATCTCCTAGCCGAGGAAGTCGGCGATGGCGCGCGAGAGCCGCGCGCCCTGCCACGCCAGCGGCGGCCTGCCCTCGTCCTCCACCAGCAGCCGCGCGTCGGGGAGCGCGTCCACGTACGACTCGGCGACCGCGAGCGGGTGCATCGGGTCCGCGTCGTCGCGCGAGCCGACCACCAGCGCCGGCGCCTCCACCTCGCGCAGCGCCTCCAGCCCGTCGAACGCCGCCGAGCGCGGCACGACGCGAAGCGCCCGCGCCACCGCGCCCAGATCGCGGTGCAGCGAGAGCCGCTGCCGCGCGTTCTCGAGCGCCGCCTCGCGGTAGCGCGGGGCCACGTCGCGCGCTCCCCACGACTCGAGGAAGCCCTCGATCCCGCCCTCCTCGAGCGCGTCGGCCATCGCGTCCCAGGATCCACTCGCGTGCGGGTCGCCCGTGTAGCCCGGGGTGATCACCACCAGAGCGGAGACCCGGTCGGGGCTCTCGAGGGCGAAGCGCAGCGCCGTGTGCGCGCCCATCGACACACCAGCGAGCGCCGCCCGGTCGAGGTTGAACTCGTCCAGGAGCGCACCGAGGTCGCCAACGAGGTGGGCGTACGAGTAGGCGTCGGGGTCCTCGGGCGGGTCCGACTGGCCGTGCCCGCGGGCGTCGTAGGCGATCGTCCGGAACCCGGCGCGGGGGAGGGCCTTCGACCGGTGCACCACGTACCGCCGCACCGCGGAGAGCCCGTGGAGCAGGACCACGGGCGCTCCGTCCCCCGATTGCTCGCCCGCGAGACGCCCCGCGGCACCCGGTGCCTCGAACTGCTCGGGAGTCAAATCGCCGGCCACCGGATAACTTGTAAACGAAAGGGTTTTCGCCCGCTCACGCGAAGAACGCCGCGAACAATGGCCTTCAGGGATACATGGCACAAGGCAATGGTCTACTTCGGCTTGGCCGAGGTGGATGACGGCTACCACGACGAGGCAGAGCCCCAGCCGGAGAGCGAGATCGAGGACCGCTATCGCGAGCGGCCCAACGTACGCCGGCTCCAGAGCCGGCGCCGCCGCGACGACTTCGACGACATCTTTGCCGACGAGGCCCCGCGCAGCGCGCGCGAGACCCGCGTCCTGCGGCCGGTCGGCAACGGCCGCGCCGAGTCGGTGCAGGTGCACCTCGTGATCCCCAAGAGCTTCAACGACGCTCAGCAGATCGCCGACCAGTTCAAGGAGGACGTGCCGGTGATCCTCAACCTCCAGAGCAGCGACACCGACCTCTCCAAGCGCCTGATCGACTTCGCCTCGGGCCTCACCTACGCGCTCGACGGCGGAATGCAGCGCATCGCCGACAAGGTCTTCCTCCTCACGCCGCGCAACGTGGACGTCTCCGCCGAGGAGCGCGCGCGGCTGATCGAGAAGGGCTTCTTCAACCAGTCCTAGGGGCGCCGTCGCGCCCCATATGCTGGGCTCCATGCGAATCGGCTTCATCGGCGCAGGCAACATGGCCACCGCGCTCGCGCGCGGCTTGCGTGAGCCGATCCTGGTCTCGGACATCGACCGCGGCCGCGCCGAGGCGCTCGCGTCCGAGCTGGGGGGCGAGGCGCTCGAGTCGAACGCAGCGGTGGCGGAGGCGGCGGACGCGATCGTTCTCTGCCACAAGCCCGCCCAGCTCGAGGAGGTGGCCGCGGAGATCGGCGAGCGCGCCCGCGCGGTGGTCTCGATCCTCGGCGGCGTGCCGGTGAGCGCGGTCGAGGCCGCGTATCCCGACCGGCCGGTGTACCGCCTGATGCCGAGCATTCCCGTGGAGATCGGCCAGGGAGTCGTGTGCTACTCGCCGGGCCGCCTTGCGAGCCAGGGACCTGAGGCCGAGCTGCGCCCGCTGCTCGACCGGCTGGGCCTGGTCGTGCAGGTGCCGGACAGGCTGATCGGCGCCGGCACGGCGGTGATGAGCTGCGGTCCGGCCTTCTTCGCCCTCGTGGTGGAGGCGCTGGTGGACGCCGGCGTGAGGCAGGGCCTCGGCGCCGAGCTGGCCGGCCGCATGGCAGTGGAGACGATGGCCGGGACGGCGGCGGTGCTCCGCGCGGGCGGGGACGACACGCGAGCCCTGCGCACGCGCGTCACGTCCCCCGGCGGCTTCACCGCCCGCGGGCTGGCCGCACTCGAGGCCGGAGGCATCAGGGCGGCGTTCGACGACGCGGTCGCGGCCGCCTCGGGGGCGGACCGGTGAGCGGCCCGGTCCTGGCGGCGGTCACGCGCAGCGACGTGGCCGGCTACGTGCAGACGCTGGTTATCGTCTACGTGGTCCTGATCTTCATCCGCGTGCTGATGAGCTACGTCACGCGCATGCCGTACAACATCGTGTTGGACAAGGTGCTCACGTTCGTGCGCGACGTGACGGACCCGTACCTCAACCTCTGGCGGCGGATCCTCCCGATGGCCCGCATCGGCCCGGCTGCGATGGACCTCAGCCCAATGGTCGGGACGATCGTGCTCATCATCGTGGGAAACATCGTGTCCGCCCTCATCGCGGGCTGAGCGCGGCGTGGGCGAGTACGCCCGCGCCTGGCGGCTGGCCGGCGTGGTGGCCGCGCTCGTGGTCGTGGCCGACCAGGCGCTCAAGCAGATGGTGGTGTCGTCGATCGAGCGCGGTCACAGCGAGAACGTGTTCTTCGGCATCGACATCACGTACGTGCGCAACCACGGCGTGGCGTTCGGTGCGCTCGGCGGCGGCGGCTCGCTGATCGTGGTGCTCACGGCGGCGGCGCTGCTGGGGCTGGCCGTGTACTTCGCGCTGAACGCGCGGCGCGCGGCGCTCTGGCTGCCGGTGGGAATGGTGGCCGGCGGGGCGCTCGGCAACCTCGCCGACCGCGCCCGGGACGGCTCCGTGATCGACTACCTCGACCCGTCCCTGTGGCCCGCGTTCAACCTCGCCGACGCCGCCATCGTGATCGGCATCCTCGCCCTGCTCTACGTGGTGGAGGCGCCGCGCGAATGAGCGAGCCGGTGCGCTTCACGGTCGACGAGGCCCGCGCGGGCCAGCGGCTGGACGTGGCCCTGGGCGCGTCGGTGGGCTCGCGCGCGGCGGCCCAGCGCCTGATCGACGCCGGCGGCGTGACCGTGGACGGCGACCCGCGGCCCAAGAGCCACCTGCTCGCCGAGGGGGAGATGGTGGAGGCCGTGCCCGAGGAAATCGTGGCGTTCGGGGACGTGGACGCCGCCCCGCACGAGGTGGTGTACGAGGACGATCACCTGCTGGTGGTGGACAAGCCCGCGGGAGTGGTCGTGCACCCCGCGCCCGGGCATCCGACCGGCACGCTCGTGGAGGCGCTGGCGGGACGTGCGGCCGGCGGCTCGGACCCCTGGCGCCCCGGCATCGTCCACCGGCTCGACCGCGACACCTCCGGGCTGCTGGTGGTGGCCAAGTCGGACGAGGTCCACCGCGCTCTTCAGGAGCAGCTGCGCCGGCGCGAGCTCGAGCGTGAGTACCTGGCGCTCGTGGAGGGCCGGCCGGACGCGCTCAGCGGCACGATCGACGTGCCCATCGGCCGCGACCGGCGCAACCGCACGATCCACTCCACGAGCACCGACACGCCGCGCGAGGCGCGGACCCACTTCACGATCGAGCGAGCCCTGCCGCGGACCACGCTGCTGCGGGTGCGCCTGGAGACCGGGCGCACCCATCAGATCCGCGTGCACCTGGCCGCGATCGGCCATCCCGTCTGCGGCGATGCCCAGTATGGAGGCGACCCGTGCGGGCAGCGGCTTGGGCTAGCGCGCCAATTTCTGCACGCCACCAAACTCGTGTTTACGCACCCGGTGACAGGGGCATCCGTGCTCTGCGAGTCCAACCTTCCCGTGGATCTGCTTCAAGCGTCCGAAGCAGCCGCACGGGAGCCAGCCCCCGACGGGCCAGACGGGGGCTGAACATAAGAATCACGTGAGAGGCGGCTTCCGGGCCGCCTCTTTCGTTGGGACAATG
>JAXDJC010000133.1:0-3309 GCA_034663685.1 Thermoleophilaceae bacterium
TTCAGGCGGCCGTCATGCGCTGGATCATGGCGTTCTCGAACCCGACGAGCAGCTGGGACAAGCTGTCGTTCCTGCGCGAGAACACCGAGCTGCCGATCCTCCTCAAGGGCATCCTCCACCCCGACGACGCCCGGATGGCGGTCGACGCCGGGATGGACGGCGTGATCGTCTCGAACCACGGCGGGCGGCAGGTGGACGGCGCGATCGGCACGCTCGACGCGCTGCCCGCGGTGGCGGAGGTGGTGCCCGACCAGTTCCCGGTGCTGCTCGACTCCGGCATCCGCTCGGCGGCCGACGCGTTCAAGGCGATGGCGCTGGGCGCCTCCGCCGTCCTGCTCGGGAGGCCGTACGTGTGGGCGCTCGCGGTCGGCGGCGAGGACGCGGTGGCGCAGCTCCTGCGCGGCTTCCTCGCGGAGCTCGACCTGACGCTCGCGCTGTCGGGCCACACGTCGTTCGAGAAGCTCGGCCCGAACGCGCTGCGGCGGATCGACCGGCCGCTCTGACTACCGGATCCTGACCGTCACGAAGTTGCGCCTAGCCCCGGCGAGGCGCGCCTTGCGCTCGACGTTGCCGACCGCGTCGATCGCCCGGCTGCGCACCACGTAGGTCCCGCGGGCCAGCGGCCGCGCAGAGCGGAGCGACCAGACGGCGGTGCCGGCGGCCGCCACGTAGGTGGGGCGGCGGCAGCTCGTGCCGCGGCCGAACCGGCCGCTCGCCTGGAGGTAGCGGCAGCCTCCGCCGCCCGTGCGCCGCGCCACGGCAACGGTCACACGGGCGACCGCACCGGCGCAGCCTCGGTCGCGGGCGGTCCCGCGCACCGACAGCGCGCGCCGGCGCGAGGCGCGCACGCGGAAGCGCGAGGCGGGCGCCAGCCGGTCGTCGCAGCCGGCCGCGGGCGACACCACGGTGCCGCCGCCGCCGAGGTCGCCGCCGGGCGCGCTACCCGGCACGCCGCTCGTGCCCGGCGGGCTCGCGACGCCCCCGTCCGCCACGCGCTCCACCGAGTAGTCGACGCTGTAGTTGCCCGTGTCGGGCGCGAGCCTGTGGGCGCCGAGCGCGGCGTCCGGCGACGGGAACTCCGCGATCGCCTGGCCGGGGTGGTCGTTCGAGTCCGACACCTCGGCGGTCACCACGCATGGATCCATCCTCGGCAGGTCGCACTCGCGCCCGCTGATCGCGAGCCGCAGCGGCCGGCCCGCGGGCACGAACAGGTCGATCGCCTTCTCGACCGGCACCACCTGGCCGTCCGTCACGGCTCCGAGTGCCGGCGCGAGCTCGTCGCTCGCGGCCAGCGGCCCGCGCCCGCCGATGAAGGTCCAGCGCCCGTTGGCGTCGAGGTAGAGGTTGTACTCGCCGGGCGGCGGGCCGGTCTGGCGGAAGCGGTCCGGGTTCGGGTCGAGCGAGTGGACCACGGTGACCGAGTGGAGCGTCAGGCGCAGGTGGACGGCCGGCGCCGCGCTGCCGTGCCAGCCGACGAGGAACGTCGTGCCGTAGGCGAGCGGGCCCGCGGCGTCGGGGAACGAGACGTGCACGTTCAGGCCGCCGCTCGCCTCGGTCACCTGCTCGGTGGCCGCGCTGCCCGTGACGCGCACGATCTCGCGGTAGTCGAGCGTCGCGCCGGGCGACGGCCTGGGCGGGGCCGGCACGAAGAAGTCGTAGGAGCGCCCGCGCACGGGCTGCTGCTCGTTGGCCGCGGTGTTGGCGCAGGCGGTGAAGTCGGGCCCGTAGCTCGGCAGCCCCGGCAGGGGGTTGATGTCGCGCGCGCAGCGCTCCTCCGCGAACGCGTGCGTGCCGTCGTTCGAGATGAACGTGTCGGTCTGGGTCTCGCCCGCGGCGGCGGCCCACGGCGTCCTGCGCGTGACGACGAGCGCCTCCATCGGGTGCAGCTCGGTCTGCTCGCCGCGCAGGTCCGGCGGCGGGTCGCCCTCCACCTGGCCGGGGAGGAGGTAGTCGCCGGTGCCGACCAGGCTGCCCTGGGGGTTGCTCTGGTCGGTCTGGATGCCCTCGCCCCAGTGGCCGCAGTCCCAGACCCACTGGCCCCACAGCTTCACGCGGTCGCCCTCGGTCGGCCACACGTAGGCCGGGATCGCGCGGCTCTCCCACTCCACGTGCAGCTTCCCCATGTCCGCGTCGTGGGCGAAGTTGCCGTTGCCGGCGGTGGGCGAGCCGGCGAGCAGGCCGAGGTAGCTCGGGTCCGGCACGACGTCGGTGTCGAAGTCGTAGCTCGTGTGGCTCTCCGGGAGGTCCTCGTCGGCCGTGTGGCTGAGGGTGGTCGTGCCCTCGACCACCCTGGTCGCGTCCGTGGTGCCCTTGCCGCCGACGAACACCCACTCCGGGGAGCTGAACGTGAGCAGGCCCGCGGCGTTGCGCTGGCAGCCGTCGGAGAGCGGCTGGTTGACGGGATCGGGGCCGGCGAGCGCGACCGCGGGCGAGACCGCCACCATCGCGGCCGCCAAGCCGAGTGCGCGGAGCGCGAGCCTTCGAGCCACCGCTGCGGACGCTACCGCGCGAGCGGCGCCCGCGCGGAGGTCAGTCGACGCCGGGGAACGGGTCGCGCAGCGTGTCGAGCACGCGGTCGGCGCCGGCCTCCTCGAGCTGCTCGCGCGAGTAGTGCCCGGTCGCGACGCCGACCGCCACCGCGCCGGCGCCGTGCGCAGCGTCGAGATCCTTCGGCGTGTCGCCCACCACGAGGACGTGCGCGGGGTCGAGCGGGTGGCCGAGCAGCTGGCCGCCGCGCTCGATTGCGCGCTTCGTCAGCTCGATCCGGTCGGCCGAGTCGGACCCGTAGCCGCCGAACGGGAAGTAGCGGTTGAAGCCCGGCCGCGAGAGCTTGATGTGCGCCGCCGCCTCGACCGCGCCGGACGTGATGCCGAGCAGGATGCCCTGCTCGCGTCCGAGCCGCCGCAGGAGCTCCTCGGCGCCGTCGAGCACGCGGTACTTCTCGGAGTGCTCGACCTCGTATGGCAGGCGGTCGAGGTAGGCGGCCATCACCGTCGCGACCTCGCGCGGCGACGGGTCGTGCCCCACCGCCGCCTTGAACGTGAGCCGCGCGACCGTGGGGTCGGTCATGCCGGCATCGGTGAACTGGCCGATGTCGGCGGGGATGCCGTACAGCTCCTCGAACGCGTGGCGCCAGCTGCGGGCGCCCGCCCCGCCCGTCGAGATGAGCGTGCCGTCGATGTCGAACAGGACCGCTTCGGGCGTGGCCATCCGCGGAGCCTACGGGAGCGCCGCCCCCGATTGCCCGCCGGCGCCGCCCGCGGCGCAGTAGGCGTCGCGCTGCGCCCGGTAGCCCGGGACCTGCTCGTC